>JBJXHB010000035.1:0-7249 GCA_046160725.1 Aquabacterium sp.
GTGCGTTTTTACATCTCATGGGAGATGTCTTATCCACATTAGGTGCAGTCATGAACCTCACGGGCGCGTCGACGCTGTTCCGCAAGGAGGTCCTGCGCTTCTGGAAGGTTGCCTTCCAGACTGTGGCCGCGCCGGTGCTCACGGCCATGATGTACCTGCTGATCTTCGGCCATGTGCTGAGCGACCGGGTCCAGGTGTTCGATGGCGTGGGCTACACCGCCTTCCTGGTGCCGGGCCTGGTCATGATGAGCGTGCTGCAGAACGCCTTTGCCAACACCAGCTCGTCGCTGATCCAGAGCAAAGTCACCGGCAACCTGGTGTTTTTGCTGGTCACACCGCTGTCGCATGGGGCCTGGTTCGCGGCCTATGTCGGTGCCAGCGTGGTGCGCGGCATGGCCGTGGGTTTCGGCGTGTTCATCGCCACCGTCTGGTTCGCACCGCCGACCTTCGTCGAACCATGGTGGATCCTGATCTTCGCCTTGCTGGGCGCCGGCCTGATGGGCGCGCTCGGGCTGATCGCCGGGCTGTGGGCGGACAAGTTCGATCAGCTGGCCGCGTTCCAGAACTTCATCATCATGCCGCTGACCTTCCTGTCCGGCGTGTTCTATTCGGTGCACTCCCTGCCGACTTTCTGGCAGGGCCTGAGCCACCTGAACCCATTCTTCTTCATGATCGATGGCTTTCGACGCGGCTTCTTCGGTGCCAGCGACACCTCGCCCTGGGTCAGCCTGGCCATCGTCGGCAGTGCCTTCCTCGTCGTGTCCGCCATCGCGTTGGAGCTGCTGCGGCGCGGCTACAAGATCCGACACTGAACCCCTGCACATGGCCGATCCCACACCTGCTGACGTCCGGGGCTTCATTGCCGCCGGCCTGGACTGCACCCATCTCGAGGTCGAGGGCGACGGTCGCCACTTCTTTGCCACCATCGTCAGCCCGGCGTTCGATGGGCTGTCGCGGGTGCGCCGGCACCAGGCGGTCTACGCGGCCCTGGGCGATAGAATGCGCGAGCAGATTCATGCCCTGTCGATGAAGACGCTCACACCGGCCGAGTTCGCGGCCCAGACCCTTACCGCGCCGAGCCCGTCGGCCGGAGGTCACCACCACTGACGCTGCCGCCTGCGGTGCGCCGCGGGTGGGCCGCGCGGCGCCTGCCCAGGTCAACGGGCTTTCGTCGCAGCGTCTCGCCCAGGCGACCCGGGCCCACCCGGACCCACGCCTGCCATGCTCACACTTGCGCTGTCCAAGGGCCGCATCTTCGATGAGACGATGCCCATGCTCGCGCGTGCCGGCATCGGCATGCTGGAGGACCCGCAGGCGTCGCGCAAGCTGCTGCTGGCCACCACGCGGGATGATGTCCGCGTCGTCATGGTGCGGGCCAGCGACGTGCCGACCTCTGTGCAATACGGCGGCGCCGACCTGGGCGTGACCGGCCTGGACATCCTGCTGGAGCATGGTGACGACGGTCTGGTCCAGCCCCTGGACCTGCGGCTGGCGCGCTGCCGCCTGAGCGTTGCGACGCGGGCCGACTTCGACTATGCCGCCGCAGTGCGGCAGGGCTCGCGCATTCGCGTTGCCACGAAGTACACCCGGCTGGCGCGGCAGCACTTCGCCGACAAGGGCGTGCATGTGGACCTGATCAAGCTGTATGGCTCGATGGAGCTGGCACCGCTGACGGGTCTGGCCGATGCCATCGTCGACCTGGTCTCAACCGGCTCGACGCTGCGGGCCAACCACCTGGTCGAGGTCGAACGCATCCTGGACATCAGCGCCCGCCTCGTCGTCAATGCCGCAGCATTGAAGCTCAAGCGCGCCGCGCTGCGACCGGTGCTCGATGCATTTGCCGCGGCCACGGCCGAGCGCTGAAAGGACCGCTGCCATGACCCCGCCCAACATTGCCCGACTGGACAGCCGGCAAGCCGACTTCGACAGCCGCCTGGCGGCGCTGCTGAAGGTCGAGGATGCCACCGACCGCGCCGTGGATGAAGCGGCTCGGGCCATCCTGGCCGATGTGCGGGCGCGCGGCGATGCCGCGGTGCTGGACTGCACTGCGCGCTTCGACCGGCTGCAGGCCGGGTCTGTGGCCGAGCTGGAGCTGTCCAAGGCCACGCTGGAGCAGGCCTACGCGGCCCTGCCAGCGGTCCAGCGCGCCGCGCTGGACCAGGCGGCCTGGCGGATCGAGGCCTATCACCAGCGCCAGCGCCAGGCCACGGCCTCGGATTGGATCTACCGCGAGCGCGATGGCACCCGGCTGGGGCAGAAGGTCACGCCGCTGGACCGGGTCGGCATCTATGTGCCGGGCGGCAAGGCCGCCTATCCGTCGTCGGTGCTGATGAACGCCCTGCCGGCCCGAGTGGCCGGGGTGGGTGAGGTCGTGATGATGGTGCCGACGCCCGGTGGCGAGCGCAGCCTGCTGGTGCTGGCGGCCGCGCATGTGGCCGGCGTGAGCCGGGTGTTCACCATCGGTGGCGCACAGGCCATCGGCGCCCTGGCCTATGGCACCGCCACGGTGCCGCGGGTCGACAAGATCTGCGGTCCCGGCAATGCCTATGTGGCATCGGCCAAGCGCCAGGTGTTCGGCAGCGTCGGCATCGACATGATTGCCGGCCCGAGCGAGATCCTGGTGCTGGCCGACGGCACCACGCCGCCGGACTGGGTGGCGATGGACCTGTTCAGCCAGGCCGAGCACGATGAGCTGGCCCAGAGCATCCTGCTGTCGCCCGACGCGGCCTATCTCGACGCCGTCCAGGCCGCCATCGTCCGCCTGCTGCCGCAGCAGCCGCGGCGCGCCATCATCGCGGCGTCGCTGGCCGGCCGGGGCGCGCTTGTCCTGACGCGCTCGATGGAGGAGGCCTGTGCCATCAGCAACCGGGTGGCGCCAGAGCATCTGGAAATCAGCGCCGCGCAACCCCGGCGCTGGGAGCCGTTGCTGACGCACGCCGGCGCCATCTTCCTGGGCGCCTTTGCCAGCGAGAGCCTCGGTGACTACGTGGCCGGACCGAACCATGTGCTGCCGACCGCCGGCAGCGCACGCTTCTCTTCGCCGCTGGGCGTCTACGACTTCGTCAAGCGTTCCAGCCTGATCGAGGTCACCGCGGCGGGCGCCCGGGCGCTGGGCCCGGTGGCCGCCGAGCTGGCCGATGGCGAGGGCTTCACGGCCCATGCGATGGCCGCCCGCCTGCGGCTGGGCGAGGACCTGCTGCCCGAGGTGGCGCTGGCCGAGCTGCCCGGCTTCGAGGTGCGTCCTGTCACCGGCGAGAACGCCGAGGCATTGATGGCTCTGAAGGTGGCACCCGAGCAGCAGGGTTTCGTGGCGCCGGTGTCGCGGTCACTGGCGCAGGCTGCCTACCAGCCCCTGGGCCGGCCGCTGGGTCTCTATGCACGTGGTGAACCGGTCGGAATGCTGCTGCTGTACGACGCACGCTGGGACCATGTCAAGCCCGCATCGCAGCTGTATGTCTGGCGACTGATGGTCGATGTGGGCCACCAGCGGCAGGGCCACGGGCGAGCGGCCATGTTGTGGGTCATCGCCGAGGCCCGGCGCATGGGCGTGGCCGAGGTCGGCCTGTCGCATGTCGAGGCCAATGGCACCGCGGGCGCGTTCTACGAGTCCCTGGGGTTCCGTTACACGGGCAAGGTCGAGGACGGCGAACGCGAGATGCTGTTGCGGCTGGAACCGGCCACCTCTGATCCGACCCTGTGAGCACGCTGCCATGACACCGACACCGCTGCCCGACCGCATCGCCCGCACGATCCGCCAGGACGTCACGTCCACCCACGGCTATGCCATCCAGCCCAGCGCCGGCCTGATCAAGCTGGACGCGATGGAAAACCCCTTCACCCTGCCGCCCGCATTGCGCAAGGCGCTGGGAGAGCGGCTGGCACAGGCCGCAATCAACCGTTATCCGGTGGCGCAGCCGGCAGCTCTGGCCGAGGAGTTGGCCGCCCATGTCGGCCTGCCGGTGGGCTGCGCGCTGATGCTGGGCAATGGCTCGGACGAGCTGATCGACCTGCTCAGCGTCGCCTGCGACCGGCCGGGTGCCACCATCCTGGCGCCCCTGCCCGGGTTCGTCATGTACGAGATGTCGGCCCGGTTGCGCGGCCTGCGCTTCGTCGGCGTGCCGCTGACGGCGCGCTTCGAGCTGGACCCGGCGGCGATGCTCTCGGCCATCGAGCAACACCGGCCGGCACTGACCTATATCGCCTATCCGAACAACCCGACGGCCAACCTGTTCGACGACGCGGTCATCGAGCGCATCCTGGCCGCCGTGGCGGCGCAGGATGGCCTGGTGGTGTTCGACGAGGCATACCAGCCCTTCGCTGCGCGAAGCTGGCTGCCGCGGCTGGTGGCGCATCCCCATGCGCTGGTGTTGCGCACGCTCAGCAAGTTCGGGCTGGCCGGGGTGCGCCTGGGCTATCTCTGTGGTGCCGCTGCACTGGTGGCCGAGATCGACAAGGTGCGCCCGCCCTACAACATCAGCGTGCTGAACGCCGAGGCCGCGCGATTCGCACTGACCCATGCCGACGTGTACGCCGCCCAGGCGGCGCTGATCCGCGAGCAGCGGGCCTGGCTGATGATGGCGCTGGCCGCGCTGGACGGCGTGGAGGCGTTTCCGAGCGAGGCCAACATGATCCTGGTGCGGGTGGCGGATGCCGCCCGCACGTTTGCCGGCATGCGCGACCGTGGCGTGCTGGTCAAGCACATCGCCGGGCTGCATCCGCTGCTGGCCAACTGCCTGCGCCTGACCGTTGGCGCGCCGGACGAGAACCGCGCGATGATGGCGGCGCTGGCGGCGTCGCTCTGATGGTGCGCCGCCCGCCGCCTGATGCCTGATACCCCACACGCCGCGCGAGCCGAAACCCATCATGAATCGCATTGCCGACATCCGCCGCGATACCCAGGAGACCCAGATCCGCGTCAGGGTCGACCTTGACGGCAGCGGCACCGCCGCGCTGGCCACGGGCATCGGCTTCTTCGACCACATGCTGGATCAGATTGCGCGCCATGGCTTGATCGACCTGGAGATCCAGGCCACCGGTGACCTGCACATCGATGGGCACCATCTGGTGGAGGATGTGGGCATCACGCTTGGCAAGGCCGTGGCACAGGCGGTGGGCGACAAGCGCGGCATCAACCGGTATGGTCATGCCTATGTGCCGCTGGACGAGGCCCTGTCGCGCGTGGTCATCGACTTCTCCGGGCGGCCCGGCCTGCATATGGACGTGCCGTTCAAGTCCGGGATGATCGGCGGCTTCGACACCCAGCTGGCATTCGAGTTCTTCCAGGGCTTTGCCAACCATGCGCAGGTCACGCTGCACATCGACAACCTGAAGGGCCAGAACGCCCACCACCAGTGCGAGACCGTGTTCAAGGCCTTTGCCCGCGCGATGCGCATGGCGCTGGCCGCGGACCCGCGGGCTGCGGGCACCATTCCTTCGACCAAGGGCACGCTGCAGGGTTGACAGGTCCGGCACCGGCTACAGCGGCTTCGCGCACCTCCCCATGACACGACTGGTGGCCATCGTCGACTACGGCATGGGCAACCTGCGCTCGGTGTGGCAGGCGTTGCTGCACGCGGCGGCTGACCGTGATGTCCAGGTCGAGGTGACGGCCGACGCGGGCCGGGTGCGCGCAGCCGACCGCGTGGTGCTGCCTGGCCAGGGTGCCATGCGCGACTGCATGCGCGAGCTCGACGCCAGTGGTCTGCGCGGCGCGGTGATGGAGGCGGCCGCCGTCAAGCCGCTGTTCGGTGTCTGTGTCGGCATGCAGATGCTGCTGGACGCCAGCCAGGAGCAGGACACGCCGACGCTCGGGCTGCTGCCGGGACGATGCGTGCGCTTCGACCTTGCCGGGCGGCTGCAGGCCGACGGCAGCCGGTTCAAGGTGCCGCAGATGGGTTGGAACCGCGTGCGCCAGGCGCAGCCCCATGCGCTCTGGCGGGGCATTACCGACGGCGCCTGGTTCTATTTCGTGCACAGCTTTCATGCGCAGCCGTCGGTGGCGCACCACAGCGTCGGCGACACCGACTATGGCGGGTGCTTTACCAGCGCCATCGCGCGGGATAACATTTTTGCCACCCAGTTCCATCCCGAGAAGAGTGCCCACGCCGGTCTGACGCTGTACCGCAACTTCCTGGACTGGAGCCCTTGACGCCTGTCGACCACTCGACCCGGACCCTGCCACATACTGTTGCGGCATCTGGCCGGCTCCGCCTCAGCCCTGCCCACGTGCCATGCTGCTGATACCCGCCATCGACCTCAAGGACGGCCATTGCGTCCGCCTGCAACAAGGCGACATGGCGGCCGTCACCACCTTCAGCGAAGACCCGACCGCGATGGCACGCCGTTGGCTGGCCGCGGGTGCACGCCGGCTGCACCTGGTCGACCTCAACGGGGCATTCGCAGGCAAGCCGGTGAACGAGCTGGCCATCAAGTCCATCATCAAGGCGGTCGGCAACGAGATCCCGGTGCAACTGGGCGGCGGCATCCGCGACCTCGACACCATCGAGCGCTGGCTGGACGACGGCCTGAGCTACGTCATCATCGGTACCGCGGCGGTCAAGAGCCCGGGCTTCCTGAAAGACGCCTGCTCTGCGTTCGGCGGGCACATCATGGTCGGCCTGGACGCCAAGGACGGCCGCGTGGCCACCGACGGCTGGAGCAAGCTGACGGGCCACGAGGTGCTGGACCTCGCCCGCAAGTTCGAGGACTACGGCGTCGAGGGTGTCATCTACACCGACATCGGACGCGACGGCATGCTCACCGGCATCAACATCGAGGCCACGGTGCGCCTGGCGCAGGGCCTGAGCATCCCGGTGTTTGCCTCCGGTGGCCTGGCCAGTCTGGCCGACATCGAGCAGCTGTGCGCGGTCGAGCACGAGGGCATCGACGGCGTGATCTGCGGCCGCGCGATCTACAACGGCGCACTCGACTTTGCCGCGGCGCAGGTGCGTGCCGACGAACTGGCGGCCGGGTAGGGGCCGATGCTGGCCAAGCGCATCATTCCCTGCCTGGACGTGACCGCCGGGCGGGTAGTCAAAGGCGTCAACTTCGTGGCCCTGCGCGACGCCGGTGACCCGGTGGAGATCGCCGCCCGCTACAACGACCAGGGCGCCGACGAGCTCACCTTCCTGGACATCACGGCCACCAGCGATGACCGCGACCTGATCCTGCACATCATCGAGTCTGTTGCGTCCCAGGTCTTCATCCCGCTCACCGTCGGCGGCGGTGTGCGCACCGTGGCGGACGTGGG
>JBJXHB010000036.1:0-2785 GCA_046160725.1 Aquabacterium sp.
GGGCAGCGACAACGCCAGGGCCTCGAAGTCGTTGAGCAGCAGCAGCACCTCCAGCCCAAGCGCCCGGGCCAGCGCCGCGCGGTCGAACAGCCAGCCCGAATTGGTCATCACGAAGGGCGCCTGGCCCACCGCACTGGCCACAGCCAGGGCTGCGCTGCGCGGCGCGGCACCGTTGGTTAGTGGCGCCACCCCCGCGAGATAGGCGGCCACTGCCGCCGCCGGGCCGGCATGCTGGCTGACCTCCAGGCTGCGCACCAGGGTCACCGGCTGGCCGTGTGCGGCCATCCAGCCGAAGCGGGCATTGGTGCCGCCGATGTCGGCCAACAGCCAGGGGGCGGGCGGCAACGGGCCGCCGGGTGAAGCGCTCATCGGGTCAGGTTCAGCAGCATGGGCTGCGCTGGAGGCGAGGTTTCGTTTCCGAGCGCTTGGCGAAGTATGAATACGACAACCATATTACTTGTGCTTCATCGTGAGCCATCTCGTTCAGTTACAGCGCGATTTCTCCCGGTTGACCCCATCTCGAGGCCCTGCTCTCGGGCCTGGGCGACGACCGCTTCCCTGCGGCCCTGTGCGACCGTTCTCCGCGGGTACCCTCCGGGGCCAGCGCCGCCATGCCGATGAGACGGTTGCCCTTGCACCGCGCACGACAATCCACCCGCAGGAGAGTGCCAACCGATGAATGCCGCCAATGAAACCGCCGTCTTGCCCGCCGCCAAGGCCCTGCGCGACTACGACAGCCTGCCCGGCCCGCGGCCGTGGCCGGTGCTGGGCAACCTGCCGCAGATCCGCATCGACCGCATCCACCAGCATTTCGAGGCCTGGTCCCGCGAATACGGACCGTACTACCGCCTGACCATGGGCGGGCCGTTGCTGGTGGTGTCGGACCATGCGGTGGTGCAGCAGGTGCTGCGCGACCGGCCCGACGGATTCCGGCGCACCAAGCGGCTGGAGGCCATCGGCCGCGAGATGGGGCTCAAGCCCGGGCTGTTCGGCTCCGAGGGCGAGATGTGGAAGCGCCAGCGCCGCATGGTGATGAGCGCCTTCGACCCGGGCCATGTCAAGTCCTACTTCCCGTCGCTGGTGCGGTGCACCGAGCGGCTGCACGGGCGCTGGGGCCAGGCCGCGCAGGCCGGCCGCACCATCGACCTGCAGGCCGACCTGATGCGCTTCACGGTCGATGCGATCTCCGGCCTGGCCTTCGGCACCGATGTCAACACGCTGGAGTCCGACGACGACGTCATCCAGCGCCACCTGGACCACATCTTCCCGAAGCTGTTCACCCGCCTGATCTCGGCCGTGCCGTACTGGCGCTGGTTCAAGCTGCCGTCGGACCGGGCGCTGGACCGGGCGCTGGCCGAGGTGGATGTGGCGGTCAACCGCTTCATCGCCGATGCGCGCGCGCGGCTGGCCGCCGACCCGGCCCGGCGCGCCCATCCGATGAACCTGCTGGAGGCGATGCTGGTCGCCGCCGACGCGCCCGACAGCGGCATCGACGACGACCAGGTCGCCGGCAACGTGCTGACCATGCTGCTGGCCGGCGAGGACACCACGGCCAACACCCTGGCCTGGTGCATCTGGCTGCTGAAGACCCATCCCGAGGCGCTGGCCCGGGCCCAGGCCCAGGCGCGAGAGGTGCTGGGCGGTACGGTGGCGCCGAGCCAGGAGCAGCTGGGCCGGCTGGACTACCTGGAGGCCTGCGCCCACGAGACCATGCGGCTCAAGCCGGTGGCGCCGCAGCTGCCGGTGCAGGCGCTGAAGGACGGCGTGGTCGGCGACGTGCGCATCCGCGCCGGCACCATCGTCGTCGGCCTGATGCGCAGCGACGGCGTGGACGAGCGCCTGGTGCCACAGGCCGCGGCCTTCAGGCCCGAGCGCTGGCTGGGCGACGACGCCCTGGCCGGCGGCAACAACGTCAAGCGCATCTCCATGCCGTTCGGCGCCGGGCCGCGCATGTGTCCGGGCCGCTACCTGGCGCTGATGGAGATGAAGATGGTGCTGGGCATGTTGCTGGCGCGCTTCGACCTGGAGACGGTGGCCACCGCCGATGGCAGCGAGCCGGCCGAGCGGCTGAAGTTCACCATGACCCCGCAAGGCCTGGGCATGCGGCTGCGCGCCGCCTGATCGTCCGCGCCGCGCCGGCCGCATCAACTTTCCGCAACGCTGGCCGATAAGCCAGCCATGCCACCGAGCAGCTATCCGGCAGGCCAGGACATGACGACGATGCGACTGGACCGGTCGCAGGTGTCGCTGCTTCAGGCCATGGACGACCCCTTGCGCAGCCGCGCCTGCCTGGTCCTGGTCAGCGGCACGGCCAACGGCGGCCGCTGGGAGCTCGACGGCGCGGCCATCCGGCTCGGACGGGCACCGGATTGCGAGATCTGCATCGACAGCCCAGGCATCAGCCGCCGACATGCGGAGGTCCGCAGCGGAGATGATGGCGTCACTGTGCATGACCTGAACTCGCGCAACGGCACCTGGCTCAACGAGCGCGCGCTGCAGGGCGCGCAGGCGCTTTGCGAGGGCGACCTGGTCCGCGTCGGCGAGGCGGTGCTGCGCTTCCATGCGCAGGGCAGCCTGGACGCCGTGCTGCACGAGCGCCTGTACCGCCAGGCCACGGTCGACGCCGGCACCGGCGTGCACACCCGGCGCTTCCTGATGGACAGCCTGGACCGCGCCGTGCATGCGGCACGGCGCAGCGAGCGGCCGCTGTCGCTGCTGTGCCTGGACCTGGACCACTTCAAGTCAGTCAACGACCGCGTCGGCCACCCTGCTGGCGACCTGGTGC
>JBJXHB010000037.1:0-18553 GCA_046160725.1 Aquabacterium sp.
GGCCGTACTGAAGAGCAGGCCAGCGCCCTGCAGGAGACGGCTGCCTCGATGGAGGAGCTCGGCTCGACCGTCCGCCAGAACGCCGACAACGCCCGGCAGGCCAACCAGCTGGCGCTGGGCGCCTCGGCCGTGGCGGTCAAGGGTGGCGACGTCGTGGACCAGGTGGTGACCACCATGAAGGGCATCAACGACAGCAGCAGGAAGATCGCCGACATCATCGGCGTGATCGACGGCATCGCCTTTCAGACGAACATCCTGGCGCTCAATGCCGCGGTCGAGGCCGCCCGTGCCGGCGAGCAGGGGCGCGGCTTCGCGGTCGTGGCGGCAGAAGTGCGCAGCCTGGCCAGCCGGGCGGCGCAGGCCGCCAGGGAGATCAAGGACCTGATCAACGCCAGCGTCGAGCGCGTCCAGCAGGGCACGGCCCTGGTCGACCTGGCCGGCGTGACGATGACGGAGGTGGTCACATCGATCCGGCGCGTGACGGACATCATGGGCGAGATCAGAGCCGCCTCCACCGAGCAGAGTGCGGGTGTGGCGCAGGTGGGCGAAGCGGTCAACCAGATGGACCGGGCCACTCAGCAGAACTCGGCCCTGGTGGAAGAGAGCGCCGCGGCCGCCGAGAGCCTGAAGGGGCAGGCGCAGCAACTGGTGCAGGCGGTGGCGGTCTTCAGGCTCGCACCGAAAGAGGAGGCCTCACAGGCTGCGGTGCCGGGCGGCACGTCCTCTGATCGCCGTGGGCCGGACCGAACCAGGAGCGTGGAGCGGCCCAGGACCGGCACCGGCGACATGCCGGCAGTGCCCACCGCAGGACCGGCCTCCCCGGTTGCCGCCAAGGCCGCCGCCGACGCGGAGTGGGCCAGCTTCTGACGGCCACCCGGCTCACAACGCCAATGCGAGGCCGCAGGCGGTTGGTCGGCGTCCAGCCGGCTGCCCCGTGATACTGCGCCGCCCGCACCCGGCCACTCAGCCGCCGATCGCGCCGCTGCGGGCCAGGTCCGCCAGCGTGGCCTCGTCCAGGCCCAGCTCGGCCAGCACCTCGCGGGTGTGCTGGCCCAGCATCGGCGGCGGGCGGCGGTAGCTGACCGGCGACTTGGAAAACCGCATCGGGCTGGCAATGCCCGGTGCGTCGACACCGCTGGGGTGCGGCAGGCCGATGCGGCTTTGCAGGTGCTGCACCTGCGGATGGGCCAGTGCCTGGCCGAAGTTGTTGATCGGCCCGGCTGGCACGCCGCTGTCCAGCAGGATCTGGTCCCATTCGGCACGGCTGCGCTGCACCGTGACCGCCGAGAACAGCCGGTTCAGCACCTCCTGGTTTTCGATGCGCGCGCCATTGGTGATGAAGCGCGGGTCGTCGGCCCACTCGGGGTGGCCCAGGGCCTTGCAGAAAGCCCGGAACTGCCCCTGGTTGGCACTGGCCACGATCATCGGCCCGTCGGAACAGGGGAACACCCCGTACGGCATGATGTTGGGCGACACATTGCCGGTGCGCACCGGCATCTTGCCGCTGATCATGTAGTTGGACAGGTGGCCGCCGCACAGCGACATCACCGCGCCCATCAGCGAGATGTCCAGGTGTTGGCCCTCGCCGCTCAGGTCGCGGTGGCGCAGCGCCGCCAGGATGGCCACGCTGGCATACATGCCGGTGAACATGTCGACGATGGGCACGCCCACGCGCTGCGGCCCGCCGCCCGGGCGGTCGTCGCGCTCGCCGGTCACGCTCATCAGCCCGCTCAGGCCCTGGAACAGGTAGTCATAGCCCGGACGCTCGGCATAGGGACCGTCCTGGCCGAAGCCGGTGACGGAGCAGTAGATGAGCCGCGGGTTGAGCTTGGACAACGTCGCGTAGTCCAGGCCATAGCGGGCCAGGTCGCCGACCTTGAAGTTCTCGACGCAGACATCGGCCGTCTCGGCCAGCTGGCGCACCAGGGCCTGGCCATCGGGCTTGGTGAAGTCGATGGCCACCGACCGCTTGTTGCGGTTGGCGGACAGGAAGTAGGCCGACTCCCGGGTCGGCTGGCCTTGCGCATCGGCCATGAACGGCGGGCCCCAGTGGCGCGACTCGTCGCCCACGCCGGGCCGCTCGACCTTGATGATGTCCGCGCCCAGGTCGCCCAGGTTCTGCATGCTGAAGGGTCCCGCCAGCACGCGCGCCAGGTCGAGCACGCGGATGCCGCGCAGCGGGCCGGTGACCGGCTGCGATGAAGTTGCCGAGGATGCCGTCATGGTGTCGATGCCGTCGTGGGGCCACCATCGTACGCACCCCGGCGGCTGGCTTGCCGCGCGGACCGCTCAGTCGGCTCAAGCCATGGGTCTGCGGCGGGGCCGCAGGCCCGACGTCACCCCGTTGTCGCGCGGCCGACACTGGCTGGCGGCCGGTCCTGGGTAAGCTCGCCGACCCGCAGCCCTGCCCTGCGGCCTGGACCGACAGCCATGACCATCCAGCTCTACCACTGCACCCGCGCGCGCTCGATGCGTCCGCTCTGGACCCTGCTGGAGATGGGGCTGGACCACGAGCTGATCACCATGCCCTTTCCGCCGCGGGTGACGACCAAGTCCTACCTGGCCATCAACCCGCTGGGCACGGTGCCGGCGCTGGTCGACGGGCCGGTGCTGCTGACCGAGTCCGCCGGCGCCTGCCAGTACCTGGTGGACCGCTACGGCCCGACCGACCTGGCCGTGCGTCCCAACGAGGCCGACTACGGCGCCTATCTCAACTGGCTGCACCGCAGCGACGCGACGCTGACCTTCCCGCAGACGCTGGTGCTGCGCTACTCGCGGCTGGAGCCGGAGGACCGGCGCAACCCGCAGGTGGTGACGGACTACCGGCGCTGGTTCGCGGCGCGGATGCGCAGCGTCGAGGCGGCCACCGCCGACCGCCGCTACCTGTGCGCCGACCGCTTCACCATTGCCGACATCTGTGTCGGCTATGCACTGGTGCTGGCCCGCAACCTGGGCATCGACGAGGTGTTCACGCCCCACACCCAGCGCTGGTGGGACACCATCACCGACCGGCCGGCCTATCGGCTGGCCTTCGAACGCTGAGACACTGCGGCCCGCCTGCACCCGACAAGCCCCACTGGAGCCCCATGCCCGTCCTGGCCACCCAACTCGACACCCGGTCCGACGCCTTCCAGGCCAAGCGCGCCCAGATGCTGGGCGCGCTGGCCGAGCTGGACCGCCTGTATGCCGAGGCTGCCGCCGGCGGCGGCGAAGAGACTCTGGCGCGCATGCGCAAGCGCGGCAAGCTGCCGCTGCGCGAGCGCATCGCGCTGGTGCTGGACCGCGACTCGGCCTTCCTGGAGATCAGCCCGCTGGCGGCCTGGCGCTCCAACTTCAATGTCGGCTCCGGTTTCGTCGTCGGCATCGGCGTGATCGAGGGCGTGGAATGCCTGATCCTGGGCCACGATCCCTCCGTGCGCGCCGGCGCCTTCAATGCCTTCAATGCCAAGAAGCTGATGCGCGGGCTGGAGATCGCACGCCAGAACCGGCTGCCGTATGTGCAGTTCGTGGAGTCGGCCGGCGCCGACCTGCGCGGCGAGTCCGACGGCGACCCCGAGGCCGCCATCCGCCGCGAGGTCGGGCACTTCGCCGAGAGCGGGCGGCTGTTCTACGAGATCACCGAGCTGTCCAAGCTGCGCATACCGACCATCTCGGTGGTGTTCGGCGCGTCCACCGCCGGCGGCGCCTACCAGCCCGGCATGAGCGACTACAACATCTTCATCCGCGGCCAGTCCAAGGTCTTCCTGGGCGGGCCGCCGCTGGTCAAGATGGCCACCGGCGAGGATGCGGACGAAGAGAGCCTGGGCGGCGCGCAGATGCACTGCGCCATTTCCGGCCTGGGCGACTACCTGGCCGAGGACGAGATGGACGGCATCCGCATGTGCCGCGAGGTCGTCAGCCATCTCAACTGGCGCAAGCTGGGGCCGGGCCCCACACTCAGCCCGGACCCGCCGGTGCACGACGCCGACGACCTGATCGGCATCATCGGAGAGGACCTGCGCCAACCCTTTGACATGCGCGAGGTCATCGCCCGCATCGTCGACGGCTCGCGCTTCGAGGAGTTCAAGCCGCTGTACGGGCCGACGCTGGTGACCGGCTGGGCGTCGGTGCACGGCTTCCCGGTCGGCGTGCTGGGCAACAACGGCGCGCTGTTCTCCGAGAGCGCCGAGAAGGCAGCCCAGTTCATCCAGCTGTGCAACCAGATCGACGTGCCCCTGCTCTTCCTGCACAACATCACCGGCTTCCTGGTCGGCACGGACTTCGAGCAGAACGGCATCACCAAGAACGGCTCCAAGATGATCAATGCGGTCTCCAACTCGACCGTGCCCCACATCACGGTGATCTGCGGCGCCTCCTACGGCGCCGGCAACTACGGCATGAGCGGGCGCGCCTTCGGCCCGCGCTTCACGTTCATCTGGCCCACGGCCAAGATCGCGGTGATGGGGCCGAAGCAGATGGCCGGCGTGATGACCATCGTCAACCGCGCTGCGACCGAGCGCCGCGGCGAGGTCTTCGACGAGGCGGCCAACCTCAAGCGGGTGGCCGCCGTGGAGCACTGGGCCGAGGAGCGGTCCAAGGGCCTGTACGCCACCTCGCGCGTCAGCGACGACGGCATGATCGACCCGCGCGACACCCGCACCGTGGTCGGCATCGCGCTGTCGGCCTGCCACAGCCAGGCCGTGGCCGGCACCAAGGAGTACGGCACATGGCGGATGTGAAGACCCTGCCGCCGCTGCGGCCGATCCGCCGCCTGCTGGTGGCCAATCGCGGCGAGATCGCGCGCCGCATCCTGCGCACCGCGCATGCCATGGGCATCGCCACCGTGGCGGTGTATGCCGAGGGCGACGCCTACGCGCCCTTCGTGCGTGAGGCCGACGCGGCCATCGCGCTCGGCGGACAGACGGCCACCGACAGCTATCTCAGCGTGCCCAAGCTGATCGACGCCTGCCGGCGCAGCGGCGCCGATGCCGTGCACCCGGGCTACGGCTTCCTGTCCGAGAACGCCGACTTCGCCGAGGCGGTGGTCGCGGCCGGCCTGAACTGGGTCGGGCCACCGCCGGATGCCATCCGGCAGATCGGGGACAAGCTGGCCGCCAAGCGGCTGATGCAGACCCTGGGCGTGCCCACGCTGCTGGCGCACGAAATCGCGCCGGACGAACCTGAGGCCGCCACGCAGGCGGCGGCCGCGCGCATCGGCTTCCCGGTGCTGATCAAGGCCTCCGCCGGCGGCGGCGGGCGCGGCATGCGCATCGTGGCCACGCCCGACGAGCTGATCGCGGCCATCGCCAGTGCGCGCCGCGAAGCCCTGGCCTCGTTCGCCAACGGCACGGTCTTCATGGAGCGCTGGCTGGCGCGCTCGCGCCATGTGGAGATCCAGATCCTGGGTGATCGGCATGGCCATCTGGTCCATGTCTTCGAGCGCGAATGCTCGATCCAGCGCCGGCATCAGAAGATCATCGAGGAGGCGCCGTCGCCCGCGGTGGACGCCGAGCTGCGCGAGCGCATGGGCCAGGCCGCCCTGACGGCGGCACGCGCCATCGGCTACCACTCCACCGGCACGGCGGAGTTCCTGCTCAGCGGGCGCGAGTTCTTCTTCCTGGAGGTCAACACCCGCCTGCAGGTGGAGCATCCGGTGACCGAGATGATCACCGGCCTGGACCTGGTGCGCGAGCAGATCCGCGTGGCCGAGGGCGAGCCGCTGGGCTTCACGCAGGCCGACCTGCGCATCGACGGCCATGCCATCGAGGCCCGTGTCTGCGCCGAGGACCCGACGCGCCACTTCCTGCCTTCGCCCGGCACCGTGGCCGTCTGGCAGCCGGCCTTGGGCCCGGGGCTGCGCTACGACTCCGGCGTCGAGTCCGGCAGCGTGATCGGCATGCACTTCGATCCGATGATCGCCAAGGTGATCGCCCATGCACCGACCCGTCGCGAGGCCGCGGCCAAGCTGGCGCGCGCGCTGCAGGCCACGCGCATCCAGGGCATCACCCACAACCGGGACTTCCTGGTCGCCACGCTGCGGGCCGATGCCTTCCTGGCGGGCGATACCGCCACCGACTTCATCGAGCGCGTGCAGCCGGCCGCGCAGCGCGTACCGACCACGGCCGAGCGTGACCAGGCGGCCATCGCCTGCGCCCTGTTCGCGCGCGCCGCGCGCCGCCGCCACGCTCGGGTGCAGGCCACCGTGCCGGGCGGCTTCCGCAACTCGCTGATGCCGCCCGAGCTGGTGCGCTACCAGGTCGCGGGCCAGACCACGGTGCTGAGCTACCGCAGCCGGCGCGACGGCCTGCTGGCCATGGATGTGGACGGCCGCGCCAGCCAGGTGCAGGTCATGGCCTGTGACGACCGCGGCATCGACCTGGTCATCGACGGCCAGCGCGGCCACCTGGCCGTCACCGCCCAGGGCGACCGCTGGCTGGTGCATGGCGCCCAGGGCGACCTGGACCTGCTGGAGCTGCCGCGCCACCCCCAGCCCGAGCGCAGTGGCCAGCGGGGCGGCCTGGTGGCGCCCATGCCCGGCAAGGTGCTCAGCGTGGCCGTGGCCGACGGCGACACCGTCACCGCCGGCCAGCTGCTGCTGGTGCTGGAGGCGATGAAGATGGAGCACCGCATCACGGCGCCCGCGGATGGCATCGTCAAGGCGATGAAGATCGCTGTCGGCGACCAGGTGGCCAACGGCGCGCTGCTGGTGGCCTTCGAGGCAGCGAAGGCGCCTACCTGACGCGTTGCGGCGCGACGCTGGCCGCAGGCCCGGCCTGCATCGCCAGTCGCAGCCAGTCCGCCGGGCCACCGGGCAATGAGGTGGCCCGAATGGCTGCCTTCATGCCACGCAGGCCGCCGGCCGGAAATGCGGCCATGCGCCGGGCCAGGTCCCGAGCGCGCGGCAGCACCTGGTCGTCGTCCACCACCTCGGTGGCCAGGTTCAGGCGCAGCAGCTCGTCCGCACCCAGGCGGTCGGCCAGCAGGCACAGCCGCATGGCGATAGCCTCGCCATGGCGCAGCACCAGCCAGGACACGTTGCGCGGTGCGGCCATGCCGTATTGCGCCTCGCCCACCTGCAGGAAGGCACTGCGCCCGGCCACCATCAGGTCGCCGGCCAGCGCCAGCGCTGCGCCGCCATTGATGGCCGGGCCCTGCAGAGCTGCCACCAAAACATGCGGCGAAGCCATCAGCAGGGTGTGGACCTCCTCCCACACCGCATGGAACTCGGCGCGCCAGGGCGGCGGCGGGCCGGTGTTGAAGGCCTTCAGATCCAGGCCCGAGCAGAACGCACCACCCGCGCCGCTGACGACCACGGCGCGCAGGTCGTCGCGTGCGTTCAGCTGCTGCAAGGCGTCGCGCAATTGCAGCGCGAACGGATGGTGGATGGCGTTCTTGCGCTCGGGGCGGTTGAAGACCAGGTCGGCCCAGCCCTCGTGCATGTCAACCAGGATGTCGCTCATGGCCGGAGGGTAAGCCAGTCCGCGCGGCGGTGGTCCCGCAGGTCAGAATGACACGCATGGTCGGCCCGCATCCGACCCGCTGAGGCCCCACCCATGAACACCGCACCGCTGCCCCTGGATCATGTAGTCATCCTGGTCGCCGACCTCGAGCAGGCGATCGCCGACTACAGCGCACTCGGCTTCACGGTGCAGCGCGGCGGCACGCATGCCGACGGCTTCACGCACAACGCCCTGGTCGGCTTTGCCGACGGCAGCTACCTGGAGCTGATCGCCTTTCTCGGCACACGGCCGCAGCACCGCTGGTGGCGCTGGGCGGAACGAGGCCATACCGGCTTCATCGACTACGCACTGCTGCCGCCGACCGTGGGCGAGGTGGTGACGCGCGCGCGCGCCGCCGGCGTGGACTACCAGGGACCGATCGACGGTGGGCGCACCCGACTGGACGGCCAGGTGCTGCGCTGGCAGATCGGCATGCCGCCGACGCCGGAACTGCCCTTCCTGTGCGGCGATGTGACGCCACGGCCGCTGCGGGTGCGCGAGGGCGACGTCCGCCAGCATGGCAATGGCGTCAGCGGCATCGCCAGCATCACGGTGCTGGTGGACGACCTGGCCACCGCAGTCCAGCGTCATCGCGCGCTGCTGGGTGGCGAGCCACTGTTGCCCGCGACGCTGGTGGCCGGTGCGGGTCTCGCACAGGCCGTGTTCCGGCTCGGGCCCAGCCTGCTGGCCCTTGTCGCTCCTGGCCCGGATGCAGCGCATCCCCTGGCCGCCGCCTGGGTCGCCAAACTGTCGTCGCAGGGCAGCGGCGTGATCGGCTTGACCCTGCATGGCCCAGCGTCAGCCGCGCTGCCCCGGGCGCAGACCCACGGTGCGGCGATGGACATCCAGGGCCCGTCGCCGATGCGCCACTAGGTCAGGCGTCCACCAGAAATCGCTCGCGCAAGGCCGCCACGCCGGCCGTACCCAGTCCCAGCCGGCCGGCGGCATAGGCCTCGACACCGCCGTGAGCCGTGTCGATGGTGTCCAGCGCGGCATCCAGGAAGCCGGCCTGCACGCCCCACAGCACGGCCTGCGCATCGGCCGTGAACTCGGCCGAGGGCGCCGGCGGATGCGGCATCAGCGCCTGGGTCAGCAGGTAGTCCTGCATCACCACAGGGCGCGGCACGCCCAGCGTCAAAAGGATCAGTGCCGCGGCAATGCCGGTGCGGTCCTTGCCGGCGGTGCAATGGAAGACCAGCGCGCCTTCGGCCTGCACCAGGTGGTCGAACAGCTCGGCCAGGCGATGCGCATGGTCGTTGACGATGTCGCGATACAGGTCGGTCATCAGCGCCGCGACCCGCTCACCGTCGGGCACGCCGCCGGCTTCGATCAAGGCCCGCATCTCCTGCACCACCGACGGCTCGATGCTGAGCGGTCGCTGGGCCAGGCCCGGTACGGCACAGCGCGCGGTTTCGCGCTCTTCGACGCCACGGAAATCAAAGGCATGGGTCAGACCCAGGGCACCGACCCGCTGCAGGTCGGATTCAGTCAGCCCGCCCAGGTGACCGGAGCGATACAGCCGGCGCCAGCGCACGTGGCGGCCGTCGGCGCCGGCGTAGCCGCCCAGGTCGCGGAAGTTGGGGGCGCCTTGCAGCGAGAGGACGCGGTCGGGATGGTTCGGCATGGCCGCCATTCTGGCGCCCGCACGGTGACAGGCCGATGGCGTGACGGGTATCGGAGAATCCAGGCCTCGCGCGGTTGCCGCCGCCCCCCCGCCCACATGATGAGCCCGACCGAAACCACCACCGCCCCGGCCGAAACCCCGGGCAACCTGTTCGTCGTGGCCGCGCCCAGCGGCGCCGGCAAGTCCAGCCTGGTCAATGCCCTGCTGGAGCTGGATTCGCACCTGCAGGTGTCGGTGTCGCACACCACGCGGGCGCCGCGGGGCCAGGAGCAGGACGGCCGCGAGTACTGGTTCATCGATGAGGCCGCCTTCCGCGCCATGGTGGACCGCGGCGAGTTCTTCGAGTGGGCGCAGGTGCATGGCCATCTCTACGGCACCTCGCGCCGCGCGATCGAGGCCCGGCTGGCCCGCGGCGAAGACGTCGTGCTGGAGATCGACTGGCAGGGCGCCTTGCAGATCAAGCGCCTGTTCGCCCATGCGGTGCTGATCTTCATCCTGCCGCCGAGCTGGGGCGAACTGCGCCAGCGCCTGGTGCGCCGCGGCGAGGACCGGCCGGACGTCATCGAGCAGCGCATGGCCAATGCGCGGCTGGAGGTGGCCCAGGCCGCGAACTTCGACTTCGTTATAATCAACAGTTTGTTCGAGACTGCACTCTTCGACCTCAAGACCGTGGTGCACTCGCAGCGCCTGAAGTTCGCGGCCCAGCGCCGCAACAAGAGCCAGGTCTTCAACGCCCTCGATTTGCTGTAAACCCGCCGCGGCACACCCTGCCCGGCTCAAGGAGCCCCACCCCATGGCCCGTATCACCGTCGAAGACTGCCTGAACAAGATCCCCAACCGCTTCCAGCTGGTGCTGGCCGCCACCTATCGCGCCCGCATGCTGAGCCAGGGCCATGCGCCCAAGGTCGAGACGAAGAACAAGCCTGGCGTGACCGCCCTGCGCGAGATCGCCGCTGGCGAAGTCGGTGTGGATATGCTGCGCCGCGTGCCGATCTGACGCTGGCTCGTTCCGGATCCTGACGAGGGCGCCTGCGGGCGCCCTCGGTGTTTTCCAGCCTGCGAGGCGGCCCGGGTCCGGAACCACGTTAAATTCAGGCCATGAGCCTGCGCTCCTTCGCCGCCGATCTGCTGCCATTTGCCCTGCAGGGCCGCGGCAAGGTTGCGCCGGCGTCGACATCGTCCACCGCGGCTGAGGCGGCATCGTTCGCGGCGCTGTCGCAGAGCCTGGGCTATCTGTCCAAGGCCGACCTCAAGCAGGTCCGCGAGGCCTTCAGGTTCGCCGACGAGGCCCACCTGGGCCAGTTGCGCGACAGCGGCCTGCCCTACATCACCCATCCGCTGGCCGTGGCCGGGCTGGTGGCGCAGTGGCGGCTGGATGCCCAGGCCGTGATGGCCGCGCTGCTGCACGACCTGATCGAGGACTGCAACGTCACCAAGGCCGAGCTGATCGAGCGCTTCGGTGCGCCGACGGCCGAGCTGGTGGACGGCCTGACCAAACTCGACAAGCTGCAGTTCGCCACCAAGGAGCAGAGCCAGGCCGAGTCGTTCCGCAAGATGCTGCTGGCGATGACGCGCGACGTTCGGGTCATCCTGATCAAGCTGGCCGACCGCCTGCACAACATGCGCACCCTGGGCGGCAAGGAGCGCGCCAGCCGCGCCCGCTCGGCACGTGAGACGCTGGACATCTATGCGCCCATCGCGCACCGGCTGGGTCTGAACCAGACCTACCGCGAGCTGCAGGAGCTGTCCTTCGAGCATCTGCACCCCTGGCGCCATGCAGCCCTGGTCAAGGCGGTGCGCCGCGCGCGCGGCAACCGCCGCGACCTGGTCTCGCGCATCGAGGCCGACGTCGCGCGCGCCTTCGCCGAGGCCAAGTCCAAGGTCCAGATCAGCGGGCGCGAGAAGACGATCTACTCGATCTACCGCAAGATGCGCGAGAAGCACGCGAGCTTCGCGCAGGTCAGCGACATCTTTGGCTTCCGCATCGTCGTGCCCGCGTTGGGCGACTGCTACAGCGCGCTGGGCACGCTGCACCTGATGTACATGCCGGTACCCGGGCGCTTCAAGGACTACGTCGCCATCCCCAAAGCCAACGGCTACCAGAGCCTGCACACCACGCTGGTCAGCCCGCTGGGCACGCCGGTGGAGTTCCAGATCCGCACCGAGCCCATGCATGCCGTGGCCGAGACCGGCATCGCCGCGCACTGGCTGTACAAGCAGGACAGCCGCGGCGTGAACGAAGCCCAGCGCCTGGGCGCGATGTGGCTGCAGTCGCTGCTGGACATCCAGGACCAGACTCGCGACTCCAGCGAGTTTCTGGAGCACGTGAAGATCGACCTCGTCCCGGACGCGGTCTATGTCTTCACACCCATGAGCCAGATCAAGGCCCTGCCGCGGGGCGCGACGGCGGTGGACTTCGCCTATGCCATCCACTCCGACGTCGGCGACCATTGCGTCGCCGCCAAGGTCAATGGCGAGCCGGTAGCACTGCGCACCCCGCTGAAGAGCGGCGACGTGGTCGAGATCGTCACCACGCCGCAGGCCAAGCCGAACCCGGCATGGATGAACTTCGTGGCCACCGGCCGGGCCCGGGCCAAGATCCGCCACTACCTGAAAACCATGGAGGGCGAGGAGTCGCGCGCCCTGGGCGAAAAGATGCTGGCGCAGGCCCTGCGCGCCGAGGGCCTGGACCTGCCACCGGCCGATGGCACCAACCCGGCCAACGGCATGGACCATGCCGCGCTGTGGCAGCAACTGCTGCGCTGGAGCGGCAACCGCAGCCGTGCCGATCTGCTGACGGACCTCGGCATCGGCCGCAAGATCGCCGGCATTGTGGCCAAGCGGCTGGCCCGCATGCTGATCGAGCGCGGCGCCCGGCCCGATGCCGTGACGCTGACCTTGGGCCGCTATGGCAGCGACGACCATGCGCCGTCGCAGGGCATGGTGGTGATCGACGGCAGCGAGGGCGCGTCGGTGCAGATGGCGCCGTGCTGCCGACCCATCCCCGGTGACGAGGTGCGCGGCTACTTCGGCCGCGGCGAGGGCCTGACCGTGCACACCGCCGAGTGCCATACCGGCCGACGCCTGGCCGAGCGCGACCCGGAGCGCTGGCTGCGCGTCGAATGGGCCGAGGAGCCGGTGCGCGCCTTCGAGACCGTGATCATGGTGCTGGTCAGCAACAGCAAGGGCGCGCTGGCCCGGCTGGCCTCGGCCGTCAGCGCAGCCGAAGCCGACATCACCCACATCGAGATGAACGAGGAGCGTGCGAGCGAGCACACCGAGCTGAAGCTGACGGTCAGCGTGCGCGACCGCCAGCATCTGGCCGACGTCCTGCGCACCTTGAAGCGCGCGCCACCGGTGCAACGGGCGCAACGCCTGCGGCCCTGACGGCTACGCCGGCGCCGGATATTGCACGTCCAGCACGTCCAGCACCTGCGGGCCAGCCGGTGTCTGCAGCCGCACCGTGTCGCCGACACGGGCCTTGAGCAGCGCGCGCGCCACGGGCGCCACCCAGCTCACCTCGCCGCTCAGGTTGTCCACCTCGTCGATGCCCTTGATGGTGATGGTGCGCTCCACGCCGGCGGCGTCGGCATAGGTCACCGTCGCGCCAAAGTAGACCTGCTCGCCGCCATGGTGGGCCGACGGGTCCACCACCTCGGCCAGGTCCAGGCGCTTGGTCAGGTAGCGTATGCGCCGGTCGATCTCGCGCAGCCGCTTCTTGCCATAGAGGTAGTCGCCGTTCTCGCTGCGGTCGCCGTTCTTGGCGGCCCAGGACACGACCTCCACGATCTTGGGCCGCTCGCGGTCCATCAGTTCGATCAGCTCGCCGCGCAGCCGGGCGTGGCCCTGCGGCGTCATGTAGTTGCGCGTTCCCGGCGGCAGGGGCGGCAGGCCGGGGGGCGCGCCGTCGTCATCGTCGTCGGCGCCATCGGTCTCGCGCACAAAGGCCTTGTTCATGGTGTTGGATGCTGCGCCTTGGCGGTATCGGTCCGGTGCGACAGCGTCGGCGTGGCATGGTCGCGCCAGGCTCCAGGCGAGACGCCCGTCCAGCGCCGGAATGCGCGCTGGAACGACCGCACGTCCTCGAAACCCAGCGCCAGCGCCACGGTACCCACCGGCTCGGTACCCGCCGCCAGCCGCTGTTGCGCCAGCTCCTGGCGCAGCTCATCCTTGAGCTGCTGCCAGGTGCCGCCCTCCTCGGCCAGCCGCCGACGCAGCGTCGCCGGGCTGGTGCCGAGGCCGGCCGCCAGCACGTCGATCGAGGGCCAGGCCCCGGCGCAGCCGCGCAGCTGGCGCCGCAGGCGCTGCGTCCAGCCCGGTGCGGCGACCTGCTTGAGGAACACCGACGCGGGCGCCTCGGCCAGGAAGCGCTTCAGCGCAGCGCGTTTGAGCCGCACCGGCGCTACCAGCAGGGATGCAGGCAGCACCAGGCGGGTGCAGTCGGCATGCCAGGACAGGTGCGGCGTGAACATGCGGCGGTGCTCCGCCGCGTGCGCCGATGGGGCGCCGGCCCAATGCAGCGCCAGGGGTCGCCAGCGCGCACCGGCCAGGGCGCCGCCAAGCCCGAGGATCATGACCAGCAGCGTCTCCTCGGCAAAGCGACGCCGGGCCGGGCTGTCCGGCGCCATGCGGTTGTGCAGCGTGACCCAGGCCTGGTCGTCATGCACCGTCAGCTCGGCCTCGATGTCGTCCAGTGCCAGGCGGAAGCCGCGCAGCATTTCGCGCAGCGCCTCGCCCAGCCGGGGCTGGGCGGCCGCGGCATGCGCGATGTAGGCAAAGCTGCCGACCTTCAGACGCCGCGCGTCCAGGCCGAAGAACTCGTCGTCCAGCTCGCGAGCCACCGCCAGCCACAGCGCGCCGAAGGCCGGCGCCGGCACCCGCACGCCCACCTGGGCCAGCCAACCCGGCGCGATGCCCGCGGCCTGCAGCACGCGCTGCTGTGCCGCCGCCGACAAGGCCTGCAGCGCCGGCCGCACAAAGGCCACGGCCACACCGGGCCCGTGGCCCGCATCCGGGCCGGCGGGCCAACGCTCGGTGCGGTGCGCGGTGGGCATGAGCAGGCCGGTGATCGGTCGGTCGGTGCGGCGCGCCCGGGCTGCGTGCGGCCTCAGCCTCAGCCTCAGACGATACCGAGGGCCTTCATGGTGGACATGCGGTTGTCCATGAACCACTGGGCCTGCTTGACCAGCTCGGCCATGTTCTCGGTGGCGCTGGTCAGCGCCGCACCGTCGCGCAGGATGTACTCGCCCTGCGACGACAACACGCCCCAGGCGTCCTCGGCCCACTGCTCGGGCGTGCGGCGGCCCTTGAGGATGGAGCCGATGAACATCTGTGCGAAGCGCCCGACGGGTACGCCGCCGCCCATCACCGGGCTGGCCAGCCAGCCGATCTCGCCGGAATAGGCGGCGCGCTTCACCAGGTAGCGGTTGAGAGCGTCGGTGGTCGGGCGCGCAGCCTCGGCCGCGTCGTCACTCTGTGCCGGGCTGGCATGGCCACCGGCGGTCAGGATCATCATGGCCTGCAACACCTGCGCCATCGACAGGTTGGGGCAGGCGGCGCCAATCTCACGGGCCGACTTGGCCGTGGCATTGCCGGCATGCATGGCGTCCAGGATGGGGCCGTAGACGTCGGCCTGCAGTTCGGCCTCGCCCAGCGCGCCCTGCACCTTCAGCGGCACCTCGGCCGGCGGCACCGTCAACACGTAGCGCTGGGCGCCCATCATCTCCAGCTGCTGGCGCTGGGGCATCTGGCGCGGGCCCTTGACCCACAGGTCGCGGCGGAACTGGTTGTTGATCAGGTAGTCGCGCAGCGACTCGGTCAGCACCGGGTGCTGGCTCTCGGCCAGCAGCGCCTGCTGGGCCTGCGACAGGTTGATGGCGTCGATGTGGTCCAGCAGGTTGGCCGACGCGGCAAAGCTCATCTTGCCTTCGTCCAGGAACTTGGCGACATCGGTGAAAGGCGTCGGCAGCCAGTGGCCGTTGAAGTACTCGTGGACCAGGTAGTGGCGGTTCTGCTGGCGCAGGCGCTTGAGCCGCTCCGACACGCCCGGGTTGACCGCGAAGTACTGGGCGCCGGCATCGACCACGCGCTGCGCGAAGTCCAGCGCCGATTCCATCTTCGGCACCAGCCCCTGCGAGTCGCCCGACGAGTGCTCGGCATGCAGCATCAGCAGATGGCGCAGCGGCATCGCCGGCGACCAGCCGGGCGTGCAGTTGTAGGACACGTACATCACGCCGCCGACGGCCAGGCGTTTGCGCGCAATGTCGACGATGGCGCGGCGGTTGTCGTCCGAGATCCAGGACCAGATGCCGTGCAGCGCGATCATGTCGAACTCGGGCAGGTCGGTGCGCCGGGCCAGCTCCTCGAACGGGTCGTCCAGCACCTTCAGGTTGGCGCCGCTGGCCTCGGCCAGCTCGCGCGCATTGGCCGCATGGCTAGGGTTGAAGTCGGTGCCCCAGAACTCGCCACCATTGGCCGCCGCGTGGATGGCCAGCGTCACGCCCTGGCCATAGCCCAGCTCCAGGTAGCGCAACGGCCGGCCGCTGCGGATGGCATGTTGGCGCGACAACAGCGCCAGGTTCATGCGCATCGGCGACAGCTCGCCGTAGTAGCCGTGGGTGTACTCAATCTCGTTCACGTAGCCGCTTGACCATTCGCTCATGTCTCGTCCTGTTCAGTCCACCATGCCAGGGCCGGCCGCGGGCCGGCCTGGGGGTGCGCAGCATACCCGGGACGGCGGCATAACCTGTCAGCGCGCTGATCGGCCACGCCCTCGCGCCGGTGGCGCGGGCGGCCTAGACTGTCAGCCACGACAGGGCCCGCCCTCCTCCGGGGCTGCCACCCTGCCGTACCGCAGGAGCCCAACATGACCGACCTGTCCGCCGAGTACAAGGCGCTTGCCGCGTACCGTCCGACGCACAAGGTGCGTTTTGTCACCGCCGCCAGCCTGTTCGACGGCCACGACGCGGCCATCAACATCATGCGCCGCATCCTGCAGGGCATGGGCGCCGAGGTCATCCACCTCGGCCACAACCGCAGCGTCGACGAGGTCGTGACTGCGGCGCTGCAGGAGGACGTGCAGGGCATCGCCGTCAGCAGCTACCAGGGTGGCCACAACGAGTACTTCGCCTACATGGTGGAGCTGTTGAAGGCGCGTGGCGGCGACGGCATCCAGGTCTTCGGCGGCGGCGGCGGCGTCATCGTGCCGGCCGAGATCCGCGCGCTGGCCGAGCAGGGCGTGCGCATCTTCAGCCCGGAGGATGGCCAGCGCATGGGCCTGGCGGGGATGATCGGCGAGATGGTGATGCGCTGCGACCGCGACATCGCCGGCGCCGCACCGGCCAGTGTGTCGGCGCTGCAGGGGCACGGCGAGGCGGCCTGGCGTGCGTTGGCGCAGACCATCACGGCGCTGGAGAACGGCCGCGCCGACGCCGGCCTTGTCAGCGCGCTGCGCGACGCGGCGCAGACCCACCGGGCGCCGGTGATCGGCATCACCGGCACCGGTGGCGCCGGCAAGAGCAGCCTGACCGACGAGCTGATCCGCCGCCTGCGGCTGGACCAGGACGATGCACTGCGCATTGCCGTGATCAGCATCGACCCCAGCCGGCGCAAGAGCGGTGGCGCGCTGCTGGGCGACCGCATCCGCATGAACGCCATCGGGCCCTGGAGCCGGGGCCCGAGGGTCTACATGCGCAGCCTGGCCACACGCGAGGCCGGCAGCGAGATTTCGGCTGCGCTTCCCGATGTGATTGCCGCCACCAGGGCCGCCGGCTTCGACCTGGTGATCGTCGAGACCTCGGGCATCGGCCAGGGCGACGCGGCCATCGTGCCGCACGTGGACGTGCCGATGTATGTGATGACGCCGGAGTACGGCGCGGCCAGCCAGCTCGAGAAGATCGACATGCTGGACTTCGCCGAGTTCGTGGCCATCAACAAGTTCGACCGCAAGGGCTCGCTGGACGCCCTGCGCGACGTGGCCAAGCAGGTGCAGCGCAACCGCAATGCCTTCGGCACGCCGGCCGAGGCGATGCCCGTCTTCGGCACCATGGCCAGCCGCTTCAACGACGACGGCGTGACCGCGCTGTACCAGGCGCTCAAGCCGCGCCTGGCGGCGCTGGGGCTGGCGCTGGGCGATGGCCGCCTGCCCGCGGTCGCGACACGCCACAGCACCCAGCAGACGCCGGTGGTGCCGGGCGCGCGCTCGCGCTACCTGGCCGAGATCTCGGACGCCGTGCGTGGCTACAAGGCCCGCGCCCGGGCCCAGGCCCGGCTGGCGCGCGAGCTGCAGCAGCTGCGCTCGAGCCAGCGCATGCTGGCCGAGCGTGCGTATCCGGAGCTGGGCACGGGTGCGGGTGACGCCGTGCGGGCGCTGGACCTGGTGGCCGTGGAGCGCGAGTCGCGGCTGGACGCCGCCGCCAAGAAGCTGCTGGCGCAGTGGCCGGCCATGGTGGAGGCCTATGCCGGCGACGAATACGTGGTCCGCATCCGCGACAAGGAGCTGCGCACCGGGCTGGTCTATACCTCGCTGTCGGGCTCGCGCATCCGCAAGGTGTCGCTGCCGACCTACGAGGACCATGGCGAGCTGCTGAAGTGGCTGCTGCTGGAAAACGTGCCCGGCAGCTTCCCCTACACCGCCGGTGTCTTCGCCTTCAAGCGCGAGAACGAGGACCCGACCCGCATGTTCGCCGGCGAGGGCGACGCCTTCCGCACCAACCGGCGCTTCAAGCTGGTCAGCGAGGGCATGCCGGCCAAGCGGCTGTCCACCGCCTTTGATTCGGTCACGCTCTACGGTTTCGACCCCGACCTGCGGCCGGACATCTACGGCAAGGTCGGCAACTCCGGCGTCAGCATCGCCACGCTGGAGGACCTGAAGGTGCTGTACGGCGGCTTCGACCTGTGCGCGCCCAACACCAGCGTGAGCATGACGATCAACGGCCCGGCGCCGACCATCCTGGCCATGTTCATGAACGCGGCCATCGACCAGCAGCTGGAAAAATTCGCCACCGACAACGGCCGCGAGCCCACCGACACCGAGGCGTCCAAGATCCGCGAGTGGGCGCTGGCCAATGTGCGCGGCACGGTGCAGGCCGACATCCTGAAGGAGGACCAGGGCCAGAACACCTGCATCTTCTCCACCGAGTTCAGCCTCAAGGTGATGGGTGATATCGCCCAGTACTTCATGCACCACAACGTGCGAAACTTCTACTCGGTGTCGATCAGCGGCTATCACATCGCCGAGGCCGGCGCCAACCCGATCAGCCAGCTGGCCTTCACGCTCAGCAACGGTTTCACCTTCGTCGAGGCCTATCTCGCGCGCGGCATGCACATCGACGACTTCGCGCCCAACCTGAGCTTCTTCTTCAGCAACGGCATGGACCCGGAGTACACCGTGCTCGGCCGCGTGGCACGGCGCATCTGGGCGGTGGCGCTGCGCGACAAGTACGGCGCCAAC
>JBJXHB010000038.1:0-3350 GCA_046160725.1 Aquabacterium sp.
CTTGGCGCCCTCGCGCAGGTTGTCGAAGCGCGCGGCCAGCACCACAGCTCGGCCGTCCACGCCATTCAACACCTCGACGCGGCCCTCTCGGCTGTCGCGCCGGCCCAGCGTGACCGCACGGCGCTGCAGCAGGCCATCGGTGATGACCCAGACATGGTCCTGCCCGGCCGTGCTGCCGACGGCCGCCACCGGCAGCGTCAGCCGGCGCTGGTCGTCGGCCAATGTGACGGTGGCCAGGCCGTACTGGCCGGCGCGCAGCTGCTCGCGCGGGTTGTCCAGCTCGACCGTGACGCCGATCGACCGCGTGCCGGCCTCGGCCGCCGGGGCGATGCGGGCCAGGCGCCCGGCCACTGGCTGATCCACGCCCTCGATGGCCACGCGCACCGGCAGGCCGGCTGCCAGGCGGCCAACCTCATGCGTGCCCACCGCGCCAGCCAGCTCCAGCCGCTTCAGGTCGACGATGGTGGCCACCGGCTGCTCCGGGCTGACCTTCTCGCCGGCGACCACATGGCGCTTGGAGACGATGCCGGCGATGGGCGCGACCAGGGTCGCGTCGCGCAGCCCCACGCGGGTGGTCTCCAGCGACGCCTGCATCTGGTGCAGCTGCGCCCGTGCCGTGTCGGCCTGCGCCCGCGCCGCGTCCAGCTGCGCCCTGGACTGGTCCAGCGCGATGGTCGAGATGAAGTTCTGCTGGGCCAACCGCTCGTTGGAGGCGTGCGTGCGCTCGGCCTGGGCCAGCGCCGCGCGGGCCGATTCCACCGACGCCCGGGCGGACTCCACCGCGGCGCTGCGCTCGGCCATCCGGCTGCCCATCTCGGCCTGATCGATGCGACCGATGGCCTGTCCGGCGGCCACGCGGCTGCCCTCGGACACCGTCAGGGCCAGCAGCGTGCCGCCGGCCTTGGCCCGCACCACGGCCGAGCTCGGCGCCACCAGTGGCCCGGAGAACTCGATCTGGGTCGACATGGAGGCCAGCGCGGGCTGCACCACCTCGGCAGGGCTGAACTCCAGCGGTACGGCCGGCTTGTCGCCCTTGCCGTCCTTGCCGTCCTTGCCAGCCTTGCTGTCCTTGGCCTTGTCAGCCGGCTTCGCCGCCACGGTGCCCGCTGGCCGGGCGCCCGCCAGCGTCTGGAGGCGCTCCCAGTTCAGGGCCGCGCCACCCACGGCGACCGCCACCAGCGCGGCAGCGCCGCCCCACCACATCCGCTTGCCCATGGGCCCGTCTCCTCTTCTGCATCGCCACGCGTCCGACCCGGGTGGATCAGATGGCGGCGCAGTGTAGGCAGCGGGTTCCGCGCCACGGCCGGCGCTGCGACGAAACGCGGCGTGGCCGGGACGAACTGCAGCGGCTGGTGATCGTCGGTCGGTAGCCGTCAGGTCAGCTTGAAGCCGCGCACCTTCTCGTTGAGGCGGTCGCCCTGGCGGCTGAGGTCTTCGCTGGCGGACGCCATCTGCTGCACCAGGGTGTGGTTGTCGGCCGACATGGCGTCGACCTCCCGAATCTGGGCCAGGATGGCCTGTGAGTTCTGCAGTCCGGTGCGCGTCAGCGCGACGATCTGGTCCATCGTGCCGTGGATGCGGGTGACGTTGCGGTCGGTCTCGGCCATGGACTTGGCGCTCAGGTCGGCCAGTGCGCCGGCCTGCTCGATGTCTTCGGTGCTGGCGCCGACGATGCCGCCGATGCGCCGTGCCGACTCGGCGCTGCGCTGGGCCAGCGACCGCACCTCCAGCGCCACCACCGCAAAGCCGCGGCCGGCCGGGCCGGCCTTGGCCGCCTCCACCGACGCGTTCAGTGCCAGGATGTTGGTTCGGAACGAGATGTGGTCGATGATCTCGACGATCTCACCGATCTCGCGGCTCTTGCCCTTCAGGGCCCGCATGCGCTCGTCCAACCGCTGCATGTTCTCGTGGTTGCGCAGGGCGTCCACACGCAGCGTCTGCACCACGCTCATGGCCTCGTCGACATGGCGCCCGCAGTCCTCGATCTCCTCGATATAGCGTGTCACGCCGCCCATGATCTCCGCCATCGCCACGGCCGCGCCCTGGGTGCGGTTGGTCAGGTCGCCGGTCCCTGAGCTCATCGAGTGCGACGCATGGGCCATCGCGGCCGCACCGGCCCGCACCGCGGCGAACAGGTCGGACAGGCGGTTCAGCGACTGGCCGAGTGAGGCCAGTGCCACCGCCACCTCGTCGCGGCCCCAGGCGCTGCGCCGCATGGTCAGGTCGCCACGGGCCATCTGGGCCACCTGTGCCTTCAGCATGTTCAGGCCACCGTCCATCACCCGATGGAATGCCCACAGCAGGTACAGGCCTAGAAAGGTCAGTGTGCCGACCAGGGCCTGGCTGGCCCGAAGCTCTCGGGTCAGCGTCTGCTGGCGCGCCAACAGCATCTGCTCGACCGCCTGCTGCGCCGCGCCGTGCAGGGCCGTGGCCGCGGCGATGGCGGCCTGGCCCTCGACGAGGAACGCCGCAGGCTGGCCGGTCGGCGTCGCCGTCATCACCACGGCTTGCGCGCTGTCCAGGAACTGCTGCATGGGCTTCAGTGTCCGCGCATCTGCCATGCGCGGGTCCAGTGCGGTGCCCAGCGGAGCCAGTTCCTTCAGGTCGCGCAGCACCGCCGCCAGCGCGTCCTGGGCAAACGCCAGCTGCTGCGCCGCCCGCATCTGGAGCAGCACGTCCGCCTGGCCGGACAGCAGCGCCGTGACCTGACCCCGCACGCGGAACAGCCGTTCCATCAGGTCCGGCAGCTTCTCGACCACCAGATGGCCCAGCAGATGGGGCCCGGGGTCATGCTCGACCTCCAGACCGGAATGCAGCAGCACGACATGGGTCAGCTCGACCAACTCGTCGGCATAGCGGTTCAGCTTCTCGAAGCGCAGCGTCGGCGCGTCGCCGGCGGCTGCCCGCGCCGCCAGGTGGCCCTTGCGCACAGCCTCCCAGGCCGCCGCGGTTTGCAGCAGCTCACCGTACTGCGCCTGGGTGCCCACCATGCGGGCGAAGGCGGCATCGGTGCGCTGCTCGATATCGGACATGCCGGCGGCGCTGCCGGACAGCGCGCTCATCATCACCCGTTGCCGCTCCTCGCGGAAGTCCTGCTGCAGCGCCAGCAGCGGCTGGACATAGCGCACCCCGGCCACCTCCCGGCTGGTGCGTTCCAGTTCGGCGACCGTGGTCCTGAAGTGCAGCGCGGCCATCACCAGCACCGGCACCAGGAAGCACACCGCCACCACCGCCACCTTCATGCTGATCGGCAGCGCCCGCAGCAGCCGCACACCGGGTGCCATCAGGCCGTGATAGCGAAAGTACTCGCGCAACGTCTGCATCGACAGGCCGGCTGGCGCCAGGCGGCG
>JBJXHB010000039.1:0-8939 GCA_046160725.1 Aquabacterium sp.
CCGCCGCATCGGCCGCGGCGCGGTCCAGCGTGACGGTCCCGGCCGCGAAACCCTGCGGACTGATGCGGCCCAGCACCACATTGGCATCGGTGACCGTGGGCTGCGTGCCGCCGCGGCCGTAGCAGGCCGGGCCGGGCTCGCTGCCGGCGCTGGTCGGCCCGACCTGGATGCGGCGCATGGCGTCGACGCGGGCGATGCTGCCGCCGCCGGCACCGATCTCCACCATCTCGGTCACCGGTATGCGCACCGGCAGGCCGCTGCCCTTGAGGTTGCGCCAGACCCGCGCCACCTCGAAGCTGCGGCTGTGCTCCGGCTGCCCGTCGGCGATGAAGCAGATCTTGGCTGTGGTGCCGCCCATGTCGAAGCTCAGCACCTGCGGCAGGTCCAGCGCTCGGGCCAGCCCGGCGGCCAGGATGGCGCCGCCGGCCGGGCCGGACTCCACCAGCCGCACCGGGTAGGCGCGTGCCGTCTGCAACGTGGTCAGCCCGCCGCCGCTGGTCATCAGCATCAGCGCGCCGCTGAACCCCTGCGCCGCCAGCTGCGTGTCCAGCCGCGCCAGGTACGACGCCATCAGCGGCTGCACATAGGCATTGGCACAGGCCGTGGACAGGCGCTCGTACTCGCGGATCTCCGGGCACACCGCCGACGACAGCGTGATGTGCAGCTGCGGCAGCCGCTGCTGCAGCCAGGCGCCGGCCGCCCGCTCGTGGGCATCGTTGGCATAGCTGTGCAGGAAGCCGATGGCCAGCGCCTCGATGCCGCCGGCCTCCAGCTGCTGCGCCAGCGGCTCCAGCGCCGCCATGTCCAGCGGCACATGCACGCGGCCCTGCGCCGTCATCCGCTCGGCCACCGTCAGGCGCCACTCGCGCGGCACCAGCGGTGGCGGCAGCTCCAGGTTCAGGTCGTAGTGCTCGTAGCGCTTCTCGTAGCCCATCTCCAGCACGTCGCGGAAGCCGGTAGTGGTCAGCAGCGCGGTGCGCGCGCCGCGGCGCTCGATCAGCGCATTGGTGGCCAGCGTGGTGCCATGCACCAGCAGCCCGACGTCCGGCAGCGCCAGCCCGGCGGCGGCCAGCACCTGGCCGATGCCGTCCAGCATGCCCTGCTCCGGCGCCCGCGGCGTGGTCAGCACCTTGGCGCTGTGGCGCCGCGGGCCGACCTGCAGCACGACGTCGGTGAAAGTGCCGCCGATGTCGGCGGCCAGTCGGGCGGGTGGGGTCATGAAGGTCTGATCCTGGCAGCGGTCGTCGAAACCGGCTCGATACCCAAGTCTATTCGTCGGACCGCTGGCAACGGCTTCGCTGCGCGGTGACCCGCCGTCGCACCATCCGAAGGGCGGCACTGGCCTTTCGGATCGGCGAGGGCATGGCCACGAGTGCGTCGCAATACTGTACAGTCCGTACACTTTTCTTCCAATGTCTGACATGCCCGCTCCCTTGAAGTTCGGTCTGGAAGTGGCGCGCGCGCAGTTGCCAAGCCTCGTGGGTCAGGCCGAGGCGGGCCTCAGCAGCGTCATCACGCGGCATGGGCGGCCCTGCGCGGCCATCGTGCCCCTGCGAGATCTGCGAGCCAGCCACCCGCGCGGAGGCCTCTTGGCGCTGCGGGGTACCGGCAGCGGCTTGTGGCCATCGTCCGCGGCCGCTCATGTGAAGCATCTGCGCGATGAGTGGAACTGACGCTCCCCGAAAGCGTGCGGCCCGGTCGGCGCGCACCTCAGGGACCGTGAGCCATCGGGGTTGGGCCGGGCTGCCGCAGGGGGCGCTGGTCGTGGTCGACACAGCGCCCGTCATCTACCTGCTGGAAGACCACCCACGGTTCTTGCCACTCTTTATCGGCTTGTTTGAGGCCGAGGCGGCTGGCGATCTGCAAATTGCCATCTCCACCATCACGGTAGCCGAGGTGCTGGCGGGTCCGCTGCGTGCTGGCCAGGATGCGCTGGCACGGCGCTACGAGAAGGCGCTGGGCCGCTATGTCGTTGTGGCGGTCGACAGTGCGATTGCGGTGTCGGCCGCACGGCTGCGCGCCCGATATGCGCTGAAGTTGCCGGACGCCATCCAGCTGGCGACCGCCCTGGAGATGGGCGCGGCGGCCCTGGTGACCCATGACCGTGACTTTGCGAAGGTCCAGGGCCTGGCCGTTCTTCGGGGTGAGCCCTTGGCTTGAACCAATGGGGGGGGGCGTGCTTCGCACATCGCGACGCCGTGCGGTCGGGGCCCTCAGCCCCTTCGCGCAACGGCTGGCGAGCCTCGGCAGGCGCGGCGCCGGAACATGCCGGGCCGCTACCATGGCCGCGCAATGCAGCGCGGGTCGGCTTGGCGTGTCGCTCGCAAACCAGGATCCATTCGCAATTGAGGGCTGCCGCTTACAGGCGTCCGTTGGAAAGGTCAGGCTGGCGCCATGTCGAACTCACTCACCCTCGCCGATTGCGAAGCCCTCGACAGGCAGGACCCGCTGGCGCCCGCCTGCGCGCAGTTCGAGCGCGCCGCGGGCGACGCGATCTGCCTGGACGGCAACTCGGTCGGGCCGATGCCGAAGACCGTGCCGGCGGTGATGGAGCGCGCGCTGCGCCACGAGTGGTCCACCCTGCGCCGGCGCGGCTGGGGGCAGGCCGACTGGCTGGACGCGCCGCAGCGCATCGGCGCAGGCTATGCCGGCATCCTGGGCGCGCAGCCGGCCGACGTGATCGCCCTGGACAACAGCTCGGTGCTGCTGCACAAGCTGCTGGCCCAGGGGCTGGCCGGGCAGGGCGCCGACCCGCGCCGCAACGTCATCGTCCACGAGCGCGACGGCTTTCCGACCGATGCCCATGTGGTGCAGGGCATCGTGCACCACGGCGGCGGGCGCTGGCAGGCGCGGCCGATCGGCGGGCAGGACAACCTGGCGGGCGCCTTGCGCGACGACGTGGCCATGGTGCTGCTGACGCACGTGGATTACCGCAGCAGCCTGCGCTGGGACATGGCGGCGGCCAACCGGGCCGCGCATGCGGTGGGCGCGCGCGTGCTGTGGGACCTGTCGCATGCCGCCGGCGCGGTGCCGGTGCGGCTGATGGACGACGACGCGGACTATGCGGTGGCCTGCAGCTACAAGTACCTGTGCGCCGGGCCCGGTGCGCCGGCACTGGCCTGGGTCCACCCGCGCTGGCAGGACAACGGCGGGCCGGCGCTGCCGGGCTGGCTGGGCCATGCCCGGCGCATGGACTTTGAGCGCGACTACGCCCCGGGGCCGGGGGTGCTGAGCCTGGTCGGCGGCACCATGGCCGTGCTGCAGAACAAGGCGATGGAGGAGGTCTCGCGCATCTGGGCCGGCGTGCGGCCCGAGGACCTGGCCTGGAAGCACCGCTCGCTGGCCACGACGCTGCTGCGCCTGGTCGACGAGCAGCTCGCCCCGCACGGTGTCGAGGTGATCTCGCCACGCGACTATGACCGCCAGGGCGGCCATGTGGCGCTGCGCTGCCCCGGCGGCGGCCCGGTGTGCGAGGCGCTGCTGGCCGAGGGCGTGGTCACCTCCTACCGCAAGCCCGACACCCTGCGCCTGGGCTTGTCCGCCATGGGCGTGAGCCATGTCGACCTGTGGCGGGCGGTGCAGCGGCTGCGGGACATCCTGGCCAGCGGCCGCTGGCGCGAGCCGCGGTTCAGCCAGGTGTCGGTGTGACCGCCCCAGACACGGTCTTCGAGACATCCCGCCTGCAGGCCCGGCGGCTGCACGCTGGCGACGTCGATGCACTGGTGCAGGTGTACGGCGACGCCGACGCCATGCGCTTTGTGGGCGACGGGCAGCCCCTGCCGCGCAGCGCGTGCGAGCGCTGGGTGGGCGTGACACTGGAGAACTACCGCCTGCGCGGCTACGGCATGTTCGCGCTGGTGCTGCGGGCCGGCGGCGAGGTGGCGGGCTTCTGCGGGTTGGTGCACCCGGGCGGGCAGCCGGTGGCCGAGCTCAAGTACGCGCTGGCCCGGGCGCACTGGGGCCGGGGCCTGGCCACCGAGGCCGCGGCGGGCCTGCTGGCCTGGGGTGCCGCCGTGGCGGGTTTGCGCGAGGCGATGGCGACGGTTGTGCCCGCCCACGTCGCGTCCCAGAGAGTGCTGCTCAAGGCCGGCATGCAGCGTGGGGCGTTGCGTGACAACGGCGACGGCAGCCACACGCAGATGTTCCACTGGCAGGCGCCGACGCAGGGCCCTGCCCGGTGGCCCGGTCAGGCCGAACGGCGATGAAGCCCGACGACCCCGGCATCGCGCGTCGGTGGGCGATGATCAGTGCCGGGCTGGCGCTGTCGGCGCTGCTCACCTGGCTGGTCTGGCGCTGGCTCGGGCCGATCGCCTTCGCCATCTGCGCGCCGTTGTTCGGCATCGTGCTGGCCCGCGGGTTGATCGACGGTGCGTCCTGGCTGCGGCACGCCGGCCACCGGCGGGCCCTTCGCGACGTCGAGGGCCGGCACTATGCCTTCCACGGCCATGCCATCGACATCCTGGAGGACGACGAGGGCCCGCGCTGGCTGCGCCATGCCGACGTGGCGAAGATCGTGCCCGGCCTTATGGCGCCGGCGGTGATGGCCCGCCTGCACCCTGACGGCGTGCGCGATGCGCAGCGGCCGGCCCGTGCACGGGTGCGCGCCGACGTGCTGGACCAGTTGCTGCTGCGCTCGACGCAGGCGACCACGCTGAAGTTCCGGCACTGGCTGCAGCGCGAGGTGATCTTTCCCTCTGTCCATGGGCGCGGCCCTGGCGCAGCGGTGGTGCCTGGGGCCGACCGCCCGCCGGGTTTGCGGTAAGGTGGCGCCATGGCGCAAGACATCCGTTACGTGGTCTTTCACCGCCCCGGCCCGGCCTGGGTGGCAGGTAAGTCGCCCTTCGAGCAGCCCGGCATGCGCGAGCATGTGGAGCACTTCCGCCAGCTCCATGCCGAGGGCAAGCTGACGCTGGGCGGCCCGCACATGGACGGCGCCGGCGGCGGGATGATGATCCCGGAGCCCGGCATGACACAGGACGAGGTCACCGCCTTCGCTGCGGCCGACCCGGCGGTGAAGTCGGGCCTGCTGATGTTCCAGGTCCGGCCCTGGATGATCGGCATGCGCAAGGCCTGAGGGGTCATCCATGGAGGAGGACGCCGACACCCATGTGGTGAGCGCGGTCTGCGACGCGCCGGTGCCGCGCGTGCTGGCGCATCTGTCCACGGTGACCGGCATGGCGCAGTGGTGCCTGGGCCTGATGGACGGGCTCGAGTACACGGCGCCGGGCCTGCTGCGCGGCTGTTCGCGCTTCGATGGCGGCACCGGCTGGTGCCGCCCGGTGGTCGATGAGGCGGAAGGCCGCGTCGTCTACTGGCTGGGCGCGGCCGCCGACGACCTGGCGCCGCGCATCCAGGCCCGGGTGCAGCCAGGGCCGGCGCAGGGACATCGGGCCGACCAGTGCGTGGTGACGCTGCAGGCCCGACGCAGCCCGGGCATGGACGATGCCCGCTGGCAGCGGCTGGTGGCCGCCCACGAGGTGGAGGTCCTGCTGATCCAGCAACAGGTGAGGCGCGCTCGCCCGGGCTGAGTTCCTGCTGGCCGGCCATGGGCCTGCAACGGGCGGTGTATGGTCAGCACCCCCAAAGACCTGGAGACACTTGAGATGACCCGTACCCTGATCAGCAGCGGCTCGAAGTGGGAGGACATGGCCGGCTACTCCCGCGCGGTGGTCGATGGCTCCTGGATCTTCGTGTCCGGCACCGTCGGCGCCAACGCCGACGGCAGCTTTGCCCGCACCGCGAAGGCCCAGGCCGAGCGCGCCTTCGAGATCATCGAGTCGGCCCTGCAGCAGGCGCGGTCGTCGCTGGACGACGTGGTTCGGGTGCATGTCTACCTGGCCAGCGCGCGCGACCTCGGCCCGGTGGCCGCCGTGCTCAAGGCCCGCCTTGGCCAGGCTCGGCCTGCCAACACCACCGTCTGCACGCCACTGGTGGTGCCGGGCGCGAAGGTGGAGATCGAGGTCACCGCACGCCGCCAGCGGAAGGCGGCCAAGGCACCCGGCAAGCCGGCCAAGTAGCCTGCAGGGCCGCGCCGCTACGGCGCCTCGTGCACGGTCCAGCCGCGGCCGCGCAGGCCCTGCCGCAGGCCCTGCGGCCCGAACCAGTGCAGCGCACCCACGGCCACCATCAGTGGCGAGTGCCGGGCGGCGGCCTGTTCGATCGCGTCGAGCAGTGCCGGGTGGCGGGCCACCAGCAGGTCCTCGGCGACCAGGCGGTCGGCCGGGTGGCGGGCGGCATCCGCGGTCATGCGGTCGATCACGGCGTCCATCTGGAGGCTGCTGCCGTCCCGCCATGCGGCGGACAACTGCGCCAGCTCACGGCTGGCGGTGCCGTCATCCAGTTGGTCCAGCAGGCGCTCCAGCATGGCCGCCTGCATCGCGGGTGCCATGCGTGCGAACAGGGAAAGCTGCAGCTCCGTGCCCTCCAGCTCGATCACCGGCCGGCCCGCCTGCGCGGCCATGCCCAGCAGGCGGATCTCGCTGCCCGCCTCGGGGTCGAAGCCGGCCCGGGCCAACTCGACGGTGGCCAGCGTGACCGTCAGCATCCAGGGCTGCATGCGCGCGAAGGCGGCTTCCTGCAGGCCCAGGCGCCGCAGCGCCGCCCGCGTCCGGTCGGCCAGGGGCGCGGGCAGCCGCTGCCACAGGTCCGGCGCATCGGCCGGCAACATCCCATGGCGCTGCACGGCCTGGGCCAGGGCGTCCTGCCGGCGGGTGTCGGCCTCGACGGCCAGGGCCTGTGCGCCCGCCAGCAGCGTCGGCACGCCCGCCGGCACGCTGGTCAGGCCCGGCGGCGCGGCATGGATGGTGGCCACCAGCACCAGCTGCCGGTCGCCACGCGTGGCCTGCCAGACGAAACCTTGCCGCGGTGCGCCGTCTGCGGCCGATGCCTGCGCCTGTGCCCGCACCGGGGCCGGGCCGGCCAGCGCCGCAATCAGGCCGGCCATGGCGGCCAGCGGGCGAAGCAGCCGGTGCATCCCTGGCATCCGGCAGCGCATCAGGCCGGGTCCTTGCGGTCGGGTGCCGGTGTCAGCGCCAGCCGCAGCGCACCCGCGCTGCACAGCATCGCGGCCCATTGCAGCGGGCCCAGCGGCTCGCCATGGATCACGGCGCCGGCGATCATCGCCACCACCGGCACCAGGATCGACGACAGCCCCGCCAGCGTGGTGGGCAGCAGCCCGACGATGGAAAACCAGGCCACGTTGCCGATGGCCATCGGCACCAAGGCGATGTAGCCGATGACCAGGATGGTGGTCGTGGACGGCATGAACCAGACGCCGTCGCCCAGCGCCACCGCGCCGATGGCGGTGGGCACGGCGGTGATCAGCAGCTGCCAGCCGGTCAGCACCGTGGCCGGCACCGGTGGCGGGTTGCGCTTGATGATGATCGTGCCCAGCGCCCAGCCCAGGCCGGCCGCCAGGCCGAGCGCAAAGCCGGCCGGGGCCTGTGCATAGGCGGGCAGGCTGCGCCACATCAGCAGGCCCACGGCCGCGCCGCCCAGGGCCAGCGCCAGGCCCAGGCGGCGGGTCAGCCGCTGGCCCTGGAACAGCCAGCCGATCAGTGCCGCCCACAGCGGCATCGTGAAGCCCAGGATCGCCGCCTGGCCGGACGGGATCATGATGGCGGCATAGGTGCTGGCGATGTTCCAGAACACCAGGTACAGCATGGTGGCCAGCACCACCGTCGGCCACCAGGCCCGCGGCAGCACCAGCGACTGGCCGCGCAGCCGCGCCACCAGCAGCAGGGTCAGGCCGGCGATCGTCACCCCCACGGCACGGAAGGTCCAGACCGACAGCTCGCGCGTGGCCAGCTGGAACAGCGGCCAGTTGGTGCCCCAGACCAGGGTGACCACCCCCAGCAGCACATAGGCACGGGGCGGGATCTGGGTGTGGGGCATGCGGTCGACAGGGGCGGCGGTGGGCCGGCGCACTGTGCCACGCCGTCTGCGGCAACATCGCAGCCGCGGACCAAAGGCAGGACCGGTGGCTGGCAGGCCGCGGCCGCACCGACGCAGCCGCACCGGCCGGCACATGGCCCCACTGGATACGGAGACTTCAGATGCCCCGATTGAACCGTCGCGACGCCCTGGCCGTGCTGGGCCTGGGCGCGCTGGCCGCACGGCCCGCCGGCGCGCAGGCCCGCCTGCCGCTGTTCGATGCCCATGTGCACTACAGCCACGACGCCTGGGACCTGGTGCCGCCGCCGCAGGCCATCCAGATCCTGCGCGATGCCGGGCTGCGCGGGGTCTTCCTGTCCTCGTCCAACGACGAGGGCCAGCAGCGCCTGGTGGCGCTGGCGCCGGACCTGGTCGTGCCGTCGCTGCGGCCCTACCGGGTGCGCGCCGACGCCTCGTCCTGGGCCAAGGATCCGACGGTGGTGGGCTATCTGGAGGAGCGGCTGGCGAAGTACCGCTACGCCGGTGTCGGCGAGTTCCACCTGTACGGCAGCGACGCCGACCTGCCCGTGCCGCGCCGCATGGTGGAGCTGGCCCGGCAGCACAACCTGATCCTGCACGCGCACTCCGACGCCGATGCGGTGGAGCGGCTGTTCAAGCAGTGGCCGCAGGCGCGCATCCTGTGGGCGCACTCCGGCTTCGACCGGCCGGAGGCGGTGCGCGAGGTGCTGGGCCGGCACCGCCGGTTGTGGTGCGACCTGGCCTTCCGCAGCGACCAGGGCAGAGGCAACAAGGTCGACCCGGCCTGGCGCGCGGCGTTCGAGGCTTTTCCGGACCGTTTCATGATCGGCACCGACACCTTCACGCCGGAGCGCTGGCACTACATCGGCGCGCATGCGGAGTACTCCCGCGGCTGGATGGCCGACCTGCCGCCGGCGCTGCGCGAGGGCGTGGCCTGGCGCAATGCCGAAGCGCTGATCCGCCCCGGCGGCAACTGGCGTGTCGGATAGGTCCCCCCCCCGAAGCGCCTTCGGCGCCTCCCCCCCAGG
>JBJXHB010000040.1:0-6758 GCA_046160725.1 Aquabacterium sp.
CCCCTGGCGCTGCAGCAGCACACGCTGCGCAACGGGCTGCGCTTCATCCACGTGCGCACCCCGGGCAGCGCCACGGCAGCGGTCCAGGTCTGGTACCGCGTCGGCGGCAAGGACGATCCGGCTGGCCGGTCGGGCTTTGCGCACCTGTTCGAGCACATGATGTTCAAGCGCACGCGGCACCTGCCCAACGAGGCCTTCGACCGCCTGACCGAGGACGTCGGCGGCCAGAACAACGCCTACACCGCGGAGGACGTGACGGTCTACCAGAATGAGGTCCCGCTGCACCACACCGAGCGGCTGCTGTGGGCCGAGGCCGAGCGCATGTCCAACCTGACGGTGGACCAGGGCAACTTCGACAGCGAACGGCAGGTCGTGATCGAGGAGCTGCGCCAGCGCGTGCTGGCCGACCCCTACGGCCGGCTGTGGGTGGCGCTGCCGGGCTACACCTTCGAGCGCCATCCGTACCGGCGGCCGGGCATCGGCAGCATCGAGGACCTGGAGGCCGCCACGCTGGCCGACGTGCAGCGCTTTCATGCCACCTACTACCGGCCCGACAACGCCGTGCTGATCGTGGCCGCCGATGTCGAGCCGGCCGAGGCCCTGGGCTGGACCCAGCGCTACTTCGGCCCGCTGCGCCGGCCGGCCGGCGCGGTGCCACGGGTGCGCATCACCGAGCCCGCCCGGCAACGCGACGTGCGCCATGCGATGACCGCGCCGCGCGTGCCGCTGCCGGCGCTGGCCCTGCTGTGGAAGGGGCCGCCGGCCGCACATGCCGACTCGGCGGCGCTGGCCGTGGCCGGGGCGCTGCTGTCGGCCGGCGAGTCGGCGCGGCTCAACGAGGCCCTGGTCTACCGCGCGGAGGTGGCCCAGGCCGCCGGCTTCCAGGCCGACCTCTATGCCGACGCCGGGCTGATCGCCGGCTATGCCATCGCCGCCAGCGGCAAGGCGCTGGACGACGTCGAGCGCCGGCTGCTGGCCGAGATCGAAAGGCTGGCCACGAAGGCCATCGCGGCAGACGAGCTGGACAAGGTGCGCGCGCGGCTGCTTACCAGCGCGCTGTCGCAGCGCCAGCGCCCGGCCGGCCAGGCCGCGGCCGTGGGCAATGCGGTGCTGGTGCGCGGCGACGCGCGCTGGGCCGACCGCGAACTGCCAGAGCTGCAGGCCGTCACCGCCGCGGACGTGCAGCGGGTGCTCCGGCGCTGGGTGCTCGGTGCCCGGCGCGCCACCGTCACCTACCAGCAGGAGGCCTGACCGTGGCCACACCCGGCATCGATGCACCTCCTCTTCCCGGCCGCGCGCGGCCGATCATGCTGCCGCCGCTACATGAGCAGCGCCTGGACGGCGGCCTGAGCGTCATCACCGCCACCCGGCGCGCGCTGCCACTGGTCTCGGCGCTGTGGATGTTGCGCGTGGGCACCGAGGCCGACCCGCCGGGCCAGGCCGGCCTGGCGGCGATGGTGGCCACGCTGCTGACCAAGGGCGCGCGCCGCGGCGGTGCCGCCGTGGACGCGGCCACGCTGGCGCAGCAGGCCGAAGCCCTGGGCGGCACGCTGGACGCTGCCGGCGGCTGGCGCAGCACCACGCTGGCCATGACCGTCACTACCGCGCGCCTGCCGCAGGCCCTGGCCCTGATGGCCGATTGCGTGCGCGCGCCGCTGCTGGCCGAGGACGAGCTGACCCGGGCCCGCACCCAGGCGCTGGACGGGTTGCGCGTCAGCCTGGCCAGCCCGGGCGAGCTGGCCGGCATGGTGGCGCGGCGTGCCTTCTGGGGCGCCACGCCGTATGGTGGCGTCACCACGGCGGCGTCGCTCGGGCGCATCCAGCCGGCCGACGTGGCGGCCTTTCACCGCCGCTGGTACCGGCCCGAGAACGCGGTGCTGGTGCTGGCCGGCGACATCGAGCCCGCAGCTGCTGCCGAGTTGGCCCGTGCCCACTTCGGCAGCTGGCCCACCGACCGCATGGCGGTGCCGCCGCTGCAGCATCCGCCGCCACAGACGCTCGCCGACCCAGGCCTGCTGGTCCAGCTGGGCGCCAGCGGCCAGAGCACCGTCATGCTGGCGCTGCCGTATCCCCCATCGGACACCGCACAGCGGCGCGTGGCCCAGGTGGCCAACACCGTGCTGGGTGGCGGCTACTCGGCGCGGCTGAACCAGGAGATCCGCATCAAGCGCGGCCTGAGCTACGGCGCCGGCAGCGACGCCGAGAGCCACCCCGGCGGCGGCATGGTGCTGGCCAGCGCGCAAACCGACCACAAGAACGCCGGCGCCGTGCTGACGGTGATGCGCGAGCAGGTGGCGTCGTTGCTGGCGGCCGAGGTGCCCGCCGACGAGCTGGCGGCCCGGCAGGCCACCCTGATCGGCGGTTTCGGCCGGCGCGTGGAGACCACCGGCGGCCTGGCATCGATGGTGGCGGCGCAGCTGGCGCAGCAGCGCCCGCTGGCCGAACTCGGCCGCTTCGTCGAGGAGATCGGCGCCGTCACCGCGGCACAGGTGCGGGCTTTCACGCAGGCGCACTGGGCACCGGCCGGGCAACGGGCGGTCGTCGTCGGCGACCTGGCCAAGGCCGGCGACGGCCTTGTCGCCGCAGCCGGCATGGCCAGGCGACTGGATGCGGCCCGGCTGGACCTGGAGCAGGCGCAGCTGGAGGCCAGGCCATGACCGCCACCGCGGCGGGACGTTGGAAGCCTGTGGCCGGGCTTCTCGCGTCCGCCGCCTTGGCCGCAGCGACGCTGGCACAGGCCGCGCCGCCGCACCAGCATGGCGTCGCGCACCTGGACATCGCGCTGGATGGCGCCTGGCTGACCGTCGACTTCAACTCGCCGCTGGACAACCTGGTCGGCTTCGAGCGACCGCCGCGCAACGAGCGTGAGCGCGGCCTGGTCCGCGAGGCGGCACGCAAGCTGCGCGAGGGCGCGCTGGTCGAGCCGCCCGCCGCAGCGGCCTGCAAGCTCGAGTCGGTGCAGTTCGATGCGCCGTGGCTGGACCCGGCGCTGCTGGCCGCGCCCGGGGCGTCCGCCCCGGCCGCGAAGCGCCCGCCCGGCACCACGCCGGACCACACCGAGCTGGGCGCACTGATGCAGTTCCGCTGCGCCGAGCCGGGCGCCTTGACCGAGTTGCAGGTGCGCCTGGCCGAGGCCTTCCGCGGCATCCAGAAGATCGAGGTGCGCATCGTCGGCCCGGCCGGCCAGCAGCGGCGCAGCATGGGCCGCGGCGCGCGCACGCTGCGGCTGTAGCAACGGGCATCGGTGCGGCACCGGCGCCGGATGCGCCTTGCTTCGCAGCGAGTCGCCACGGCCGCCCAGGCCCCCTGATCAGGGGTATCGCATGGCCTGCCCCGGCCGCATACTCGACAGCCCGGGGCACCTGACCCTTGCGAAAATCTGACTCTTGCGAACGATCAAATCTGGAGCTTGCGACATGCGCCACATCACCACCATTGCCCTGGTTGCCGGGGCCTTCTGCAGCCTGAATGCGGCGGCCCTCACGGTGCCCGGCAACGCCAGCAGCGTGGTCGACCTCGGCCTGTTTGCGGCAGGCAGCTATGACCTCACCGGCAGCGGCGTTGTCGACCTGTGCGGCAACGGCACCTTCCGCATGAATCCAGACGGGACGCCGAACGTTCCGGTCACCTGCTCGCACTACGGGCCGCAGTTCAACCCGAACGGGTCGTATATCGCCGATGGCAACTACGGCCCGGCGTTCCTGAACGCCAAATTGGGTGCCTTGATCGGCACGCTCAATGCGGCTGCCTACACCGGCGCCAATCCGACGGCCATGCAGGCGGCCGACTGGTTCCTGATCGGCTATGGCACCACCGTGGTGTTGGGGACCACAGGCCACATCTACGCGCTGGTCAACGACACCTTTCCGGTCAACAACAGCGGCGCCTTCGAGGTGACCGTGACGGCTGTGCCCGAGCCCTCGACTTATGCACTGCTGGCCGCGGGGCTGTTGGCCGTCGGCGCGACCACGCGGCAACGGAGCGCGGCCCGCCAGGCCTGATCCCCAGCGGCGAGCTAGGTCGTACTCGGCTTCGCCTTGGGCTTCGGCACCGCCGTGGTCTGGCTGCCCTGTCCTTGCGTCGACGCCGGGCGGAAGTACTGCTGGAAGGCGTTCTCGGCCTGGTCCTGCGAGTCACGGAAATCCTGCAGCATGCGCACCCGCTGGTTGAACTCGATGCAGAAGTTCGAGATCGCCGTCTGCAGGCCCTTGATGCTGTCCACGTTGAAGCGGGTCTTCACCTCCTCGATCGCCAGCAGCGCCTTGGCGTCACCGGGCACGGTGGCGCTCTTGCGCAGCTTGACAAGCCAGCCGTCGACCTGCTTCTGAAGGTCGCGCGGACCCAGGGCGGCGGTGGCGCACAGCGTGTAGGGCGGGTCGGACAGCGTCTTCAGCAGGTCCGGCTTGTCCTTGTACTTTTCCTGCAGCATCGCCGCGCCGTCGAGCATGCGGCTCAGGTACTTGGAGGCGTGCACGTAGGCCTCGCCGGTGACCTGCAGCTTCTCGGCCGCGCTCTTGGCCGCATGCTCCTCGTGCAGCATGTGCTTCATGTCCTTGAAGAAGTCGGCCACCTGCTCGTTGGTGGACTGCAGCAGCTCGGCCGGCGTGATCTTGCGAAGCACCTCGGCCTTCTCCTCGTCGGTGCGGGCCTGGATGCCGGTGACGACGTGGGTGATCGCGCCCTCGCTCATATAGGCCTCATTGGCGAACACGATGTTGGTGAACTGGTCCTGCTTGATGCGCGACTTCAGCGCGTCGATGCCGCCGGGCAGTTCCTTCAGCCACTCGTCGTGGGTCTTGCCCGGGTGCACGGTGGCGCAGTCCGGCCCTTCAGACGTGTGGTCCTTCTGCAGCTGCTCCAGCTTCTTCAGGTCCATCTGGCGCTGGCGCATCTGGCCCATGCGCTGCGCATACTGCTCGTCGGTGACTTCCATCACCTCGTCGGGGAAGCACTGCTCCATCAGGTCCAGCAGCACCGGCATCTCGCGCTGCATGGCGCGCTCATGCCCGCCCTCGCGTGCGTCGTTGTAGATCTGCAGCTGGACCTCGAAGTCCTTGTACGCGGCCTCGAAGGCCGCCTTGCGCTGCGGCGGCACCTTGGCGCGCGCGGTCTGCACCTTCTTGACGATGGCCGTCACCTTCTCCTGGGCGGTCTGCAGATAGGCCGCCTCGCCTTCCTCGAAGCGCTGCTGGATGCGCTTCTTCTCCTTGGCGTCGCCGATGCCGTCCACCAGCGCCTGCCACATCGCGGTGAAGGCCTCGGCATCCAGGAAGCGGCGCTGCTTCATCAGCGTGGCCACGTCCTGGTCGATGGCGCTCATGTGCGCCATGTCCCCGTCCGGCGAGGCAATGTCCTCGTCCTTGGGCGCCGGCTGCGAGCGGTCGGCGGGATTGGTGAGGTTGTCCTTGATGGCGCGGTAGTCGCGCGCGTACAGGTTGGTGTCGAAGACGCGGCCCGGCGCGCGGCCGAACTTGGCCTTGATGGTGTTGTTGAAATCGCTCATCGCCTTGACGTCGTCGGTGCCCCCGGGCGAGGCCACGGTGATGTCCAGGTCGCTCTCGATGTCCTCGCTGCCGCTGCTCTTGAACAGCAGGCCGGCGCTGGCGTACTTCTTCTGCAGCGTGGTGATGAGCTGGTCGACGAAGCGGCGGCGGTACTGGTAGAGCTTCCACATCACGTCGTCGGTGATGGTGGTCTGGTTCACCAGGCCCGCCACGTCCACCGCCTCGCCGCTCTTGCGCAGCGCCTTGAAGTCGAACCAGCCGTACTTGCGGAAGGCCTCGGCGCAGACCGGCACCGTCCACTCCGCCGCGCCGGGCGTGTCGTTGTCGTCGAAGGACACCTGGGCCGGCGATGGCTTGATCGGCAGCTTGTCCTCGGCGGCCTTCTTCAGCGTCTTGTCCAGCTCGGCCGCGCGCTTGAACTCCAGCTCGACCAGCTTCTTCAGCTTGTCCATGTCGGGCGGCACCTTCGACGCGGCTTCGGCCATGTCGGCCTTGAGCTTGTCTCGCGCCTTCATCGAGACCTCGCGCGCCTTCTCGACCTTCTCGGCCTCCTGGCGCTGCTCGGCGGTCACCGCCGCCGTGGGTGTGGCCACGCGGGTTGGCTCGGCCAGCGGCAGGGCCTGCGGCGCCGGCTCGTCGGTGTCGAAGGCGGCGTTGCCGAGCGTCGCACCGGCGATCAAGGTGTCGATCTGGTCGAGGATGTCATCGGCATCGCCATAGGCCTGGCCGCTCATCGCCGCTTTGAAGCGCTCGATCAGCTTGTCCATGCCCTCCTTCAGGGCCTTGGCGCCAACCGCCTTGAAGGCCAGGATGCCGTCCTCCAGGCTCTTGTAGCGCGCGACCAGGTCGGATGCCTCCAGCGGCGCGTCCGGCACGTCGGCGAAGTCGTCGTCGCCATCGAGTTCCTCGCCCGGGCCGTCCGGGCCGCGCACGCAGACCTTGAGCTTGGCCTTGGTCAGCAGTTGCAGGCCCAGCTGCAGCTTGCGGGCCATGCCGCCGGCGGCCTTGTCGGTGATGAAGGTGAACTGGTTGCGCTCCCACACCAGCTCGCCGGCGGGGTACTTCAGGCCCTCGTCGTCATCGCCCATCAGCGGCAGCAGCAGCGCCTTGTGGCTGGGGCTCACCGCCAAGGCGGCATAGGGCATGGCCACCTTGGCACCCACCGACAACACGAAGCGCATCGGCTTGGCATTCGGCTTGGGCGGCGCCTTGACGGTGCGCAGCGCGGCCGCGACCTTGGCGCGCACCAGCTTG
>JBJXHB010000041.1:0-10422 GCA_046160725.1 Aquabacterium sp.
TTCTCACATGGGGGTCTGATGGGCCGAACGCAAGCGGCCATGGTGCGATCACGGGGCACAATGCCCGACTCAGGAGACAACCCGTCACAAGAGGACCCTGCCATGTCGATGCTGTCCAATCTCGACCTGATCCGACGCGTGCCGCTTTTCTCGATGCTGACCGTCGAGCATGCCCAAGTGGTGGCCGACAGCGTCACCAAGCGCCGCTACCGACGCGGTGAGCTGGTGGTCGAGCAGGGGCGCAAGAGCAACGCGTTGTTCATCCTGTTGAACGGCCGGGCCCGCGTGCTGACGTCGGACACTCGCGGCCGAGAGGTCATCCTCGCGGTGCTGGAATCCGGCGACTATGTGGGCGAGATGAGCCTGATCGACAACGAGTCGCATTCGGCGACGGTCCGCTGCGAGGTGCAGACAGACATGCTGATCCTGGGGCGCACCGAGTTCGCGCGCTGCCTCCCGGAGCAAAGCTCGCTGGCCTATTCCGTCCTGCGTGGCCTGGTCCGACGCCTGCGCCATGCCGACCGGCAGATTGAGTCGCTGGCGCTGCTGGATGTCTATGGGCGCGTGGCCCGCACGCTGCTTGAGATGGCCGACACCGACCCTCAGGGTGTCCGCATCATCCGCAGCAAGGTGTCACGTCAGGACATGGCCAAGGTCGTTGGCGCGTCGCGCGAGATGGTGAGCCGGGTCATGAAGGACCTGGAGGAACGTGGCGTCATCGAGACCCAGGAAAACGGCTGGGTCGTCATCAAGGAGCGGCCGCACGACTGATGGCGGCGCTGATGGCTGAGCGATGAGCTTTCCGCTGGGATCCCTGGCCGGTGGGCCTGTGGCCGACGAGGGCGCATCCGCCCGACCGTCGCCGCCCCGGGGGCGCCTGGTTCTGCTGCTGGCGGCCGGCGCGACGGTCTGGTTGCTGGTGGTCATCGCGCTGCTCAGCCACCATCCGCTGGACGGCGGCTTTTCGACATCGGGCGACGGGCTGGGCATCCGCAATCGGGCCGGCTGGCTGGGCGCACGGCTGTCAGATGCGCTGTTGTTCCTGTTCGGCTGGTCCTGTTGGTGGCTGGTCGCCGCGGCGCTCCGGTACGGATGGTGTCTCCTGGCAAGCTGGCGCCGTGGCGCCGATCCCTTGGCGCCAGCGGCGGCGCCGGCATGGCAGACCTGGAGCGGCCTGGCCTTGCTGATGGCGGCCAGTTGCGCGTTGGAGTGGACACGCCTGTACCAGCTCGACGCCACAGTGCCCGGTGGCCACGCCGGGGGCTTGATAGGCGCCGTGCTGGGCTCACAGTCGATGCAGGCGCTGGGCTTTGCCGGCAGTGGCGTGCTGTGGGTCGTCGCGCTGGTTCTGGGCATGGCCGGCGGCCTTCGGTTCTCCTGGCTTGACCTGGCCGACCGTATCGGGACCTGGGTCGACACCCGCCGCCAGCGGCGCGACTTGGCACGCGAGGCCGAGGCCGACCGCCTGGCCGGCGAGCAGGCCGTGCGTGAGCGGGATCAGCAGGTCCAGCTTGATGTCCAGGAGCAGGCCGAGCACCTGCCCATTGCCATCGAGCCCGCGGTGCTGGAGGTACCGAAATCCGCGCGCGTCGCAAAGGAGCGCCAACGGCCGCTGTTCGTGGAACTGGCCGACACCAAGCTGCCTCAGGTCGATCTGCTGGACGCCGCGCCTGGACGCCAGGAGTCTATGGCGCCCGAGTCGCTGGAGATGACATCCCGGCTGATCGAGAAGAAGCTGCGCGACTTCGGTGTCGAGGTCCGCGTGGTCGCAGCGCTGCCGGGCCCGGTCATCACCCGCTACGAGATCGAGCCCGCCACCGGCGTCAAGGGCTCGCAGGTGGTCAACCTGGCGAAGGACCTGGCGCGGTCGCTGTCCCTGGTCAGCATACGGGTGGTCGAGACGGTTCCGGGCAAGACCACGATGGCGCTGGAGCTGCCCAATGCCCGCCGCCAGACCATCCGGCTGGCCGAGATCCTCGGCTCTGAGGCCTACAACAGTGCGTCGTCGCAGCTGACCATCGGGCTGGGCAAGGACATCGTCGGGCATCCAGCGGTGGCCGACCTGGCCAAGATGCCGCACCTGCTGGTGGCAGGGACCACCGGCTCCGGCAAGAGTGTGGGCATCAACGCCATGATCCTGAGCCTGCTGTACAAGGCCGAGGCGCGCGATGTGCGGATGAGCCTGATCGACCCGAAGATGCTCGAGATGAGCGTCTACGAATCCATCCCGCACCTGCTGTGCCCAGTGGTCACCGACATGAAGCAGGCCGCCAATGCTCTGACCTGGTGCATCGGCGAGATGGAGCGGCGCTACAAGGTGATGAGCAAGTTGGGCGTGCGCAACCTGGCGGGCTGCAACCGCAAGATCGCCGACGCGGCGGCGGCCGGAACGCCGCTGACCAACCCGTTCAGTCTGACACCGGACATGCCGGAGGCGCTGCAGCGCCTGCCGCACATCGTGGTCGTGATTGACGAGTTGGCCGACCTGATGATGGTGGTCGGCAAGAAGGTCGAGGAACTCATCGCCCGGCTGGCGCAGAAGGCGCGCGCCTCCGGCATCCACCTGATCCTGGCGACCCAGCGGCCGAGCGTGGACGTGATCACCGGCCTGATCAAGGCCAACATCCCGACTCGGATCAGCTTCCAGGTCTCCAGCAAGATCGACAGCCGGACCATCCTGGACCAGATGGGCGCCGAGGCATTGCTGGGCCAGGGCGACATGTTGTACCTGACGCCCGGCGGCGGGCTGCCGGTGCGGGTGCACGGCGCCTTTGTGTCGGACGAAGAGGTGCACCGGGTGGTGGACTACCTCAAGAGCCAGGGCGAGCCCAACTACATCGAGGGCATCCTCGAAGGCGGCACGCTCGATTCAGACGGCGGTGGCGAAGGCGGTGAGGCGGCCGCGGCCGATGCGGAGTCCGACCCGATGTACGACCAGGCCGTGGCCATCGTGCTGCAGCACAGGCGGGCCTCGATCTCGCTGGTGCAGCGGCACCTGCGCATTGGCTACAACCGTGCGGCGCGGTTGCTGGAACAAATGGAGAAATCCGGGCTCGTATCCGCCATGGCAACCAATGGCAACCGCGAGCTGATCGTGCCGCGGCGCGACGAATGACAGGCGCGGCCATGGTTGCAGGGGCGATGCGGTCTGGCTTGCTCGCGCTGTGGCTGGTCGGCGCGGCACTGCCGGCACAAGCCGATGCCGTCGACACGCTGCGGGAGTTCACCCGTGACTCGCGCACGGGCAGTGCCGCGTTCACCCAGGTCGTGACCTCGACCGAGGGTGGTCGTCGCAAGTCGAGCGCCGGCCGTTTCGAGTTCTCTCGCCCGGACCGTTTCCGCTTCGACTACCGCAAGCCTTTCGAGCAAACCATCGTTGGTGACGGCGCACGGTTGTGGCTGCATGACCTGGATCTCAACCAGGTAACCGTTCGCCCGCTGAAGGGCGCGCTCGGCGCATCTCCTGCGGCGCTGCTGGCCGGCGCTTCGCTGGAGCGTGAGTTCGACCTGCAGGCACAGCCCGCGCGTGATGGTCTGAACTGGGTGCAGGCCACACCCAAGGTGGCCGAAGGCACCGTGCGGCTGTTGCGGGTCGGCTTCCGAGGTCGGGTGCTGGCCGCGCTGGAGATCGAAGACGCCTTTGGTCAACGCTCCCGGCTGGACTTCACGGACGTACAGGTCAACCCCCGCCTGGCCGACGACACCTTCCGGTTCACGCCGCCCAAGGGCGCCGACGTCATCGAGCAGAAGTAGCGCGGTGCCGACGCGGCCGTCAGAACTCGGCGCGCAGGCCGAGCGTCATTGACTTGGGCCGCGTGGACGATGTCTGAACGGCCCAGCCGGCATCCAGGAACCACTTGTCGGGCACCACCGCCCAGCGCAGGCCGATGTTGACCCAGGGTGAGGTGTCGCGATCGCTGCCGAAGGCCTCCCCCAGCAACTCCAGGCCGGCGCCGATGGACTTCTCCGCCGCCAGACCCCAAGTCGTGCTGCTCTGCCGCGCTGATCGCGAATGCGACCAGCCCAGGTTGGCATGCAGGATCAGGCCCTCGGCCACCTGGGCCGACACGATCCCGTTGAGGAAGCTGCCCTCGCGCTGCGTGCCGGCGCCGGGCGCCGACAACCAGTCCACGCCCCAGCCGAGCGAGTAGCCCGGCAAGTTGTCCTTGCGGTCGATCAGGCTGGTCTTGCCGGAGACCCCCCAGCTCTTGGCCGTCACGCCGGATGACCGGGCGCGCGCGTAGCCCAGGCCGACCTCGGTCATGAGTCCGACACCGCAGGCGAACGCGGCACCCTGGCCGGTGGCCGACGGTGCGCCGCTTTCGGTCAGCCGCTCGACGCCGACTTCGACAACACAGCCACCCGGCGCATGCACGTCCGCGTTGTTGGTGGCCAGGGGGCGGTCAGCCCAGGCGGTGGCTGCGGTGGCCATGGACAGGCAGAGAAGGACACTCTTCATCGATGGTCTCTTTTTGCGGGATAAGGGGGGGCTTCGGCCGGAGTTGGCGACCATCTGGTCAGTGGATGGTCACGTCCATGAGCCCCATTTCGGCGCTGCGCATCATCGCCTCGATGTCCATCAGGATCAGCATGCGCTCGCCATCCCCGGACCTGACCGTCCCCAGGCCGGTGATGTAGCTGGCCTCGATGGTGGAGTTGAACTCCGGCGCGGCGCGGACCTGGTCCGGCTTCAATTCCAGCACATCGCTGACAGAGTCGACCACCATGCCCACGGTACGGCCGGCCACGTTGAGGATGATGACCACCGTGAAACCGTCGTAGGTGACATCCGGCAGGCCGAAGCGCAGTCGCATGTCCACGATGGGCACGATCACCCCGCGCAGGTTGACCACGCCCTTCATGAACGGCGGCGAGTTGGCAATCCGTGTCGGCGGCTCGTAGCCCCGTATCTCCTGCACGCGAAGGATGTCGATTCCGTACTCCTCCTGGCCGAGCTTGAAGCTCAGCACTTCTCGCGGCGATCCCATTGCGGCGGAATGGGCCTGGGACAGGGCCTGGTTTTCGGTGGCGGTGATGGCGCTCATGGAAGCTCCTGGTGCGATCGGTGATGCCGTCAGTTTGTCGGTGCACCGGCGCCTTCAAGTGTCGAACAGGCTGCCGACAGCGGGCCAATTCCTCGCCGTGACAGAGGGGACACAATCGTCGCCATGCCTGAGCAGGCTCCCTTGTTCGATCCGCCTCCAGCCGCTGCGGCGGCAGGCACAGCGTATTCACCGCCGCCGCTGGCCGAGACCCTGCGGCCGCAGCATTGGCAGGACGTGGTCGGCCAGCGCGGGTTGCTGGCGCCCGGCAAGCCGCTGCACCACGCGCTGAGCACCGGCCGGCTGCACTCCATGATCCTGTGGGGGCCGCCGGGCGTCGGCAAGACCACGCTGGCCCGGCTGATGGCCGGTGCGGTCCGGTCGCGCTTCGTGGTGCTGTCGGCCGTGCTGGCTGGCGTCAAGGACATCCGCGACGCCGTGGAGGCGGCACGCGCCGCCCGGGCACATGGGCAGTCGACCGTTGTCTTCGTCGACGAGGTGCACCGCTTCAACAAGGCGCAGCAGGATGCGTTCCTGCCGCACGTCGAGTCCGGTCTGTTCACGTTCGTCGGCGCTACCACGGAGAACCCGGCCTTCGAGGTCAACTCGGCACTGTTGTCGCGCGCGGCCGTGCACGTGCTGGAACCGCTGGCCGACGACGACCTGTCAGCGCTGCTGGGCCGGGCCCAGGCGCACCTGGGTGCGCCGCCCTTGGCCGACGCCGCCCGTGCCCGGTTGATCGGCCATGCCGACGGTGACGCCAGGCGCCTGCTCAATGCCTACGAGGCCGTGGCGGATATGGCCGGTGAGGCCGGCGTCGCGATGATCGATGAGCCCCTGCTCGAACGCTCCCTGGGCAGCCTGCTGCGCCGTTACGACAAGGCTGGCGACCTGTTCTACGACACCATCAGCGCGCTGCACAAGGCTGTGCGCGGATCTGACCCGGACGCCGCCCTTTACTGGCTGGCACGGCTGCTGGACGGTGGGACCGACCCCCGGTATGCGGCGCGCCGCATCTTGCGCATGGCCAGCGAGGACATCGGCCTGGCCGACCCTCGGGCCCTGCAGATGGCCCTGGACGCGGTGCAGACCTACGAGCGGTTGGGCTCGCCGGAGGGCGAATTGGCGCTGGCTCAGGCGGTGACTTTCCTGGCGGTGGCGCCCAAGTCCAATGCCGTCTACACGGCCTGGAAGGCGGCACAGGCTTTTGTCCGCGCCGACGGCACGCGCCCGGTGCCGGCCCGCCTGCGCAACGCGCCCACGCGCCTGGCCAAGAGCATGGGCCATGGTGAAGGCTACCGGTATGCCCATGACGAGCCGGACGGTTATGCGGCCGGCGAGCGCTACTTCCCCGACGGCATCGAGACCGCGCCCCTGTTCTACGAGCCCAGCCCGCGGGGGCTGGAGCAGCGCATCGGCGAGGCCATGCAGCGCCGCGGCCAGCGCGGGAATCCCCCCGGCCAGCCGTCAGACCCCCCTGCCTAGAATCGTTTGATCCTGTCGCCATGCGGGGCCCGCCCCGGGCCTGCCTCGGTGCAGGGCCCATAGGCCGCGCAGCAGGTGCCCGTCATCTGGCCAGCCGGCAGGAGACGCGACGATGGACACCTTTTTGCAGCAGATCTTCAATGGTCTGGTGCTCGGCAGCATGTACGCCCTCGTGGCCCTGGGCTACACCATGGTGTACGGCATCATCAACCTCATCAACTTCGCCCATGGCGAAGTGTTGATGGTGGGCGCGCTGACCAGCTGGACCATGATCTCGCTCATGTCCGACAGCGGCCTGGCGGGCTGGCTCCAATTGCTGGTGTCGCTGCTGGCGGCCATGGTGGTCTGTTCGGCGCTGAACTTCGCGATCGAGAAGATTGCCTACCGGCCGTTGCGAAACGCCCCACGGCTGGCGCCATTGATCACGGCCATGGGCATGAGCCTGCTGCTGCAGACGCTGGCCATGATGATCTGGAAGCCGAACTACAAGCCGTTTCCGATCCTGCTGCCGCCAGACCCCATCGATGTCTATGGTGCGTTCATCAACGTCACCCAGATCCTGATCCTGGTCATCACCGCGGTCACGCTTATTGGGCTGATGCTGCTGGTCAACCGCACCAAGCTCGGGCGGGCCATGCGCGCGACGGCCGAGAACCCCCGGGTCGCAGCGCTGATGGGCGTCCGCCCGGACACCGTGATCTCGGCGACCTTCATCATCGGCGCCTGTCTGGCGGCGCTGGCTGGCGTGATGTGGGCGGCCAACTACGGCGGTGTGCAGCACACCATGGGCTTCCTGCCGGGTCTGAAAGCCTTTACGGCTGCCGTCTTCGGCGGCATCGGCAACCTGGCGGGCGCCGTTGTCGGCGGTATCGCGCTGGGCCTGATCGAATCGCTGGGCGCCGGCTATATCGGCGCGCTGACCGGCGGTGTGCTGGGCAGCCAGTACCAGGACATCTTCGCCTTTGCGGTCTTGATCATCGTGCTCACCCTCCGGCCGCAGGGCCTGCTTGGCGAACGCGTGGCCGACCGTGCCTGACGCCCCGGGAGACGCCACATGATGAAGAACAAGCTGATCGTCTTCCTGGCCGCTGCGGTGGCCCTGCTGATCCTGCCTCTGGTGGCGCAGGCAGCGGGCAACTTCTGGGTACGGATGATCGACTTCGCACTGCTGTATGTGCTGCTGGCGTTGGGGCTGAACATCGTGGTCGGCTATGCGGGCCTGCTGGACCTGGGTTATGTCGCCTTTTACGCTGTCGGTGCGTACATGTTCGGCCTGCTGGCCAGCCCGCACCTGTCAGAGACTTTCCCCGCCTTCGCAGCGATCTTCCCCAACGGACTGCACACGCCCTGGTGGCTGGTGATACCGCTGGGTGCCGCGCTGGCCGGCGCCGCCGGGATGATGCTGGGCGCGCCGACGCTGAAGTTGCGTGGGGACTACCTGGCCATCGTGACGCTGGGCTTTGGCGAGATCATCCGTGTGTTCATGAACAACCTGGACCGGCCGGTCAACATCACCAACGGCCCCAAGGGCCTTACGCAGATCGACCCGATCACCGTCTTCGGCATCAACCTGCGCGACAGCGGCAACCTGTTCGGATATGAAATTTCCGGCGTCACAAAGTACTACTACCTGTTCCTGGCGCTGGTGGTGATCTCGGTGGTCATCTGCTACCGCTTGGAGGAGTCGCGGATCGGCCGGGCCTGGATGGCCATCCGCGAGGACGAGATCGCGGCCAAGGCGATGGGCATCAACACCCGCAACCTCAAGCTGCTCGCCTTCGGCATGGGCGCCACCTTCGGCGGCGTGTCCGGTGTGATGTTCGCCACCTTCCAGGGCTTCGTGTCGCCTGAGAGCTTCTCGCTGCAGGAGTCGGTGATGATCGTCGCCATGGTGGTGCTGGGCGGCATCGGCCACATCCCTGGCGTCGTTCTGGGCGCGGTGCTGCTGGCGGTCCTGCCGGAGGCCCTGCGATGGGTGTCCGGCGAGTTGGATTTGCAGCGCCTGACCGATGGGCGCGTCGACGCGGCCATCCTGCGCCAGCTGCTGATCGCACTGGCCATGATTGCGATCATGCTGGCCCGACCGTTCGGCTTGTGGCCCAAGCCTGAGCATGGCAAGGCCGCGCCGGTGCCGCAGCGTTGAGCATCGGAGTCCCGTCATGAGCGCATCAGTCCTAAACGTCAGCGGCGTGTCCAAGCGCTTCGGTGGTTTGCAAGCCTTGTCCGAGGTCGGCATCCGCATCGAGCCGGGAACGGTCTACGGCCTGATCGGCCCCAACGGTGCCGGCAAGACCACCTTTTTCAATGTCATCACCGGCCTCTACTCGCCGGACGCGGGCAGCTTCGAGCTTGGCGGCAAGACCTATGAGCCCACTGCCGTGCATGAGGTGGCGGTGGCCGGCATCGCCCGCACCTTCCAGAACATCCGGCTGTTCTCGGAGATGACGGCACTCGAGAACGTGATGGTGGGCCGCCATGTGCGCACCAGGTCAGGCCTGTTGGGTGCGATCTTCCGGACGCCGGGCTTCAAGGCCGAGGAGGTCGCCATCGAGGCCCGCGCACGGGAGCTGCTGGAGTATGTCGGCATCGGCAAGTTCGCCGACTATCGGGCCCGCACTCTCAGCTATGGCGACCAGCGCCGCCTGGAAATCGCCCGTGCGCTGGCCACGGACCCGAAGCTGCTGGCCCTGGACGAGCCCGCCGCCGGCATGAACGCCACCGAAAAGGTGGTGCTGCGAGAGCTGATCGATCGCATTCGCAAGGACGGCCGCACCATCCTGCTGATCGAGCACGACGTGAAGCTGGTGATGGGCCTTTGCGACACGGTGACCGTGCTGGACTACGGCAAGGCCATTGCCACCGGATCGCCACAGCAAGTCCAGAGCGACCCGAAGGTGATCGAGGCCTACCTCGGCGCCGGCCACAAGCCGCATTGAGGTGGAGAGCGCGATGAGCAATGGCAAGAACGTGCTGCTGAGGGTGTCCCAGCTGAAGGTCGCCTATGGCGGCATCCAGGCCGTCAAGGGCGCGACCTTCGAGGTGTGCGAGGGCGAGCTGGTGTGTCTGATCGGGGCCAACGGCGCGGGCAAGACGACCACGCTGAAGGCGATCACCGGCACGCAGCCGCTGGCCGCCGGGAGCATCGAGTTCATGGGACGCAGCACCCAGGGCCAGGGCGCCTGGGACCTGGTGCGCCAGGGACTGGTAATGGTGCCCGAGGGGCGCGGCACCTTCACCCGCATGAGCATCGTCGAGAACCTGCTGATGGGTGCCTACATTCGTGACGACGACGTCGCCATCCAGGAGGACGTCGAGCGGGTGTTCGGCATCTTTCCGCGCCTGAAGGAGCGTGCGCAGCAGCTGGCCGGCACCATGAGCGGTGGCGAGCAGCAGATGCTGGCCATGGGACGGGCCCTGATGGCCCGCCCGAAGGTGCTGCTGATGGACGAGCCGTCGATGGGCCTGTCGCCCATCATGGTCGACAAGATCTTCGAAGTGGTGGCCGACATCCACAGCCGCGGCACGACCATCCTGCTGGTCGAGCAGAACGCCACCCGGGCGCTGGAGCTGGCCGACCGCGGCTATGTCATGGACAGTGGCGAGGTCACGATGAGCGGCGATGCCAAGATGCTGCTGAACGACCCGAAGGTGCGCGCGGCCTACCTGGGCCACTGACGCCGCGCGCCTGGCGGCCGGGCGGCCGCTTCGGGCGGAAGGGCGTCAGTCGGCCTTGGCGCCGGTGGCCTTGACCACCGTCTCGTACTTGGCCAGCTCGGACCGCACGAAGACCCCGAACTGATCCGGCGTGCTGGGTGCGGGCTCGGCCATCAAGGACGCCAGCCGCGCCTTGACCGGTGCGGACTGCAGAGCATCGACGAAAGCGCGGTTCAGACGC
>JBJXHB010000042.1:0-5082 GCA_046160725.1 Aquabacterium sp.
GGGTTCGGCGCGGTGTTGAAGACGGCCTTCTGGACGCCTGGCGGGTCACCCGGGTGCAGTGCCGCATTGCCTGACGTGTCCGGCGGGTTGCCTGGTGATTGCCCGCTGCCGCCGGTCAGGCGAGCACCGGCGGGAATTCGGAAGTAGCTCATGGTTGCGGCTCCTTTTTCATGTCTGCGGCCCCAATGGCCCTTGTTCTGATCCAGCCCTCATCCAACCCTATTCGGGCACGCCTGCAGCCCGCAACGCCTGCACGAAGCGCCCGGTCCGGCGCCGTGCGCCAGGTGGGTCAACGGTGCCGGCCGCGCTGGCACCGGGAAACAGGCGCAGGTAGGTCTGTGCGGCCAGACGGGCGGCCTCATGCTGGCCGTCCTCCCACAGGGCGCCGATCAGCATCCGGTGAGACACCGCGTGATGCAGGTTGCGCCGGACGGACTCGCGCGCATGGTGCGCCGCCTCGGCATGCTCGTGGCAGGCAAAGGCAGCCCGCGCCGCATAGGTCTCGTACAGGTAGCGCTGCGGGTCCAGCGGTGACAGGTCGATCGCCTGCCGCGCCGCGAGCAAGCCCTTTTCGAAGGCGCCCGCCGTGACATGGGCGCTGGACAGCAGCGACCAGGCATGCGGGTTGGACGCATCCTGGTCCAGGGCATGCTGGGCATGGTGCAGGGCCAATGCTGCGTCATCGTCGAACATTTCGGCCGCCTTGGCCGCCGCCACATGGGCGTCCGGCAGGTCGGCGTCGATGTCCAGGGCCCGCCGCACGGCGTCCCGGGCGCGTGCGCCATCATGGTCGCGCTGCGGCGACCAGCCCTGCGCGATGCGCATGATGTGCCACAGGCCCAGCATGGCATGGGGCGCGGCCTGGCGCGGGTGCCGCTCGGCCAGGTGCTCCAGTGCCTCGCGTGAGCGCTGAAAGTCGCTTGTCGACAGGCTGTCCATCAGGCCGGTAGCGCCCAGGTACAGCGAGAACGAGGCGAGCGACTCCATCGGCAGGCGTCGCGTCCGCGCCAGCTCGAAGGCATGCACATGCTGGCTGACCTGGGCCACGATGGCCGGCACCAGGTCGTCCTGCCCGGCAAAAAGCGCATCAATGTCGGCCTGCGCGCCGCCGGCCCAGGCCACCTCGCCGCTGGCCACCTCGGACAACTCGGCCCGCAGGTGCACATGCGTGCCACGTACCACCGCCGTCCCGTGCAGCAGATAGCTGGCGCCGGTGACGCTGCGGACCTGTGCGATGTCCAGCGGCAGGTCGCGCAGCGGCGATGTGGTCAGCCGCGACAGCACGCGCAGGCTGGCACTGCGCGACACCGCGGCGATGATGTCGTCGGCCATGGCCACGCCCAGGGCGTCGTGGATGGGGTTGGCCGGCACACAGCGAAACGGCACCACCGCCAGCATCGGCCGCAGGTCGGTCGCGGCATCGGCCCGGGCCGGCAGGCTGCGCACCGTGCCGTCCGCCGCGGTCGATGACGCGCGGAACACCCGGACCGGCTCGTCGATGTGCTTGACCCAGCGCTCGCCCATGTCCTGCAGATCGGCATGCAAACCATCGGCCAGAGCGTCGCGCGCGGCGGCGGTCAGCAAGGTCTCGCCCGGCTGTGCCAGTCCGGTCACCCGCTTGGCCAGGTTGACGCCAGGCCCGTAGGCCTCGACATCGTCGAACAGCACCTCGTCCAGATGGATGCCGATGCGCAGACGCATCCACTGGCTGGGCGGCCGCCCATGATTGACCAACCCGATGCCCTGGTGCAACGCCGCCGCCGCGGCCACCGCCTGCGGCGTGCCGGGGAACTCCATCAGCAGCGCGTCGCCATCGGTGCGGACCAAGCGTCCTCCATGGGCGGGCACCGCGAGGGCACGCGCCTGGGCTGTGAAGTGGCGCCATCGGTCGATGGCGTCGGCCTGCGGGTCCCGCATCAGCGGGACCGACTCCACCAGGTCTGCAAAGGCAACGGCGCAGCGCGTGCGTCGCAGCAGTTGCAGCTCCCAGTGGTTGTCGTTGTCGGCCATCTTCTCAGTCCCGTCGCCAACGGGCATCGGTCATTTTGGGGACGGCAGCGGGCCCACGCCCATCGGTGCTTCCACGCTGACCCGCCGCTACCGCCCCGCCAGCGTCGGCTCGTTGCGGATGGTGCGCGAGCCCAGCGCCGCCAGCGCCAGCAGGCCGAACACCACGGCAAAGAAGCCCAGCGCATGGCCGGCGCCGGTGCGCTCGATCAGGATGCCGCACAGCGCGGCGCCGACCGGATGCAGTACATGGGCGATGAAGCGGTAGCCGGCATTGACCCGGCCCTCCAGTCCGCGCGGGATCAGCGCGATGCGGTGGCTGAACTGCACGACGTTGTAGACCGGCCCGAGAAAGTGGAACAGGCCGTACACCACGCCCAGCCACAGCGGTGACGGGGCCAACGCATAGAGCGGAAACAACAGCGCCATCAGCAGCGTGGTGCCGATGATCACCTGGCCGAAGCTGAACCAGCGCTGGACATAGCCGCCCAGCACCGAGCCCAGCACACCACCCACGCCACCCGCGCTGAAGATCAGGCCGATGACGGCGGGGCCGGCCCCCATCTGCTGCGCCATCACGATCAGCAGCAGCGGCAGCGCCGCCTCGGCGAAATTCAGGCCCCCTGTCAGCAGCGCCATCTGGCGCACGATGCGCTCGTGCCACAGCCAACGCATGCCCGTCATGATCTCGGCCCGCAGGGCCGGCGGGCCGCTGGGCGGCGTGGCCGAGAAGTCGCCGCGCAGCCGCCACAGGGTGAAGGCCGACACCAGATAGCTCACGGCGTCCGCCGCAAAGGGCAGGGCGCGGCTGGCCTGGTACAGCGTGGTGCCCAGCGCCGGCCCGGCAATGCCGGCGGCCGCGAAGCCGGCCTGGTTGATGGCGCTGGCCCGGGCCAGCTGCGGCCGCGCCACCACCCGCGGCAATGCCGCAACCTCGGCCAGGTTGTAGAAGACCATCAGCGTGCCCTCGACCACCGCGACCGCGACGATGTGGGCCAGCACCGGGTCGCCCCGCCACCACATGGCCAGCGGCAGGCTGCCGACGGTGACGGCACGGCCGAGGTCCGTCCACAGCATCACGCGGCGGCGGTCCCAGCGGTCGATCAGTGCGCCCACCGGCAGGCACAGCAACACGAACGGCAACACGCGCAGCGCCGTCACCCAGCCCACGATCTCGGGCGAGCCGGTCAGCGCCAGCACCAGCAGCGGGTAGACCATGCCGGCAGCATGCGAGCCCAGGGTGGACACGCACATGCCGGTCCACAGATAGCGAAAGTCGCGCTCCTGCCAGGGGCCGGGCGTCGCTGTCGGTGTCGGTGTCGACGTGGCCGTTATGGCGTCACCGGGTGGGTCGATTCGGGCATCGCGGCATTGTCGGCGCCCTGGGACGGCTCGGCCTGCGGTCCGGGCTCATGGAAACGGCGGCGCCCATCCGGCACACTGCACGCCTGTGCGCCAGCCCGCGGCGCGCAGCCCATCCACTCACAGCCAGGTCCATATGAGCACCCATCCGCTCACCATCATCTACACCCTCACCGACGAGGCGCCGCTGCTGGCCACCTGCGCCTTCCTGCCGGTGGTCCGGGCGTTCACCCAGCCGGCCGGCATCCGCGTCGACGAGAGCGACATCTCGGTGGCCGCCCGCGTGCTGGCGGAGTTCAACGACCGCCTGCCCGAGCGCCAGCGCGTGCCGGCGGCACTGGCCGAGCTGGGGCGCAAGACGCTCGAGCCGGACGCCAACATCATCCAGCTGCCCAACATCAGCGCCTCCGTCGCCCAGCTGCAGGCCTGCGTGCGCGAGCTGCAGGCCAAAAGCTATCCGATCCCGGACTACCCAGAGGACCCCAAGACCGATGAGGACAAGGCCGTCCGCGCGCGCTACGGCCGCTGCATCGGCAGCGCCGTCAACCCGGTGCTGCGCGAGGGCAACTCCGACCGCCGCGCCCCGCGGGCGGTGAAGGAATACGCCCGCCAGAACCCGCACAGCATGGGCGAGTGGGCTCAGGCGTCGCGCACGCATGTCTCGCACATGCACCACGGCGACTTCTATCACGGCGAAAAGTCCATGACCCTGGACAGCGCGCGCAACGTGAAGATGGAGCTGGTCACCGCCAGCGGCCGCACCGTCGTGCTCAAGCCCAAGGTCGCGCTGCTGGCCGGCGAGGTGATCGACAGCATGTTCATGAGCCGCCAGGCGCTGTGCGATTTCTACGAGCGCGAGATCGAGGACGCGCGCAAGTACGGCGTGATGTTCTCGCTGCACGTCAAGGCCACCATGATGAAGGTCTCGCACCCCATCGTGTTCGGCCATTGCGTGCGCATCTTTTACAAGGAGGCCTTCGCCAAGCATGCCCAGCTCTTCGAGGAGCTGGGGGTCAACGTCAACAATGGCATGGTCAACCTGTACGACAAGCTCGCGACGCTGCCGCAGTCCAAGCGCGACGAGGTGATGCGCGACATCCATGCCTGCCATGACCAGCGGCCGGAGCTGGCGATGGTGGACTCCTCCAAGGGCATCACCAATTTCCACTCGCCCAACGACGTGATCGTCGACGCGTCGATGCCGGCCATGATCCGCAACGGCGGCAAGATGTACGGCGCCGACGGCCGGCTGAAGGACGCCAAGGCCGTGATCCCCGAGAGCACCTTCGCGCGGATCTACCAGGAGGTGATCAATTTCTGCAAGTGGCACGGCAACTTCGACCCCCGGACCATGGGCACGGTGCCGAACGTCGGCCTGATGGCCCAGCAGGCCGAGGAGTACGGCTCGCACGACAAGACCTTCGAGGTGGCGGAGGACGGCGTGGCCAACATCACCGACCTGGCCACCGGCGAGGTTCTGCTGTCGCAGGACGTGCAGACCGGCGACATCTGGCGCATGTGCCAGGTCAAGGACGCGCCCAGTCGCGACTGGGTCAAGTTGGCCGTCACGCGGGCCCGCAACTCGTGCATGCCGGCGCTGTTCTGGCTGGACCCGTACCGCCCGCACGAAGCGCAGCTGATCAAGAAGGTGGAGACCTACCTCAAGGACCACGACACCACGGGTTTGGACATTCAGATCATGTCGCAGGTGCG
>JBJXHB010000043.1:0-2721 GCA_046160725.1 Aquabacterium sp.
CTCCTCCTTGACTTCGCTGCGCCCCACCCGGCCCCGGGCCGCAGCGTCGCTGTGCCGTTTGCCGTTTGCCGCCTGATGCTTGCTGCTGAGTCAGCCTTTGGCCAGCCGCCGCTCGACGAAGTCCAGGCGGTCCTGGCCCCAGAAGCGTTCGCCCTGGATCACATAGGTCGGGCTGCCGTAGACCTCGGCTGCCATGGCCTCGGCGGTGTAGGCGGCATAGGCGGCCTTGGGCGCATCGGCGCGCGACGCGGCCAGCAGGTCGGCGGGCAGGCCGCACTCGGCCAGCAGCGCGGCCAGGGTGTCGTCGCTGGCGATGTCGCGCTCCTGCACCCACAGCGCGCGGAACACGGCCAGCGTGAAGTCCATGGCGATCTCGATGCCGCGGGCCTGGTCGACGGCGATCATCAGCAGCGATGCCGGGTTGCCGGGGACGGGAAAGTGCCGGGGCTGGATGTTCAGCGGCACGCCGGTGTGCTCGCTGAAGCGGCGCAGTTCGATCAGGCGATAGCTCTGGCGTTGCGGCGCGCGCTTGGCCAGCGGCAGGCCGCCGGACTGCGGAAAGATCTCGCCCAGGTCCACCGGCCTGAGCGCGATGCGCGCGCCATGGTTGCGGCACATGGCGCGCAGGCGCTCGTGGCCGAGATAGGCCCAGGGCGACTGGGCGGCGTAGTAGTAGTCAACGGTCAGGGGCATGGGTTCTCGCAGGTCGGCATGCCGGGGTGGCCCGGCGGTGGGAGATTCGTCTCAGTTTGCCGGTCTTCAGCGCGCTCGTCGACCGAGGTGATGGGGGCTCAGTCCGGCAGGGCCACCGCGGGCTGCAGCTTCAGGCGCGCGGCGCGGCGAGCGAATCCTCTGTCGTCAAAGGTGATCATGCCCTTGCAGCCAGCGCTGGCGGCCCAGTGCAGGGCATCGGCGAAATCCAGGCCGCGTTCGTGCAAGGACAAGGCCTGGGCGACGGTTTCGGCGCGCTCCACCGTCACCCGCGGCAAACCCAGCAGATGGCGCACGGCCGCGGCGAATGCCGCCGTCGGCTGGCGGTAGAAGCCACGCAGCACCCACTCGAACTCCAGCACGACGGTCAACGGCACGAACACCGGCTCCGGGCCGGTGAGCACGCGGTAGGCCCGCGGCCGCTGGCGCGCCGCTTCAGGGTCGCTCGGGTCGTCGCAGTAGAAGCGCGCCAGGATGTTGGTGTCGACCGCGATCACCGCCGGCTGCTCCGGCTTCTCCGGTCGCCGGCGAACGCCGCCGCATCGAACGAGGCCAGGGAACGTGGCTGTCCCTTCGGTGCCGCGGTCACGCGGATCATCCCGTAGCCGTCGGCCGCCTCGGTGGGCAGCGCGCGCCGATGCACCAGCAACCGGATCGCCCCGCCGTCGTCGACAAACTCCACCTGCGTGCCCGCGGTGAGTGCGTGGCGACGGCGAATCTCGGCCGGGATCACGACCTGGCCTTTGGCGGTGAGGGTGACGGCAGGCATCGACGGGCTCCTGTGGGGCTGGCGCCAGTGTAGCGTCGTCTTACCCAGTAAGAGAAGCAGCCGTTACCGCGCGGGGGCTGGCGCTACCTCAGCGCTGGCGCCGCCAGCAACGGCTTCAGGAACCGCCCGGTCAGGCTGTCCTCGCAGGCCGCGATGTGTTCCGGCGGGCCGGCGGCGACGATGCGTCCGCCGCCGTCGCCGCCTTCGGGGCCGAGGTCGATTACCCAGTCGGCGGTCTTGATGACGTCCAGGTTGTGCTCGATGACGACGATGGTGTTGCCGGCGTCGCGCAGGGCATGCAGCACCTTCAGCAGCAACTCGATGTCGGCAAAGTGCAGGCCGGTGGTGGGCTCGTCCAGGATGTACAGCGTACGGCCGGTGTCGCGCTTGCTCAGCTCCAGCGCCAGCTTGACGCGCTGGGCCTCGCCGCCGGACAGCGTGGTCGCGCTCTGGCCCAGCGTGATGTAGCCCAGGCCCACGTCCAGCAGCGTCTTCAGCTTGCGCGCGATGGCCGGCACCGCGCCCAGGAAGCCGTGGGCGTCCTCCACCGTCATGTCCAGAACCTGGGCAATGTTGCGACCCTTGTAGAGCACCTCCAGCGTCTCGCGGTTGTAGCGCCGGCCGCGGCAGGTGTCGCAGGGCACGTACACGTCGGGCAGGAAGTGCATCTCCACCTTGATGACGCCGTCGCCCTGGCAGGCCTCGCAGCGCCCGCCGGCAACGTTGAAGCTGAAGCGCCCCGGCCCGTAGCCGCGCTCGCGGGCCATCGGCACCTCGGCGAACAGCTCGCGGATCGGCGTGAACAGCCCGGTGTAGGTGGCCGGATTGCTGCGCGGCGTGCGGCCGATCGGGCTTTGGTCGACGTTGATGACCTTGTCGAAGGCCTCCATGCCGTCGATGCCCTCGTGCGGCGCCGGCTCATCGTGGCTGCCGTAGAGCTTGCGCGCCACCGCGGCATACAGCGTGTCGTTGATCAGCGTGCTCTTGCCCGAGCCGCTGACACCCGTGACGCAGGTGAACAGGCCCACCGGAATCTCGACATTGACGCCGCGCCCGTCAGCACCTTGCAGGTTGTTGCCTTTGGCGCCGACGATGGCCAGCCGCAAAGGCGCTGACCCAAAGCCGCTGGCCGAGCGGCGGTGTTTGGGCACCTCGATGCGCAGCACCTGCGACAAGTACTTGCCCGTCAGTGAGTCCGGGTTGTCGGCCACTTCCTGCGGCGTGCCTTGCGCCATCACACG
>JBJXHB010000044.1:0-3477 GCA_046160725.1 Aquabacterium sp.
CTGGGCAAGGCCTTGATCAAGCGCCACGGCGCGGTGGCGACGCCGGCCAATGCACAGGCGCAGCCGCGGGCGCGGTCCGACGCATCGATGTTCCCGGCCCCGCAGGGGGCGGGGCGGTGAGCTCGGCGCCCCCTGGGGCTATCCGGCCAAGCCCTGCGGCCCTGCGCGCACCGCGCCCGGCCGCCCGACCGCCCGCTATGCTTGCCCGGTGCCAACCGCCGACCTTGCACCGACACAGCGCCCCGGCCCCAGCCGGGCCGCGCTGCAGGCCTTGCCCAAGGTGGAGCTGCATTGCCACCTGCTGGGCACCGTGCAACGCGCGACCTTCGAGGACTTGGTGCGCGAGGCCGGTGCGCCGATCGGCGCCGACGACATCGATGGCTTCTTTCTCCCCAGTGCGCGGCCGGTGGGTGCCATCCGAGTGCTGCGCGCGCTGGAGCAGCGTTTGCTGCGCCGGCCGGCGCACTTCCACCGCATCGCCTATGAGTACCTGTGCGAGGCCGCCGCCCATGGCGTGCGCCATGCCGAGCTGAGCTGGAACCCGACCGGCACGGCGGCCGTACCGGGCCTGACCTATGCGCAGGTGCTGCCGGCGCTGCGTGCGGCGTTTGCCGATGCGCGGCGCGATGCCGGCATCCAGGCCCTGCTGATCCCGGCCATCGACCGCGAGGCCGGCGCGCAGGCGGCGCTGGAGATGGCGCAGTGGGTGGTGGATGCGCCCTGCGACGAGGTGCGCGGCATCGGCATCGACTACCGCGAGGCGGAGGGCCCGCCGGAGCGCTTCGCGGATGCGTATGCGCTGGCCCGCCGCGCCGGGCTCAAGGCCACGGCGCATGCCGGCGAGTTCGGCCTGCCCTGGGTCAACGTGCAGTCCGCGCTGGATCTGCTGCATTGCGACCGCATCGACCATGGCTACACGGTGGTGGACCATCCGCCGCTGTTGCAGCGCTGCCGTGAGCGCGGCGTGGTCTTCACGGTCGTGCCGACCAACTCGTACTACCGGCGCACGCTGGCGCCGCAGCGCTGGGCGCTGGACCATCCGATCCGCGCGATGCTCGCGGCGGGCCTGGCCATCCACCCCAACACCGACGACCCGACGCTGCACCAGGTGACGCCGACCGGTGCCTGGGCCATGATGACCGAGCACTTCGGCGCCGGCTGGTCCGACGTGCGACGCATGCTGCAGGCCGGGCTGGCGGGCGCCTGGATCGACGATGTCCAACGCCGCCGCTGGGCCAGCGAATGGGCTGCCGAGTGCGACGCGCTGCAGGCGGCCGATGAGGCAGCGGCCGCTGCCGGACCGCCACCACCAACCCCCAACGGAAACTGACCATGCTCCACCGCCGTACCCTGCTGCTGGCCGCTGCCGCGCTGCCTGATCTGGCTGTCGCACAGGTCACCCGGTGGCCGCTTGCCAAGCCGCTGACCATCGTCGTGCCCTATGCCGCCGGCGGCAGCCTGGACGCGACCACGCGCCTGGTGGCCCAGCATCTGGCCACGCGCATCGGCCAGAGCGTGCAGGTGGAAAACACCACCGGCGCCGGCGGCGCCATCGGCATCGCGCGCGGCATTGCCGCGCCGCGCGACGGCTACACCTTCCTGATGGCCGGCGACGCGCCGTTGCTGCCCGGCGGCCCGGGACAGAGCAGCTACCGCCACGACATGCTGCGCGAGCTGATACCCTCGGTGCTGGTGAACACCGCGCCGATGGTGCTGGTGGCCGCACCCGCCGCACCGGTCAGCAGCTTCGATGAATGGGTGACCCTGGTGCGCGGCAAGCCGGGGCGTCTGAACTACGGCACCTCGGGCGTGGGGACGCTGCCGCACCTGGCGATGGAGATGATCAAGGCGCGCGGGCGCTTGCACATCGTGCACATCCCCTACCGCGGTGGCGCGCCCATCGTCAACGAGCTGGCTGGTGGTCAGATCGACGCCGCGCTGCTGATCAGCGCCAGCGCCCTGGGCCCGATCCGCGCCAAGCTGCTCAAGCCCATTGCGGTGACGGGCGAGCGCCGCCTGCCTGGCCTGCCGGATGTGCCGACGGTGGCCGAGTCCGCGGCCTTCAAGGGTTTCAATGCGGTGAGCTGGGCCGGGCTGTACGCACCGGCGGGCACGCCGGGCGACATCGTGGCGGCGGTCAACCGCGAGGTGGGCGAGGTGCTCAAGCTGGATGCGGTGCGCGGCCGCCTGGCGGAGCAGGGCGTGTTCGTGCAGGGTGGCTCGCCGGCGGACTTCAGCGCCTTCATCGAGCGCGACCGGGCACAGACGCTGGAGGTGCTGAAGACCTTGTCGCTGAAAGAGTGAAATGATCAGCGGCCCGCGCCGTGCCGTCTGGCTGGATGCCGACCCCGGCGTCGACGACTGGCTGGCCTGGCTGCTGCTGCAGGTACACCCTGGCCTGCGGCTGGACGGTGTCAGCGTCGTGGCGGGCAATGCGCCGCTGACACGCACGCTGGACAACGCGTTGCGCATCCGCGCCCTGCACGGGCTGGCGGTTCCCGTCCACGGCGGTGCGGCGCAGGCGCTGGACGGCAGCCGCATCACCGCCGCCGACGTGCTGGGCCCGGCCGGCATGCGCACCACAGGCCAGCCGCTGCCGCCCACCGCGCAGCCCACCGACAGCGACGACGCGGTGACGGCGCTGCTGGCCTGGCTGGGGCGCGGCCCGCCGCAGCCGCTGCTGGTGGTGACGGGCCCGATGACCCATGTGGCGCTCGCCCTGCAACGCGACCGCGCCGCCTTCGACGCGCTGGAAGACATCGTCTTCATGGGCGGCTCCACCGACCGCGGCAACCACACGCCGGCGGCCGAGTTCAACATCGCGGCCGACCCCGAGGCCGCCGACATCGTGCTGCGCAGCGGCTTGCCGCTGACGATGTTCGGGCTGGACCTGTGCCGCCAGCTCCCGCTGACGCAGGACCATGTGCAGGAAGTGCGCAGTTGGCCCGGCGAGCCCGCCGCGGTGCTGGCCGGCCACCTGGACGCCTACCAGCGCATCCGCAGCGCCGATGGTGCGCAGCCCATGCCCCTGTACGACCCGGCCCCGGCGCTGTGGCTGCATGCGCCTGAGCTGTTCTCGCTGCAGGCCGCGCCGGTGGACGTGGAACTCATCGGCCGCCACACGCGCGGCATGACGGTGTGCGACCTGCGCAACCGCCAGGGCCGGCCGTGCAATGTGCGCATTGCGACCGCGGTGGAGGCGCCGTCGGCGATGGCGCTGTTCATGGACCAGCTGCGCGCCGCGCTTGCGGTCTGACGTTGACCGCGCCGGCGGTTGACTCAACGGGCCTGTGGCCAGGTCGTCGCATCGTACGAACTCGCGTTCGACACAAAGAGTGCCAAAGGGCTGAGATGGGCTCTTTGCGGACCCTTGGATGTCCGCTGTATGGGTTGATGCCGCAGCGCGGCAAGGCCGGGGCTGGCGGGCTGGGTGGCCAGAATGAGGCGCCTGTCCCTGCGGGCCAGGTGCCCTGCGTT
>JBJXHB010000045.1:0-13021 GCA_046160725.1 Aquabacterium sp.
CCACGCTGTGGTGGACCCTGCGCCTGCGCCGTGAGGTGACCGCGCGCCGCCGCAGCGATGACCGCCTGGCCGACATCGGCGCCACGCTGCCGGGCCTGGCTTTCCGCAGCCACTTTGCCAGCGACGGGACCTTCCGCTCCGCCTGGTACTCGCCCGGTGCGTCTGCCTTTCTCGGCATGCCGGTGGACGGCAGCCAGCCCCTGCTGGCGTTGATCGGCGAGCGCCTTCTGCCAGAGGATCGCGAGGTGTTGTACCGAGCCCAGGCCGATTCGCTCAAGCTCGGCCAGCGCCTGAAGGTCACCGGCCGCTACCGGCATCCCGATGGGCGCCTGCGCTGGCTGCATTCCGAGGTGGTGCCCAAGGCCCGCGCCGATGGCACCGTCACCCTGACCGGGTATCTGGTGGACGTCACCACCGAGCGTGAGCTGCAGGCCCGCGTGGCCCGCGAGGCGGATGCGCGGCACCTGCTGCTGGCCTCGGCCAGCCATGAGCTGCGTGCACCCACGCACGCGCTGTCGCTGGCGCTGCAGGCGCTTGCTGCCGAGCGGTCCGGCGACGACAACCCGCACCTGCGGGTGGCACGAGAGTCGTCGCGCACGCTGATGCAGCTGCTCAACGAGGTGCTGGACGCGGCCCGGTTGGACCATGACGAGCTGCCCTTGCAACCGCAGGCCTTTTCGCTGCGCACATTGATCGACGAGATCGTCGGCTCCAACCGCAACTGGGCGCGCGACAAGGCACTGCAGTTTGTCGTCAGCGTGGACCCGGCCCTGCCGCGTGTGGTGCAGATGGATCCGATGCGGCTGCGGCAGGTGGTGGTCAACCTGCTCAGCAATGCCATCAAGTACACCGTCCACGGCTCGGTGCGTCTGGGCGTGGACCGCGAGGGCGGCGACGCGGCGGGCCTGTGCATCACCGTGGCCGACAGCGGCCGCGGCATCGCGCCCGACCAGCTGGCGTCGCTGTTCACGCCCTATACGGCCGCCGGCCCGGGGCCGGCCGTGGCCGAGGGCAGCACCGGCCTGGGCCTGAGCATCTGCCGGCGCCTGATCGAGCGTATGGGCGGGCGCATCGAGGTCGACAGCAGGCCGGGCGAGGGCACCACGGTGCAGGTACATCTGCCGCTGGCCGAGGCCGAGCCGGCCGCCGAACCCGGCACCGTGCTGATATGCGACGACGACGACACCAGCCGCCTGCTGCTGGCGCAGATGCTGACGTTGAAAGGCCATGCCGTGGCCCAGGCCGCAGACGGTGCCGAGGCACTGGCGCGTTGGCGTGCCGGCGATGTGCGAGCCGTGATCACCGACCTGGAAATGGACGGCATGCCCGGCACCGAGCTGCTGCGTCGCCTGCGCGAGCTGGAAGGGCCGCTGCCCGACGCCCGCCGCACGCGGCTGGTGGTCTGCTCCGGCAGTGCCGTCCCGCTGGCCGGGGCGGGCGCGGCACTGCACGATGCTTACATGGCCAAGCCGGTGGACATCGACGTGCTGGTTGATACGCTGGCGGCCATCGGTGTGCGCCCGGCCGGCACACCGCCCGCCCACACGACCCGTGCACAAGGACAAACCACATGACCCACCACCGCGCCATCCTCCCGGCCTTGACCGCGACGGCCCGCCGCCGAGCCGCAATCACCCTGCTGGTGGGCAGCGCCGTCGTGGCCGGTCTGGCCGGGTCGCCGCCGGCAATGGCCCAGGCTGAGGCCTGGCCCAGCCGACCCATCCGGCTGGTCTCACCCTTCAATCCGGGCGGCGCCATCGACGTGCTCAACCGGCTGATCGCCGAGAAGCTCACGGCGCGGCTGGGCCAGCAGGTCAATGTCGAGGCCATCCCCGGCGCCAACACGATCAAGGGGGCGGACGCGGTGGCCAAGGCCGCCGGCGACAGCCACACGTTCATGATCACGACCATGAGCACGCACGTGAACAACGTGGTGCTGTTCGCCAAGCTGCCGTTCGACCCGGTCAAGGACTTCACGCCCATCACCCAGCTGTCGCTGGGCAGCGTGCTGCTCACCGCGCCGGCGGCCGCGCCCTACAGCGACGTCAAGGGTTTCATCGCCTGGGCCAAGGCGCAGAAGCGGCCGGTTTCCTACGGCACCTGGGGCATCGGGTCGTCGGCCCACATCTACGGCGAGATCCTCAAGCGCGACCACGGCGTGGACCTCAACCATGTGCCGTACAAGGGCGAGGTGCCGGCCATCACCGACATGATCGGCGGCACGCTGGACGTGACCTTCGCCTCGCCCGTCGGCGCCAAGCCGCAGATCGCCGGCGGCCGCCTCAAGGGCATCGCCATGGCCGGGCCGCAGCGCAGCGCCGCCATGCCCGAGCTGGCGACCTTCGGCGAGCAGGGCATCGCCGGCATGGACCTCGCCGTCTGGGTGGCCGCCTATGCGCCCGCGGGCACGCCGCCGGCGGTGGTGGCGCGGCTGCAGCGCGAGCTGGCGGCCATCGTCCGCCTGCCGGACGTGGCGCAGCGCATGGCCGACCAGGGCCAGACGCCGCTGGCCAACACGCCGCAGGAGTTCGCGGCCCATTTCGCCGACCAGGCGCCGCGCTGGGCCGCGCTGATCCGCGCCTCCGGCGCCAAGGTCGAGTAGGCCAAGCCCCCATCCGCCGGAACGGAGACGACCGATGACCCGCCCCCGCCTGACCGCCGCCGACTTCGACCCCGAGGTGCTGCGCCTGTTCGACCAGTACGTGCACGGCCAGCTGGACCGGCGCGGCTTCATCGACCGAGCCGCGCGGTTTGCCGCCGGCAGCAGCGGCGCCGCGGCGGTGCTGGCCGCGCTCAGCCCCGACTTTGCGCACGCCCAGGTGGTCAAGCCCGACGACCCGCGCATCCGCACCGAGACGGTGATGATCGACTCGCCGCAAGGCTACGGCCGGGTGCGCGCGCTGCTGGCCGAGCCCAACCGGCCCGGCAGCCGCCCCGGAGCGGTGCTGGTGGTGCACGAGAACCGGGGCCTGAACCCGCACATCGAGGACATCACACGGCGCCTGGCGGTGGACGGCTTCCTGGCGCTGGCGCCCGATGCGCTGCACCCGCTGGGCGGCTACCCCGGTGACGAGGACAAGGCGCGCAGCCTGTTCCCGCAGCTCGACCAGGCCAGGACCCGCGAGGACTTCGTCGCCGCCGCAGGCTGGCTCAAGGCCAGCCCACGGGGCAATGGCCGCATCGGCGTGATCGGCTTCTGCTACGGCGGCGGCATGTCCAACTATCTGGCGACCCGGCTGCCGGAGCTGGCCGCCGCGGTGCCGTTCTATGGCGCCGGCGCGCCGCTGGACCGGGTACCGCAGATCAAGGCCCGGCTGCTGATCCACTTTGCCGACCAGGACGAGCGCATCAACGCCGGCTGGCCGGCCTACGAGGCGGCCCTGAAGGCCGCGGGCGTGTCCTACGAGGCGCATCGCTACCCGGGCACGCAGCACGGCTTCAACAACGACACCACGCCGCGCTTCGACGCGGCGGCGGCCGCGCTGGCCTGGCAGCGCACGCTGGCCCATCTGCGGGCCACGCTGGCGGGTTGACGCAGCTCGCCGGCAGGAGGCCCCCATGAGCGACGACAGCGCCATCGACGAAGGCACCGCCTACGGCCATCGCCATCCGCCGCACGACCCGCGCCTGACCGAGGTGGGCGCCGGCACGCCGATGGGCGAGCTGCTGCGCCGCTACTGGCACCCGGTCGGGCTGGCCGCCGATGCCGGCGCCACGCCGCGCGCGGTGCAGGTGCTGGGCGAGACGCTGATCCTGTTCCGTGACGGTGCCGGCCGGCCCGGCCTGCTGCACCCGCACTGCGCCCACCGCGGCACCTCGCTGGTGTACGGCCGCACCGAGCCCGAGGGCATCCGCTGCTGCTGCCACGGCTGGCTGTACGACGTGCAGGGCCGCTGCCTGGAGCAACCGGCCGAGCCGCAGCCGCGCGGCCCGCTGTGCGCCAACGTGCGCCAGCCCTGGTACCCGGTGCAGGAGCGCTACGGCCTGGTCTTCGCCTACCTCGGCCCGCCGCAGGCCAAGCCGCTGCTGCCGCACTACGACGAGCTGGAGACGCTGGAGCCGGGCGAGTCCATCGAGGCCGACGACTCCTCGATCGGTGGCGGCGGCCCGCCGGTCATCCCCTGCAACTGGCTGCAGCACTGGGAGAACGTGGTCGACCCGTACCACGTGCCGGTGCTGCACGGCAGCTTCTCCGGCCCGCAGTTCGTGGCGGCGATGGCGCAGATGCCAAAGGTGCAGTTCAGCGCCACCGGTCGCGGCGTGCGGGTGCAGTCCTGGCGCACGCTGGACGACGGCCGGCGCCTGAACCGCATCACCGAGGCCGTGCTGCCGACGCTGCGCGTGGTGCCCAGCCCGCGGCTGCACCGCTTCGGCCGCGTCGAGAGCATCGGCTGGGTGCTGCCGATGGACGACACCCACTTCCGCATCTACGTGGCCGGCCGGGTGACGTCCAGCGGTGAACTCAGCCGCATGCGCAGCACCTTCAATGGCAAGTACTGGTGGGACATGACCGAGGCCAAGCACCGCGACCACCCCGGCGACTACGAGGCCCAGGTCAGCCAGGGCGCCATCGCCAGCCACGCGGCCGAGCACCGCCGCGGCAGCGACCGCGGCATCGCGCTGCTGCGGCGCGCGCTGCGCGAGCAGCTGGACATCGTCGCGCGCGGCGGCGACCCGGTGGGCGTGGAGCGCGACCCGGCGCGCCAGCGCGTGGCGCTGGGCTGCGGCAACTTTGCAGAGGACCGGTCAGGGGGCTGAGGCTGCGGCATGCGCTGCGAGCGCGGCCTCGAAGTGCGGATGCGCGATCGCCTTCAGCACGAAGTCGCGCTCGCCTGCGGCGCCCTTGGCACGCATCAAGGCGCCGAGCGCCTGCCGCGCGTCGCCAGGCCAGGCGGCCACGTCGAGCAGGGCGACGATTGGCGCCAGGCGCTCCCAGGCCCGGCGCTCGTCGGCCGTGAAGCCGGGCCAGCCCTCCAGGCCACACCAGCGCAGCAGCTCCTCGCTGCAAGCGGCCACCGCCGCCTCGCGGTCGGCTCCGGACCGCCGGCTCAACGCCGCGCCGGCAGCGAGCCCGAGCGCGGCCGGCTGCGGGATCGGCAGCGGCCTGGCGGCATCGATATCGAAGCACAGATGCTCCGCGGCGAGCGCGAGCACCGTGCGCCGCGAACTGCGGGCCCCGGGCCGCCCGGCGAGCCGGCGCACTTCGCGCTCGGCCATGGAGCGCCGCTCCTCGCCGCGCGGCCGGAAGCCAAGCTTGTAGTAGAACCACCAGGCGCCCGATTGCAGGCCCTCGTCATTGCCATGGCCCAGCTGGTAGGGCTCGATGGTGAACGAGGTCGTGCCGTAGCGGTGGTGCAGCGCCGCCAGCCAGCGTGCAAAGGTGTAGCCCGCCTCGGCGCCGCGAAACGTGTCGAAGGTGTTGAACGACAGCGCGGCGCTGCGGCCCACGATGTCGGCCTGCAGGTAGCCGATGGGCACGCGGTTGCGCAGCATGAGGCCGCCCACCAGCGCCGCCAGCGCATGGCGACGCTCGGGCAGCACGCCGAGGAAACCGTAGGCGAGCCCGTCGCCGTCGTTGATCAGCCAGGCATCGCGCGCGTCGGCATAGGAGAAGGCCTCGAGCGAGCGTGCGCGCGTGACCATCGCCGCCTGCCCCAGATCGGCCAAGGCGCGGCCCGCGGCCAGCGGCAATAGCCGCACGCTGCGCGGCGGCCGGGCCATCTCGGCACGCAGGTCCGGGCGACCCCGCACAGGGGAGCGATCCAGCCGTCGGGCCAACGGTGCCGGGCGAAAGTGGGCGCTGCTGCGCGACGGCGTGTCCGGGCCGGGCCACAGCGCATGGCTGGCATCGATGGCGTCAGACAGCGCCTCGCGGGCCAGGCTGGTGCTGGGCAGCGCGGCCAGGCGCCGCAGCAGAAAGGTGGCGTCGGTGACATTGCCCCGCAAGCGGTCGAGCGCGGCGTAGCCGCCCGGCTTCAGCTCCATCAGCGCATCGGCCTCGGCCTGCGTCAACAGCTGCGGCAGCGCAGCGGCGATGCGGGCATCGGCCGCCCCGTCGCTGCGATCCAGGTGCAGGTGGCCGGGCCAGCGGCCCGCAAGCCACTGCGCCTGGCCGCCGAAGAAGCGGTAGTGCAGGACGGTGCCGTGCAGCCCCGTGTCGTCCAGCGTGCGCCGGTGGCGGCGCAAGTCGTCGCGTGCGGCGAATTGCTGGAGCATCGCCTCGGCCTGGGCCAGCACAGCCGGGCTGCCCGGGTAGGCGCGCAGGTAGCACAGCATCTCGTGCAGACGCAGCACGTCGGCGGCCTGCTTGAGCGGCTGGTGAGCGAGGCGGTTCAGCAGCTCGAGACGCCGGGCATCGGCATCGGGCCCGGCGGCCGCGCGCGTGGACTCCAGCTCGGTGAGGGCGGTGCGGCGCATGGCGGCGATGATCGCAGCATCGGGCTGGCGTGTGCGGCCTGGGCCGCCTGGGCCGCGTCTGCCGTCAAGGGCACATTGCCTTGGGCGGCGCAGCCACCCATCAGCTCACCGTGGATGCCACCGAGCCTCAAACCCCGCGCTGACGGTCGGCGTGGAACTGCGCGCGGAAGGCCTGGAACGTCCCGACCTCGATCGCCGCGCGCACCTCGCGCATCAGGTTCAGGTAGTAGTGCAGGTTGTGGATGCTGGCCAGCATCGGGCCCAGCATCTCGCCGCAGCGGTCCAGGTGATGCAGGTAGGCGCGGCTGATGCCGCCGGTGCAGGTGCTGCAGCCGCAGGTCTCGTCGATCGGAGCCGGGTCAGTCTTGTGGCGCGCATTGCGGATCTTGACATCGCCGTAGCGCGTGAACAGGTGCCCGTTGCGCGCGTTGCGGGTGGGCATCACGCAGTCGAACATGTCCACGCCGGCGGCCACGCCCTCGACCAGGTCCTCCGGCGTGCCCACGCCCATCAGGTAGCGCGGCTTGTGGGCCGGCAGCAGGCGCGGCGTGTGGGCCATCAGCCGGCGCATGTCGGCCTTGGGCTCGCCGACACTGACGCCGCCCACGGCATAGCCGGGCAGGTCCAGCTCGGCCAGGCGCGCGGCGGACTCCTCGCGCAGCGGTTCGAACATGCCGCCCTGCACGATGCCGAACAGCGCGTTGCGGTTGCCCAGGCGCTCGAACTCGGCCTTGCTGCGGCCGGCCCAGCGCAGGCTCAGCTCCATCGACGCGCGGGCCTGGTTTGGCGTGGTCAGCACGCCGCCGGTCTCGTAGGGCGTGCATTCGTCGAACTGCATGACGATGTCGCTGTCCAGCGTGGTCTGCACCTGCACGCTGACCTCGGGCGTCAGGAACAGCTTGTCGCCGTTGACCGGCGAGGCGAAGCGCACGCCCTCCTCGCTGATGGTGCGCATGGCCCCCAGCGACCAGACCTGGAAGCCGCCGGAGTCGGTCAGGATGGGCCGCGGCCAGCGCTCGAAGCCGTGCAGGCCGCCGAAGCCGCGGATCACGTCCATGCCCGGGCGCAGCCAGAGGTGGAAGGTGTTGCCCAGGATGATCTGCGCATCCATGTCCAGCAGGGACTGCGGGAGCACGCCCTTGACCGTGCCGTAGGTGCCCACCGGCATGAAGATCGGCGTCTGTACGACGCCGTGGTTGAGCGTGAGGCGCCCGCGCCGGGCGTCGCCGTCGGTGGCCAGCAGTTCGAAGGTCAGCATGCGGGGATTGTCGGTGGGACTCCGGCGCACACTGGCAGCGCGGCAGCGCCGGGGCATCGGTGTGGCGCCGGCGGCAGGGCAGGCCGGGTTCCGCTCATGTCCCCCGTCGGCCTTCGGCCGCCTCCTCCTTGACTTCGCTCCACCCGGCCTGCCCTGCCGCCAGCGTTGTCACATCGGCGCGGCGCAACATGTCGAGGCAATGGCCTGGTCCCGCCGCCCCGGCGCTGCCGCTCCCAAGCAGAAGCCGCATGTCGCCGCTACCGCGTACCAGCGTCGCCGGCCCGTTGCAGCAGCATCGCGTCGCCGTAGCTGAAGAAGCGGTAGCGCGCCTCCACCGCATGCCGGTACAGCGCCATGACATGCGGATGGCCGGCAAAGGCCGACACCAGCATCAGCAGCGTGCTGCGCGGCAAATGGAAGTTGGTCAGCAACTGGTCGACGACCTGAAAGGCGAAGCCCGGGCGGATGAAGAGGTCTGTCTCGCGTGCGCCGGGCACCAGGCGGCCGCCGAGCGCCGCGGACTCCAGTGCGCGCAGCGTGGTGGTGCCCACGGCCATCACCCGGCCGCCTGCGGCGCGCGTGGCGGCGATGGCATCGACGGTGGCCTGCGGCACCTCGAACCACTCGCTGTGCATGCGGTGCGCGTCCAGGTCGTCCACCCGCACCGGCAGAAAGGTGCCCGCGCCCACGTGCAGGGTCACCGCCGCGCGGGCCACGCCGGCCTGGGCCAGGCGGTCCAGCAGCGCGGCGTCGAAATGCAGGGATGCCGTCGGCGCCGCGATGGCGCCGGGCCGCTGCGCGAACACCGTCTGGTAGCGCCGCTCGTCGTCCGCGCTGTCGGCATGGGTGATGTAGGGCGGCAGCGGCACATGGCCGTGCTGCTCCAGCAGGACATGTGGGTCCTGCGGAAAGCGCAGCCGGTACAGCGCGCCGTCCGGGCCGGCGCGGCCCAGCACCTCGGCGTCGAAGGCCTCGGCCACCCGCAGCAAGGTACCCGTGCGCGGCGCCTTGCTGGCGCGCAGGTGGGCCAGCACCTCGCCGTCGGTGCCGACGCGCTCGACCAGCAGTTCCACCGCACCGCCGGTGGACTTGGCGCCGAACAGCCGGGCCTTGATGACCCGGGTGTCATTGAACACCAGCATGTCGCCCGCGCGCAGCAGGCCCGGCAGGTCCGCCACCTGGTGGTCGGCGGGCGCGCTGCCGCGGCCGTCGAGCAGGCGGGCGCCGCTGCGCTCGGGGGCCGGATGCTGGGCCACCAGCTCCGGCGGCAATGCGTAGTCGAAGTCGGCAAGGGTGTGGGTCATGAGCGGCAGAATTGTTTCATGGCACCCGCAGCGTCGGACCCTCCCCAGGCGCGGACGCCGGCCCGGGCCAACGGCCCGCGCCAGGCGATGCAACGGCTGGGGCTGGAACGCGACATCGACCTGGCGCTGCACCTGCCGCTGCGGCACGAGGACGAGACCCGGCTGACGCCGCTGCGCGACGCGCACGAGGGCGAGACGGTCCATTGCGAGGCCACGGTGCGCGACTGCCGGGTCGAGACGCGCGGGCGCCGGCAGCTGGTGGCCCGGCTGGCCGACGACGACGGCATCGAGCTGGTGGCGCGCTTCCTGCACTTCTATCCCTCGCACCAGAAGGCCTTCACGCCCGGCGCGCGTCTGCGGCTGCGCGGCGAGCTGCGCGGTGGCTTCCTCGGCCGCGAGCTGGTGCACCCGGCCTTCAAGGCGCTGCCGCCGGACGGGGCGCCGCTGGCCGTGTCGCTGACGCCGGTGTACCCGGCCTCGGCGTCATTGCCGCAGGCCTACCTGCGCCGCGCCATCGCATCGGCCCTGCAGCGCGCGCCGCTGGACGAGGTGCTGCCGGCGGACAGCGTGCCGGCCGGGCTGCCGACCCTGCGCGAGGCCCTGCACGCCCTGCACCATCCGCCACCCGATGCCGACACCCAGGCCCTGGACGACCGCAGCCACCCGGCCTGGCAGCGCCTGAAGTTCGAGGAGCTGCTGGCGCAGCAGCTGTCGCAGCAGGCGGCGCGGCTGGAGCGCGCGCAGCGCGGCGCGCCCGCCCTGCGTGCCCGCCCGGGCGGCCTGCACGAGCGCCTGCTGGCCACGCTGCCCTTCACGCTGACCGGCGCGCAGCGCCGCGTCGCCGAGGAGGTCGCCGCCGACATCGGCCAGGCCGCGCCGCCCATGCACCGCCTGCTGCAGGGCGACGTCGGCTCCGGCAAGACCGTGGTCGCGGCGCTGGCGGCGGCCATCGCCATCGACGCCGGCTGGCAGTGCGCGCTGATGGCGCCCACCGAGATCCTGGCCAGCCAGCATGTGGCCAAGCTGGTGCAGTGGCTGCAGCCGCTGGGCGTCACCGTGGCCTGGCTGGCCGGCTCGCGCAAGGGCCGCGTGCGCGACAAGGCGCTGGCCCAGGTGGCCAGCGGCGAGGCCCAGCTGGTGGTGGGCACGCATGCCGTCATCGAGGACGGCGTGGCCTTCGCGCGGCTGGGGCTGGCGGTGATCGACGAGCAGCACCGCTTCGGCGTCGCGCAGCGGCTGGCCCTGCGCCGCAAGCTGGCCGCCCAGGGCGTGGAGCCGCACCTGCTGATGATGAGCGCCACGCCGATACCGCGCACGCTGGCGATGAGCTACTTCGCCGACCTGGATGTCAGCACCCTGGACGAGCTGCCGCCGGGGCGCACGCCGGTGCTGACCAAGGTGTTCGAGCAGGCCCGGCGTGACGAGGTGATCGCCCGCGTGCGCGACGAGGTGGCGCGCGGCCGCCAGGCCTACTGGGTGTGCCCGCTGATCGACGACGCGGCCGATGCCGACGCGGCGGCCGGCGCGGACGGTGTGCCCGGCGCACCTGGCGCATTGGCCGGCGCGCCAACAACGCGCGGCAGCCGGCGCGGCGACGCCGACGCGCCCGAGCTGCGCAGCGTCATCGAGACCCATGGGCTGCTGACCACCGAGCTGCCGCAGGCCATGGTCGGCCTGCTGCACGGCCGCATGCCCGCCACCGAGAAGGCGGCGGTGATGTCGCTGTTCACCGGCGGCCAGATGGCGCTGCTGGTGGCCACCACGGTGATCGAGGTCGGCGTGGACGTGCCCAATGCCAGCCTGATGGTGATCGAGCATGCCGAGCGCTTCGGCCTGGCGCAGCTGCACCAGCTGCGCGGCCGCGTCGGCCGCGGCAGCGCCGCCAGCGTCTGCGTGCTGCTGTATGCCGCGCCGCTGTCGCCGACCGGCCGCGACCGGCTGCGCGCCATGGCGCAGACCACCGACGGCTTCGAGATCGCCCGGCGCGACCTGGAGATCCGCGGCCCCGGCGAGTTCATGGGCGCGCGCCAGAGCGGCGACGCATTGCTGCGCTTTGCCGACCTGGCCGAGGACGCCCCGCTGCTGGCCCGCGCGCGCCAACTGGCGCCGCAGCTGCTGGCCCGGCATCCGCAGGCCGCCCAGGCCCACGTGGACCGCTGGCTGGGCACGCGGGCGGAGTACCTCAAGGCCTGACGATGCCGGGTATCTCGTCCTAAAATTCCGGATTGGACGACTGTGTAATCCGGATTGGACGTGACTAAAATCCGGATCGGTCAGAGTCATCGCCACGCCGCAGCACCCATGCCAGCCGCCCTGCATCCCCGCTTCCTGCTGCGGCGCATCCAGACCGCGCTGGCCGACACGCCGGTGGTGCTGATCAACGGCCCGCGGCAGTGCGGCAAGAGCACGCTGGCGATGCAGCTGGCCGGCCCCGGCCGGCCCTACCTCACGCTGGACGATCCGCGCGTGCTGGCCGCAGCGTGTGCCGACCCGCTGCAGTTCCTGCTCGGCTTGTCGGGCGCGGTGATCGACGAGATCCAGCGCGCGCCCGACCTGCTGCCGGCACTGAAACATGCCGTGGACACCCACCGCACGCCGGGCCGCTGGGTGCTCACCGGCTCGGCCGACCTGCTGGCCGTGCCGCGCGTGGCCGACAGCCTGGCCGGCCGCATGGAGGTGCTGACCCTGCTGCCGCTGTCGGCGGCCGAGGTGCGCGGCGTCGAGCCCCGCTTCCTTGAGCGGGTATTCGACGGCGTGGTGCCGCCGCCGCCGGGATGGCCGGCCCATGACCGCACCGCGCTGATGGACGAGGTGCTGACCGGGGGCTATCCGCCGATGCGGCTGCGCAGCCAGCCCGAGCGCCGCCGCGCCTGGGCCCAGGCGTACCTGCGCGCGGTGGTCGAGCGCGACGTGCGCGACATCGCCGATGTCCACCGGCTCGACCTGATGCCGCGGCTGTTGCGCGCCGCTGCCGCACAGGCCGGCCAGATCACCAACTATGCGGCCCTTGGCGCGGCGCTGTCGCTGGACGAGAAGACAGCGCGCCGGCACCTGGGCCTGTTCGAGACGCTGTTCCTGCTGCGGCGGCTGGAGCCCTGGCATCGCAACGAGCTGAGCCGGCTGGTCAAGACGCCGAAGCTGCACTTCCTCGACTCTGGCCTGCTGGCGGCGCTGAAGGGCATCGACGCGGGTCGCCTGGCGGCCGACCGCACGCCGTACGGCGTGCTGATGGAGACCTGGGTCGGTGCCGAGTTGCGGCGCCAGATGAGCTGGCGCGACGAGCCTCTGCGCCTGAGCTACCTGCGCACCAAGGACCAGCATGAGGTGGACTACGTGCTGGAGCGCGACGACGGCGCACTGGTCGGCATCGAGGTCAAGGCCGGTGCGACCGTGCGCGGATCGGACTTCGACGGCCTGCGCTGGTTGGCCCGGGCCGCCGGCACCGACCTGCGGCTGGGCCTGGTGCTGTACGACGGCGAGCTGGCCCTGCCTTTCGGTGACCGCCTGTGGGCGGTGCCGGTTACTTGCCTGCTCGGCTGAGCGGGCAACCGAGGCCCGGCCCGCGCGACGCGGCCGTCAGCCGAAGTGCAGCTGGTACTTCGCCCCGTCCGAGAACACGCAGGCGCCGGTGCCCTGCGTCGGCGCGGTCAGCACGTACTCGCACTGGGCATGCACGCCGCGCGGGCTGACGGCGTTGGCAATGCCGCGCCTGCCGGCCATGGCGCCGGGCGGGGTGCCCAGCGCCTCCTGGTAGATGCGGCCGAAGCCCGGATGGGTGCCGTTGACGCGCGTGGCCTCGCCCTGCAGCAGCTCGCCCGGGTAGCCCAGGGTGAGCCGGCCGCGGCCATCCTGCTGGTCGACGATGGTGGCGGTGAGCATGCCGCCGCGCGCGCCGATGTCGTTGACGGGGTACAGCCGCGCGGTGGTCACCACCGGCTGCGGCGGCAGCGGCGCGGCGAACGGTGGTGCGGCATATGGCGGCGCTGCGGGCGTCACCGGTGACCCGGCCGCGGCCGGCCGGTCCTGCGGCGGATGCCAGGGC
>JBJXHB010000046.1:0-8587 GCA_046160725.1 Aquabacterium sp.
ACCAGCTATAGCCTTCGAACGAGACGCCACCCGCATCGGCGCTGGACCAACCGGCATTGCCGTAACCCTGGACGACGACTTCGCTGCCTTCACCGTTGCTGCTGACCGCCACGGCACCGATGGAAAGGGAGCCCAGGATCGGGCCCCAGGCTGCATTGGAGTCAATGACGTCGAAACCGCCGTCAACCTCTGCGGTGGCCCTCAGGTTCATCTCGGCGGCAACGGCCGTTGCGGCCTGCGCCGACATGGACAGGACGGCCGAGGCCGTTGCGATCAGCGCGATGTGTAGCGAGTTCTTCATGTGGGTACTCCAGGTGGTTTCGATCTGGGATGCAGTCTAGTCCTCATGTCCCCAGGGACACCCCCCTTGGGCAGGGGGGGCAGCACCGCGGATTCATGCAAGCATTTGCAACGCCTGCGCCAGGTCGGCCTTCAGGTCTGCCACGGCCTCCAGGCCGATCGAGAACCGAACCAGGTGCCCGGGCAAGGCGGTGCGGTCGTCGCGCATGGCCGCCAGGTCGTAGGGCACGACCAGGCTGACCGGCCCGCCCCAGGAATAGCCCATCTTGAACAGCTTCAGCGCGTCACAGAAGGCATCGACCCTTGCCGAGGGCAGCTGAGGGTCGATCAGCACCGACAAGAGGCCGGCCGCCAGGGTGCAGGTGGCCTTCCAGTGCGCATGCCCGGGCGCGCCGGGCAGCGCGGGGTGCAGCACGCGGCTGATGTGCGGCTGCCCCGCCAACCACTGGGCCAGCTCGCGCGCGGCCGCGTCGTGCGCCCGGTAGCGCAGCTCGATGGTCGGCAGCCCGCGCAGGATGAACTCGACGTCGTTGGCGCCGACACCGATGCCCAGCCGCATGTGGGCCTGCAGGATGCGGTGGTGCAGGTCCGTGTCGCACGTGACGACCGAGCCCATCAGCACGTCGCCGCCGCCGCTGGGGTATTTGGTCAGGGCATGCATCGAGATATCCACGCCCAGGTCAAAGGCCCGGATCGCCAGCCCGGCGCCCCAGGTGTTGTCCAGCGCGGTCAGCACGCCTCGGCGCCGCGCCACCGCGATCAGGCCGAGCAGGTCCGGGAACTCCATGGTCACCGAGCCCGGCGCCTCCAGCCAGACCAGCCGGGTGTGCGGGCCGATCTTGGCATCGAGGTCGGCCGGGTCCATGGGGTCGTAAAACCGGTGCGTGACGCCCCAGTCGGCCAGCAGGGTGCGGGCCATCTCCTTGCTCGGGCCGTAGACGTTATCCGGCAGCAGCACCTCGTCACCGGCCTTCAGCAAGGCGACGTTGACCATGGCAATCGCGGCCAGGCCGCTGGGGGCCAGCACGCAGTGGCTGCCGCCTTCCAGCGTGGCCAGCCGCTCCTCCAGCGTGAAGCTGGTCGGCGAGCCGTGCAGGCCGTAGGTGTAGCCGTCGCGGCTCTTCCAGCTGCGCGCACGCAGCGCGGCGACGTTGGGGAACATCACGGTCGACGCCTTGAACACGCCGGGCGCGACCGCGGCCCAGTTGGACGGCGGCAAGTAGGGGTGGTGGATCAGGCCGGTGATGGTGGGCGTTGGGTCGCTCATGGGGTCTCGTTCAGACAGGCTCGCCGACCAGGTCATGCCCCTGGACGGCCACGATGCGGGCGCGCGTGAACGTGCCCACCTTGAGGGTCTTGCTGGCCTTGGCTGGCGGCAGCAGCTGCACCACGCCGTCGATCTCCGGTGCATCGGCCCAGCTGCGGCCGCGGCCGCCCTTGCGGCCGAGTGCCGGCGCATGGTCCACCAGCACCTGCATCTCGCTGCCGACACGCTGCTGCAGCCGCGCGTTGGACACGGCCTCGGCGACGGCCATGAAGCGGGCGCGGCGGTCCTGCTTGACGTCCTCTGGCACGGCGCCGGGCAGGTCATTGGCCGCCGCACCGGCCACCGGCGAGTAGGCGAAGCAGCCGGCGCGGTCGATCTGCGCCTCGCGCATGAACGCCAGCAGGTGCTCGAACTGCGCATCGGTCTCGCCCGGGAAGCCGACGATGAAGGTCGAGCGCAGCACCAGCTGCGGGCAGGCCGCGCGCCAGGCCAGGATGCGCTCCAGGTTGCGCTCGCCGCTGGCAGGGCGCTTCATGCGACGCAGCACATCCGGGTGCGAATGCTGCAGCGGTACGTCCAGGTAGGGCAGCACGCGGCCGTCGGCCATCAGTGGCAACAGCTCGTCCACATGCGGATAGGGATACACATAGTGCAGTCGCACCCAGGCCCCATGCGGCGCGGCGAGATCGCCCAGCGCCGCGCACAGCTCCGTCATGCGGGTGCGCACCGGCCGGCCGTCGAAGAAGCCGGTGCGGTACTTGACGTCCACGCCGTAGGCCGACGTGTCCTGGCTCACCACCAGCAGTTCCTTGACGCCGGAGGCGAACAAGGCGCGCGCCTCGGCCAGCACGTCGCCCACCGGCCGCGATACCAGGTCGCCGCGCATTGAGGGGATGATGCAGAAGGTGCAGCGGTGGTTGCAGCCCTCGCTGATCTTGAGGTACGCATAGTGGCGCGGCGTCAGCTTGATGCCCACGCCGGGCACCGCCTGCGGCGCCGGCACCAGGTCGACGAAGGGGTCGTGCGGCTTGGGCACATGCCGGTGCACCGCGTCCATCACCTCGTCGGTGGCATGCGGACCGGTCACCGCCAGCACCTTGGGATGCACCTGCTGCACCAGGTTGCCGCCGCCCTCGCCCTCGCGCTTGCCCAGGCAGCCGGTGACGATGACGCGGCCGTTGGCGGCCAGCGCCTCGCCGATGGTGTCCAGGCTCTCGCGCACCGCGTCGTCGATGAAGCCGCAGGTGTTGACGATCACCAGGTCGGCACCGGCAAAGGTCTTGCTGGTGGCATAGCCCTCGGCCGACAGCCGGGTCAGGATCAGCTCCGAGTCGGTCAGAGCCTTCGGGCAGCCCAGCGACACGAAACCGATGCGCGGCACCGCACCAGCGGCCACTGGCACCTGCACCGCCCCTGCTTCAGCCGGGCCGCTCAACGCTTGCCGCCGCCCAGGCCGGGAAACAGCACCGACGCCTGCTGCTGCATCTGCTCCTGCATCTGCATCATCAAGGTCTTGCTCTGCTCCAGGTAGTTGCCCATCAGGCCCTGCAACATGGGTGCCTGGCCGGTCATGTACTGGGTCCACATCTCAGGCGTCAGGGTCTTCGGGTCGTACAGGCCCTTGCTCTGCTCCGCCAGCCGGGTCTGCAGGTCGACGAAGGTCTGCAGGTTCTTCTCCAGGTACTGGCCCATCACGCCCTGCATCGCATGGCCGTAGAAGCGGATGATCTGCGCCAGCATCTGGCTGGTGAACATCGGTACACCACCGCTCTCCTCCTCCAGGATGATCTGCAGCAGGATGGCGCGCGTGATGTCCTCGCCGGTCTTGGCGTCGCGCACCTCGAAGGACTCGGCGGTCAGCACCATCTGCTTGACATCCGCCAGCGTGATGTAGCTGCTGCTGCGGGTGTCGTAGAGGCGGCGGTTTGGGTATTTCTTCAGCACCCGGTTACCGGGCTCGCCATGGCTGGCGTCGGCGCCGGTATTGCGCTCGCGTGTGGGCATGGCAGCGCTCCTCTCAGGATGGGGTGTCAGGATCACCCGATTCTAGGGACGCCGCCCAGCGGCCCGCGCGGGGATATCCCTGCGCGAGCGGGCGGGCCGCGGTGCCGGCGCACGGCCGACAACGCGGGCCCTGCTGCCGTCAACCCCGGCCGTGCTTGGCGATCAGCGCCTTGGCCGAGTCCAGCAGCGCCTTGCCCTTGAAGCCGCGCTTGTCCATGTCGGCCACCCACTCGTCGTCGATCAGGCTGGACAGCTTGACGAACTCCTCGCGCTGGGCAGCGGTGAACTGATGGATAGTGTTGCCGCGGTCGACCGCCGCCTTGCGACCGACCGGGTCGTTGCCCTGCTGGGTCTTGCCCAGCCAGGCCGACGCCGCCATGCCGGAGTTGTTGTCGATCACCTTCTTCAGGTCCGGCGGCAGGCTGTCGTATTTGGCCTTGTTCATCGCCATCACGAAAGTGGTGGTGTAGAGGGCGCCGGCGCTGTTGTCGAACTCGCTGTGGTACTTGGTCAGCTCGTGCACCTTGACCGAGGGCACCACCTCCCAGGGGATCACGCAGGCCTCGACCGTGCCCTTGCTCAGGGCGTCCGGGATCTGCGGCAGCGGCATGCCCACGGGTGTGGCGCCGACCGACGCCAGCATCTTGGTGATCTGTCGGGTCGGGCCGCGCACCTTCATGCCCTTGAGGTCGGCGACGCTGCGGATCGGCTTGTTCGCGGAATGGAACATGCCGGGCCCGTGCACGTGCAGCGCCACGACATGGGTCTCCTTGAACTCGTCCGGGCACTGGGTCTGAAAGTACTCCCAGTAGGCCTTGGACGTCGCCTCGGCGTTGTTCATCATGAACGGCAGCTCGAACACCTCGATGCGCGGGAAGCGCCCGGCGGTGTTGGCCGGCAGGGTCCAGACGATGTCGACCACGCCGTCGCGGGCCTGGTCGTACAGCTGCACCGGCGTGCCGCCCAGCTGCATGGCCGGGTAGGCCTCGAACTTGATGCGCCCGCCGCTCTCCTTCTCGACCTTTTCCATCCAGGGCTTGTGCATCGTCAGCCAGACGTTGCTCATGGGCGCCATGAAGGTATGGAACTTCAGCGTCACGGTCTGCTGGGACTGGGCAGTTGCAGTGGCACCGAGCGCCGCCGCAGCGGCGGCACCCTGGACGAATGAACGGCGTTTCATGTGGGCATCTCCATCAAAGGGTCGGTTGGATCAAGGTGTTGCAAGGTAACGGCAGCGGCGCCGGTGCGTGGTCGCGGATAACCCTGACTCGCCACCAGGTCAGCCGACATATCGGACCAGCCACAGGCTGATCGGCGGAAACAGCAGCAGGACGATGGTGCGCAGCGTGTCGCTGATCAGGAACGGCATCACGCCGCGGTAGCTCTCGGCGATCGGCACGTCGCGCGCCATGCCGTTGACGACATAGACGTTCAGGCCCACCGGAGGCGCCAGCAGGCCGAAGCCGACGGTCATCAGGACCATGATGCCGAACCAGATCGCCACGCTCTCCTTGGGCATGCCGAAGTCCAGGCCCATGACCATCGGAAAGAAGATCGGGATGGTCAGCAGGATCATGCTCAGTTCGTCCATCACGGCACCGAGCACGACATAGAACAGCAAGATGGCGGCCACCACCGCCAACGGCGGCAGGCCCCAGCCCTGGACCACGCCGGACAGCTGCGCCGGCACCTGGGTCAGCGCCAGGGCTGCGTTCATCAGGTCGGCGCCGAGGAAGATCATGAAGATCATGGCCGACGCCTCGGCCGTGGCATAGAAGCACTGCTTGAACTTCGGCCAGTCGATCTCGCGCTTGATCAGCGCGGCGATGAAGGTCGCCGCCGCCCCGACGGCGGCGCCCTCGGTGGGCGTGAACTTGCCGCCGTAGATGCCGCCGAAGACCACAAGGAAGATGATGGCGATGGGCGCGATGCCGGACAGCGCTTGCAACGTCAGCCGCGGCGCCTCGTCATGCTCGGGCGCCTGGCCCGGCACCAGCCGCACATAGATGGCAATGGCCGCCATGTAGCCGAGCATGGCGATCAGGCCCGGCACCATGGCGGCGGCGAACAGCTTCGCAATGTTCTGCTCGGTCAGGATGGCATAGATCACCAGCGGCACCGCCGGCGGGATCAGGATGCCCAGCGTGCCGCCGGCCGCCAGGGTGCCGGTGGCCAGGCGACCGCTGTAGCCATGGCGCCGCATTTCGGGCAGGGCGACCTGGGTGATGGTGGCGGCAGTGGCCACGCTGCTGCCGCAGATCGCGCCGAAGGCTGCGCATGCCATGACCGACGCCATGGCCAGCCCGCCCCTGAAGCGCGCCATCACAGCGGCCGCAAACTGGAACAGCGCCCGGCTGATGCCGCCCTGGGTGGCGAAGTTGCCCATCAGGATGAACAACGGGATGACACTGAGGTCGTAGCTGGCGAAGCGGGCGAAGGCCTGGGTGTTGAGGAAGCTGGCCAGCGGCATCCAGCCGGCCTGGACCACGTAGCCCACGCAGCCGGCGGTAAACATCGCGACGGCGATCGGCGCGCGCAGCGCCATCAGCGCCAGCATCAGGCCGAAGATCATCAGCGTCAGCGCGATCGGCGTCATGCGGGTGCCTTGGCGTCGAAGCCTCGCAGCGCCTGTGTCAGGGCGACCAGCGCGGCCAGCACCAGCGGCGGCACGATGCCGCAATAGACGATCCACTCCGGAAAGCCCAGCATCATCGACCCGGACTGGGATTTCCAGGCGTTGAGGCCGCCAATCGTGCTGCGCCAGGCCATCAGCCCCATCATCGCGGCCATCAGCAGCGCGCCCAGCCGGTCCAGCCGGGCCTGCGTGGCAAGGCTGGCCCGGTTGGTGAAGAAGTCGACGATGATGTGGCCGCGCTGCATCTGGCACCAGGGCAGGAAGAGCGCAATGGCCGCACCGGCCGCCGAGGCGGACAACTCGAAGTCGCCGACCAGCGTCCAGCCCGTGGTGTTGCGGCCGATCACGCTGACGCAGGTCATCAGCGTGATGGTGGTCAGCAGCACGCCGGCGGCCACGGCGCAGAGCCGGGCCAGCGATTCCAGCAGTCTCATGTCGGCGATCGGGTCTGGGTAAGGGTCAGTATTGTGTCGTCGGCAGCACCACGGTCAGCCCGTCGTGTCGATCGGCCAGAACGACCTGGCAGCTGAGCCGGCTGTGGGGCTGCCGTGGCATGGCCACGAAGTCCAGCATGGCCTGCTCTTCGGCATCGGCCGGCGGCAACCTTGCAGCCCAGGCCGCCGACAGCACCACGTGACAGGTGCCGCAGGACAGCGCGCCGCCGCAATCGGCCGCAATACCGTCAATGCCGGCATCCAGTGCCGCCCGCATCAGGCTGATGCCGGTGGCGGCCTGCACCAGGCGGCCCCGGTCCGGCCCGCCAGCGGCTGCATCCGCGGCCAGGAAGTGCAGGCTGATCTTCACAGCCGGCTGAAGTACTCACGCCGCTCGAACTCGGGCAGGTCGTCGGCGTCGGCATGGCGCGTCGCTTCGGACTGCTTGAGGCGGCACAGGTAGTCGACGAAAGCGTCGCCGAAGCAACCCACCATGACCGCATCGCTTCGCAATGCCGTCAGGGCCTCTGGCAGGCTGGACGGCAGGGCCTCACCCACAGCGTCATAGGGCGACCGGGTGGCCGGTGGTGCGCGCAGCCGGCGCTCCAGCCCATCCAGGCCGGCATGGACCTGCGAGGCCATGTACAGGTACGGGTTGGCCGCGGGCTCGCCGGCCCGGTTCTCGATGCGGGTGGCCGGGTCGCCGGCGGCGCCGACGACGCGCAGCATGGCGCCGCGGTTGTCGTGGCCCCACTGCACCTGCTGCGGCGCCAGCGCGTTCGGCTTGAAGCGGCCATAGCCGTTGGCGGTGGGCGTGGCAAACACCGACATGCCGCGCGCGTGCGCCAGCAGCCCGGCCAGGTGGTGCTCGCCGATGTCGGACAGGCGATGGCCGGCGTCCAGCGGCGTGCTGTCCGGCGCCGGCGCCTCTCGGCAGAACAGGTTGCGGCCGCTGGCCGCATCGAACAGCGACTGGTGCAGATGCCAACCGCTGGACATGATGTTCGGAAACGGCGGCCGGCACATGAAGGTCGCGTGGTAGCCGGCGCGGCGCAGGGCCGACCGCACCGCGCTGCGGAACAGCACCATGTTGTCGGCAGCGGTCAAGGCATCGGTGGCATCGAACACCGCCTCGACCTGGGACGGGCCGAGTTCGACTTCCAGCGACGTCAACGGCAGGTCCAGCGCGTGCGCGGTCTGCTCGATGATGCGCAGCGGCTCCTCGGCCATGTCGTACCAGGCCTCGCCCAGCAGCTGATAGCCCGGGTGGATCAGGGCCACCTCTGGCGCAGGCCCCGGCCAGGCCGCCTGGGCTGGGTCCAATTGCGCCTGGGTGCCGACCAGCCGGTAGATGTGCAGTTCCACCTCCAGGCCGCAACGCAGGCCCATGCCGCGGTCGTGCAGGCGCTGCAGCGCCCGCTGCAGCTGATGCCGCGTGTCCAGCGTCACCGGCGTCGCATCCTGGAACCAGGGCTGGGCCGGCATCCAGCCACTGCCCGGCGACCAGGGCAGGCTGACGAATCGGGCCGGGTCGGGCAACAGCACCAGGTTGTTGGCCTGGCCGAAGCCCGGCAGCCCCGCCACACCGTCGGGCTCGAACACCTTGTAAGCGGTGCGGTCGGAGGTGTCCTTGAGCATCAGCGTGCTGACCATGCCGATGCCCTGGCGCATGGCGCGCTCCAATGCGGCGACGGTGACGGTCTTGCCGCGCAACAGGCCGTGCACATCGCACCAGGCGATGCGCACCAGCCGGATGTCCTGCGCGGCCACGCGGGCCAGCACCTGCTGCAACGCATGCTCGCGCGCCGCGTCGTGCTGGCCGCTGGCCTGGGCAAACGATTCGGCAACCGACATCGACCGCGTCCTGCCCGTCGGTCCCGTCAGGCCGACTGGTCGGCGGGCTGTGCCGCGGCCCAGGGCGCGCCCGCCCGCCGCGCCGGAGATCGG
>JBJXHB010000047.1:0-3198 GCA_046160725.1 Aquabacterium sp.
CCAGCACCACCTGGATCGTCTGGAACGGCCATGTCAACGCGCTGCTGGGCGGCACCACCGTCTGCCTGTACGAGGGCAATGCCTCGGGCCGGCTGGTCGACGCGCAGGGCAACCGCCTGGCGCCGGACTGGGGCGTGCTGTGGCGCTTTGCGGCGGCCACCCGCAGCAGCTACTTCGGCGCCGGCAGTGCCTTCTTCGCCGCCAGCGAGAAAGCCGGCGTGCGGCCGTCCGACTGCGGCGACCTGTCCGCGCTGCGGGCGGTGGGCGCCACCGGCTCGCCCCTGAACGCGGAGAGCTTCGAGTGGCTCTGGCGCGAGCTGCCGCGCCCGGGCGGCGAGCCGGTCTGGCTGAGCGTCATCTCCGGCGGCACCGACGTGGCCGCGGCCTTCGTGGGCGGCGTGCGCGGGCTGCCCATGGTGGCCGGGCAGATGCAGGCGCCCTGCCTGGGCATCGACGCCCAGTCCTGGAGCGAGCCGGATGCCGAGGGCCGCGGCCGGCCCTTGGTCGACGAAGTGGGCGAGCTGGTCATCGTGCAGCCCATGCCGTCGATGCCGCTGTATTTCTGGAACGACCCGGATGGCCGCCGCTACCGCGACAGCTACTACGACATGTACCCCGGCGTGTGGCGCCACGGCGACTGGATCCGCTTCCTGCCGGACGGCCAGAGCATCATCTACGGCCGCAGCGACGCCACCATCAACCGCCAGGGCGTGCGCATGGGCACGGCCGAGCTGGAGGGCGCTGTTCCTGGTGCTGCGCGAGGGCCTGGTGCTGGACGCGGCGCTGACCGAGCGCACCCGGCGCGTGATCCGCGAGGCGCTGTCGCCGCGCCACGTGCCCGACGAGGTGTACCAGGTGCCGGCCATCCCGCGCACCATGAGCGGCAAGAAGATGGAGCTGCCGGTCAAGAAGCTGCTGCTGGGTGCCGCCGCCGACAGCGTGCTCAAGCGCGACGCCATGGCCAATGCCGACAGCGTCGACTGGTTCGTCGGGCTGGCCCAGCGCCGCGCAGCGGCGCCCGAGTAGGTCAGGCCGCGCAGCGGCGCCGACCTGACGTCGGCCGCGCCCGCGGCCGGTCCGCGCTCAGGGCTTGTTCTTCTTCTTGCCGCGCTCCATGATCTGCGTGGTGATCGGCGCCGTCACCGCGCCCGTGGGCAGCGGCTTGGACTTGCCGTCGTCCTTCTTGGGCTTCTTGGTTTCCTTGTTGCCGCGCAGCTGTCCCTTGGCCATGATGGTCTCCTGTGGCGATGCGCACGCCGGTGGCGCGCAAAGCTGGCATGCTTGCGGCGGCGGCCCGGCTTGTCAAGGCACCGGCATGTGGATGCGGCAGGCGACCCACATAATCGGCGCATGCGGCCCGCCTGACGTGCGCCGCCCCGTTGCCGGAGGTGGCCGCAGGTGACTCGCAAATGGGCATGGGCCTGGTCTTGCGATAGGGCGCAGGTCGTGTGCCGGGCCTTGGCATGCGTTGCGATGCAGGTGCTGTCGCTCCTGACCGCAGGCACGCTGCCATTGCCGGCCTGGGCGCAGCCGGCATCGTCGGCACCGCCAGCCGCCGCGCCGGCTGGCGCCCTGCCGCCGCCATCAGCCGGATTGTCCTGGCGCTTTCGCTCGCCGCAGGGTGCTGCACCACCGGTTGTCGGACCGCAGGTGCTTTCCGACGACGAGCGTGCCTACCTGACCGCATTGCCGGAGGTGCGCGTAGGCCTCGCGAGACCTTCTTTCCGGCCCTACGAGGTGATCGGCGACGACGGCGAGATCTCCGGCGTCCATCCGGAGATGCTGGCCGGTCTGGCACGCGTCTATGGCCTGCGCCTGCGGCCGGTGGTCTTCGACAGCTGGAGCGCGGTGGTAAAGGCGGCGCAGCGCCGCGATGTGGACATGCTGATGTCGGTCGGCGTCAACAGCGAGCGCGCGGAGTTCCTGTCCTTCACGCTCGGCGTCACGCCGATGGTCACCGCGGTCTTCACGCGCCGCGGGGCGACCGGCGACGCAGCTCGGTCCAGCTATGCCGTTGTGCGCGGCAACATGGCTGCGGAACATCTGGCACGGCGCTATCCAGACGCCAGGCTGGTGGAGACGGCCGATGCCACGGCCGCCCTGCAGGCCGTGGCCAGCGGCGCCGCCGATGGGTATGTGGGCGTGCTGCTGCCGACGCTGGACCTGCTGGCGCGCGCGCCGGTGCCGGGCATCGAGGTGCAGCGCCTGCTGGACATCGGATCGGGCTACTACCACTTCGCGGTGCGACGCGACTGGGCGCCGCTGGCCCGGATCTTGAACAAGGGCATCGCCACGATGCGCGAGACCGCGCCGCCGCAGCTGACCGCCGCGTTGGCCGCCCTGCCAGCGTCGGTGGCGCAGCCGGGCCCTCGTGCCATCACCAACAAACACACGGAAGTCTTGGTCGACCAGCCGAGCTGGCGCATCGGCGCGGTGCGCGGGCTGAGCCTGCTCAACGAGGTCGATGCCCAGGGCCGGCACAGCGGCATTGCCGCGGACATGGCCGATGCCGTGGCGCGGCAGCTCGGTGTCGGCCTGGAGCTGGTGCCCTTCGACAGCGTGGCGCAGATGCTGGACGCGCTGCGCGAGGATCGCATCGACGTCGTGCCCTTCCTGACCCGTACGCCGCTGCGTACAAAGGAGTTCTGGTTCTCGGCGCCATACGTGGAGATGCCCTACCTGCTGGTGGCGCGCCGGGATGCGCCGCTGTACTGGGACCTGGCCAGCCTGCGCGGGCGGCGCCTGGCGCTGGCGCCACAGCATCCGCTGCGCGAGGTCCTGCAGCAGCGCCACCCGGACATCACCATCGTCGACGCTGCCAGCGGCGCCGATGCAATGAACCTCGTCGCCGCCGGGCGGGCCGACGCGGCGGTCGAGGTCAAGCTGTTTGCCAACCTGCGCATCAATGCCGACAACGACGGCGTGTTGCGGGCGGTGGCCACGCTGCAGGAGCTGCCGGCGCAGTTCCACTTCGCGGCGTCGCAGCGGGCCAAGGCCTTGGTGCCGATCATCGACGAGGCGCTGGCGGCCATTGCCCCGTCCGAGCGCGAGCGCATGCTGCGGCGCTGGGTGGCGCTGGACCTGGCGCCTGCATTCCCCTGGCGGCGCTGGGGTCCGACGATCGCGGCGGCCGGCATCGGTTTGCTGGCGCTGATCGGCACCAAGGCCTTGGCCCGCTGCGACGCCGCGAAGTGGAAC
>JBJXHB010000048.1:0-7887 GCA_046160725.1 Aquabacterium sp.
CGGGTGCGCACCGCGCCGTAGTGCAGCGCCACGCGCAGCCGCGGCTGGCCCGGTGCCTGGTAGACCTCGTCAATCAGGTGCCGCGCGGCCTGGGCCAGCGCGATCGGGTCGTCGGCCACGATCAGCACAGAGTCGCCGGCCGCGGCCTCGACGATGGCGCCGGCGGGTGACCAGGCCCGCAGCGCCGCCTCCAGCGCCATCCGCACCGGGCCATCGGTGCCGCCCTGCATCAGCGCGCCGAAACCCTGCACGTCGGCCTTCAGCACCGCGGCATGGCGCTCGACCACCGCCGCATCCGGCGGTGCCGCGTCCTCGCGCCAGGGCCGGCCCCAGCCGATGATGTTGGTGCGCTCCGGCCGCGCCGGAAAGCCCGGGTCCGCATGCGCCAGGTGCTCGGCCAGGACCGGGTGCACCAGGTAGTGGGTGGACTGCGGCAGCGCGCCATCGGGCTCCAGCGAGGCCTCGCCCGGGCGCAGGAAGCGCTGGCGCCACTGACCATGGATGCGGTCGTGCTGCACATGGCCGAGCAGGCCGACGCGGTGCAGTGCCCACAGCGCGCGGCGGTGGCCGCCGCGGCCGTCGGCGTCCTCGTCCTCCAGCAGCGCCTCGACCTCGGCGCGGGTCAGCACGCTGCTGGTCAGCCGCGGCAGCAGCCGCTCCAGCGGCGCGCCGGCCAGGGTGGGCGCGATCTCCGCCAGGTACTCCTGCGCGATCTCGCCGGCCGCGGCATGCACCGCCTCCTTCAGCCGGTGCTCGTGGCGGCGCTCCTCCGGGCGCAGCGCCGCCAGCCGCTCGCCGATGGTCATCAGGTCGCGCGGGCGCAGCAGGGTGTGGCGGCACAGGTACTCCAGCGCGTCCTCCTCCTGGCGCGTGGTCGCATCGGTCACGCTGGTGCGGCCGATGAAGGCCTCCAGCGGGCTGGTCTTCAGCAGCGCCGCCCGCACCATGCGGTCGGCCTTCACCAGCCGCACGTTGTTGACGAAGATCTCGCGCAGGCTCTCCGGCGCATAGGCCAGGTCGACCGCGCTGCCGCGGTACTGTTGGGCCATCGCGGTGAGCTGCGGCAATGCGGCATAGGCCTCCTTGCGGATCGCCGCGACCACCTTGACATGGTGGTTGATGCGGCGCAGCTGGTAGGCCACCTCGACCAGGCCCAGCTGGGCATAGGTCCACACCGTGGGCGCCAGCTCGCCGGTGATGCTGGGGTGGCCGTCCTGGCCCTCCACATGCTTGTTGAAGTACTCGTCCACGCCGTCGATGAAGAGCGCCAGCGGGGTCTTCACCGCGCGCAGCCGCGGCACCAGGTGGCCGTCGGTGTCGGCGGCGCAGCGCTGCAGCTCGCTGGGCGTCAGGTCCAGCAGCCGCACGAAGTGGTCGATCACGCCGTGCAGCGCGCGGTCGCGCAGCAGCGCGGCCAGCCGCGGGCCGACCTTCAGGCCCTCGATGTCGCCGGCCTGCTTGAGCACCGCCAGCGCGATGGCCGCCAGCCAGACCTTGCTCCACGGCAGCGGCGAGGCGGCAAAGATGGCCAGTGACTCGCGGCCGAAGATCTTGTCGCCGATCGGCTTGTCCAGCAGGCTGCCCGAGGGCATGCAGACATAGCGGCCGTCGGCCTGGTAGAGGATGCGCTTGGCCTTGAGCAGCAGCGTCTTGCCAAAACCCTTGGTCGCGATGACGATGAACTTGTCGTCGCGCTCGGCGTCCAGGAAGCTGTCGATCTCCGGCGTGCGGTGCAGCAGCGTGCCGTCGAAGTCCTCGGCCACATGGATGTCGTCGGCGTCAACCGTCCAGGCGCGCATCGGCTTGCGCCATCAATCCGGCTTGATGCCGGCGCGGCGGACGATGTCGCCCCAGATCTTCTGCTGCTGCGCGATGTAGGCCGCGAACTCCTCCGGCGGCCCGCCGCCGCCAACCGCCGAGTCGTTGGCGAAGCGCTCGGTGACGGCGCTGGAGCGCAGCGCCTTCAGCGACTCCTCCTGCAGCCTCTTGACGATGTCGCGCGGCGTGCCGGCCGGCGCCAGGATGCCGTACCACTGCGAGGTCTCGAAGTCCTTGTGGCCCATCTCGGCCACCGTCGGCACGTCCGGCAGCGCGGGCAGGCGCTGCGCCGTGCCCACCGCGATGGCGCGCAGCTTGCCGCTCTTGATGTGCGGCAGCAGCGCCGGCAGGCCGGCCGAGGACGCCTGCGTGCGCCCGGCCAGCAGGTCGGTCAGCTGCGGCCCGGTGCCGCGGTACGGGATGTGGGTGATGAACATGCCGGTCACCAGCTTCAGGTACTCCATCGCCAGGTGGCCGGCGCTGGCAGTGCCGGCCGAGCCGTAGTTCAGCTTGCCCGGGGTGCGCTTGACGTAGGCGACGAATTCCTTGAAGTCCCGGGCCGGGACGTCCGGATGCACCACGAACAAGTTGGGCACCTTGGCCAGCAGCGTCACCGGGATGAAGTCGCGGTTCACGTCGAAGGGCTGGTTCGGAAAGATGATCGGGTTCACCGCCAGCGAGCCGACATGGCCCAGGATGATGGTGTGGCCGTCCGGCGCGGCCTTGGCCACGTCGGTCATCGCCGGTATGCCCGCGCCGCCACCCTTGTTGTCGACGAACACCGTCTGGCCGAGCGACTTGCTCATCTCCTGCGCCACGGTGCGGGCCACGATCTCGCTGGTGCCGCCGGGCGCGAACGGCACGACGAAGCGGATGGACTGGCGCGGCCAGGCCGGCTGGGCGAGCGCGATGCCGGGCAGCGCGGCGGCGGCGGCGGACTGGAGGATGAGGCGGCGTTGGAGGGTCATGTCAGAGCTTTTGATGGGTAAGGCGTGAGGTCGATTGAGACGGCGTTGCGGGCTCGGCCGACGCGGGCCTAGGCTTCGCGGCGAGCCAGGGCCAGCCAGGTGCCCAGGCCCACCATCGTCAGGCCCGAGGCGCGGGTCATCATGCGCGACCGGGCCGCGCGTGCGGCGTCGGACCGCAGCAGCCGGTGCGCCGCCAGCACGGCCAGCACGTCGACCAGTGTATTGAGCGCCACGCAGATGCTGCCCAGCAGCACCAGCTGCGGCACCAGCGGCGCATCCGCCGAGGTGAACTGCGGCAGGAAGGCGAGAAAGAACAACGCGGTCTTGACGTTCAGGGCCTCGACCGCGACGCCCTCGACCAGCGCGCGCCGCGCGCCCTGCGCCGCCACCGTGCCGACGTCGAACCTTGTCTCCTGGCGCAGCAGCATGCGGATGCCCAGGTAGATCAGATAGGCCGCCCCGAGGTACTTCACCAGGCTGAAGGCCAGCGCCGACTGCGCCACCAGCACCGACAGCCCGACGGCGGCGGCCAGCACATGCAACAGGCCGCCGATGCCGGTGCCGATGCACGACGCCAGGCCCTCGGCCCGGCCGCCCGCGGCGGTGCGCGCCACGACGTAGGCAATGCCCGGACCTGGCGTGACGGCCAGGACGACGGCGGCGACGAGAAAGGCCAGGAAGGACATGGTGGTCAACCTACTCGACGGAGGTTGCGGCGCGTTCAACCGGCTCAGACGCCGGCAGCGCCCGGCCGGCCAGCGGATGCGCGAGGCCACCATCGCCATAGCTGCGCAACACCTGTGCCACCACCACCTGGTAGCCGGCCAGCCACTGCTGCTGGCGCTGCTTGGCAGCCCGATGCGCCGGATGCGCCATCAGCGCCTGCAGCGCATCCATCGAGTCCCAGTAGTAGACGTTGGACACCTGGCCATTGGACGGGTTCTCCCAGCTTTCCTCGCCCAGGTAGCCCGGCGTGGCCCGCGCGGCGGCGGCGATCACCTCGTCCAGGGCATGGAACTCGTCGTCGAATGCGCGCTTGGCGAACGTGAAGGTGGAAGTGACGACCATGGGTCAGGGCCCCTCGGCGCTTGCGTCTGCGGCCGCGGGCGCAGCCGGGCGCGACGGGCTCGCGGCCACCGCCTGCCGGCGCTGCATCCAACCGTCCAGCTTGGCCCTGGCGCCGTTGCTGGCCGGGTCCATCTGCGCGTCGTGGTCGGCATGCCGCGCTGTCAGCTCGATCACATAGCCGTTGGGGTCGCGGAAATAGATCGAGTCGATGAAGCCGTGGTCCACCGGGCCGCGGGTGTCGACGCCGGCGGCGCGCCCGCGCGCCAGCATGGCCTGCAGCACCTCGGGCGTCACCTCCAGCGCGATGTGCAGGTCGAAGTCATGCTGGACCTTGAAGTCGAAGGCCCGGTCCGGCGCCTCGAAGAAGGCCAGGTAGGAGCCGTCGCCGAGCCGATAGAAGGTGTGCAGCGTCTCGGTCGCGCGGCCAGTCTTGGTCTCGCCGATCTCCAGCGTGCCCGATAGCGGCAGGCCCAGAAAATCCTCGTAGAAACGGCGCGTCTGCTCGGAGTCGCGGCAGCGGTAGGCGTTGTGGTGCAGGCCCTGGATCATGTCGTCCTCTCGGTCGTGCGGATCAGGTGGGGACAGCACCGCCGGCCGGCAGCATGGGGCCCTGGCGCAGCAGCGGCAGCAGCGCCTTGAAGCGCGGATGGTCGCTGGCCTGCAGCCATTCGAAGGCCAGCATTTCGACGCTGCCCATCGTGCAGCCCGCGGCACCCAGGCGCTGCAGGCCGAGCTTGCGGTCGCCTGGCCGGCGCGACGCGCAGGCATCGGCGGCGACGAACACCTCGAAGCCGGCGTCGTGCAGGCCGAGCGCCGTCTGCATCAGGCACACATGGGCCTCGCAGCCGGCGACCACCACCTGCGTCGGCGCGGCGGGCAGGTCGCGCAACGCACCGGCCAGGCCATCGGCCGCGGCATCGAAATGGCGCTTGGCCAGGGTGCGCTGGCAGGCGGCGCGCACCGCCGGCAGGTTGGGCCCCAGGCCGTCCGGGTTCTGCTCGGTGCCCAGCACGGGCACGCCGATCTCGCGCGCCACCGCCGCCAGCCACAGGCCGCGCGCGACGGCGGCGTCGCCCTCGTGCAGGGCCGGCATCAGGCGCTGCTGGTAGTCCACCAGCACCAGGGCGCTGGTCGCGGCAAGCAGGCGTGGCATCGGTATCGCCCAGGCGGCAGGTCGGTGAGGGCGGCCAGTGTAGGCTGTGGTGCCACTGAGCCCACGCTGGGCTCGCGCCCCGCAGGAGACCCGCATGAACGCACCGCTGCCCGATACCGCGCTGACACCCGCCACGCCCACGCGCCTGATGACCGGTGAGCAGTACGTGGAGTCGCTGCGCGCGCTGAAGCCCGTGGTGTATGTCGATGGCCGGCGCGTCGCCTCGGTGGCCGACGAGCCGGCGCTGGCACCCGGCGTGCGCGCCATGGCCTTCACCTACGACGCCGCGCTGCGCCCGGAGTGGGCACCGCTGATGACGCAACACCAGCGCGCCACGGGCCGCACCGTCAACCGCATGCTGGCGGTGGACGACAGCGCCGGCGACCTGCTGAACAAGCTGGAGGCGGTGCGCCTGCTGTGCCAGGAGACCGGCTGCGCGCAGCGCTACCTGGCCCACGACGGCCTGGCCGCGCTCGGGCAGATGGCGCAGCGCCTGGACGACCACCACGGCAGCGGCCGCGAGCACCGCGACCGCTTCACCGCCTACTTGGACCATGTGCAGGCGAACGACCTGACGCTGGGCATCGCGATGACCGATGCCAAGGGCGACCGCAGCCGCCGCGCGCACGAGCAGGCCAACCCGGACACCCATGTCCACATCGTCGAGCGCAACGCGCGCGGCATCGTCATCAGCGGCACCAAGGCCATCGTCACCGGTGCGCCTTACATGCACGAGTTCCTGGTCACGCCGCACCGCAACCTGGTCGAGGCCGACGCGGCCTTTGCGGTGTGCTGCGCGGTGCCGGTGGACGCGCCCGGCCTGACCATCGTCTCGCGTCCGGCCGGCCGCCCCGGCGACAAACTGGAGCACGGCGCGGCGCTGTTCTCGCGCCGCTATGGCCAGGCCACCGGCGTGCTGATCTTCGACCGCGTGGCTGTGCCCTGGGAGCGCGTCTTCCTGGCCGGGCAGTGGGCTCAGGCCGGCCCGCTGGTCACCGACTACGCCACCCACCACCGCCACACCTGCATCGCCGCGCGCGCCGGCTTCGGCGACCTGCTGATCGGCGCCGGCGCGCTGATGTGCGAGGCCAACGGCTTCGACGACCCGGGCCAGGTCAGCAGCCTGCGCGAGCCCATGGTCGAGCTGATCAAGATCGTCGAGGGCTTCTATGCCTGCGGCGTGGCCGCCAGCGTCTACGGCAGCGCCGACTCAAGCGGCATCTTCATGCCCGAGCCGGTGTACGCCAACATCGGCAAGCTGCTGCTGGCCACCCAGATCTACGACATGCACCGCCTGGCGCACGAGGTCTCCGGCGGGCTGATCGTCACCCTGCCCGGCCCGGACGAGGACCACAACCCCGCCACCGCCGCCACCCTGGCCGAGGTGCTGCGCGCCAACCCGGCGGTGCCCTACGACAAGCGCATCCAGACCGCGCGCTTCATCGAGGACCTGACCGCGTCCTACCAGGCCGGCTGGTATTCAGTCATCAGCCTGCACGGCGGCGGCTCACCGGCGGCCATGAAGCAGGAGATCTGGCGCCGCTATCCGCTGGGCAGCAAGGTCGAGCTGGTCGAGCGCCTGCTGGACCGCGGCGTGCTGGCCCCGGACCCGGCCCGTCCGATCACCCAGAACCGCCAGCCCGGCCGCTGCTGCGACAGCGGCTGCAGCGCGCCGGGGCAGCCGGTGATGGTGTCGCTGCCGGGGCGGAGTGAGGCGGAGTGAGGCGGCCGGAGTGTCGACAACGCCGCCCGTGCGCTGTCAGGCAGCGAAGGGGTTGTGCACCGTCAGCCCCTCGATGCGCTGCCCATGCTGCAGGTCCTCGCTGAGCAGCCGCGTGCAGCCCGCGGCCAGCGCCGATGCGACGATCAGCGAGTCGTAGAAGCTGAAGCGCCAGCGCAGCTGCACATCGAGCGCGCGGTGGTACATCGCGCCAGGGGGCAGCACCTGCAACAGCGGCAGCAACACGACGTCGAGGTCGTTGCGCGCCTGATCCGGCGCAATCGGCACGGCGGCCTTGCGCAGCATGGTGTTCAGCCACTCCTGGACGACCTGGAAGCTGATGCAGGCATTGCCGGTGGCCAGCGCCTGGCGCACGATGCCTCGGCGATGCGGTGCTTGCGCTTGTCAGCGGCATCCAGGTGGTAGACAAGGACGTTGGTGTCGATGAAGAGCTCAGCGCTCATTCATCTCATCCCGGCTGAGCTTGCGTCCCACTTTGACTTGCCCGCGCAGCGCGGGCATCAACTGGTCGCAGCGCTGCAGGCGGCCCGCCGTATCGGCATAGCCCGCCAGCCAGCGGCGGAACTGCTCGTTCAGCGTGGTCTTCTTGGCCCGTGCACGTTCGCGGGCCGCCTCGATCAGCGCCTCGTCAGCGCTCAGGGTGATGTTTTTCATTGGCGGACTCCAGTCGCACGAGAGCAGGGTACACGGACGCCGTGCGATGGGGTCCGGCCGTCCTGCCGAAGGCGGCCGCCGGCCCTACCATCGGCCATGACCGTCGGCCCGACCCACGCGGCACCTGCGCCGCCCCCCGCGCTGCGCCTGGCCATTGCCCAACCGCCGATGGCCTGGACCACCGCTGAAAACACCGACACCGCGCTGGCGATGTTGTCCGCGGCGGCAGCGGTCGGTGCGGCGCTGTGCGTGTTCCCGGAGCTGATGGTCACGGGCTTTCACCGCCGCATCGCGCAGGAGGCCAGGCCGGAGGTCGTCGGCCCGGCGCTGCAGCGCATCGCGCAGGCCTGCGCCGACCACCGCATCGCGGCGTCCGTCGGCGCGCCCTGCTTCGGTACCGATGGCGCCATCCTGAACAGCCAGTTGCTGTTCGACAGCGGCGGGCAACTTGTCGCCACCACCGACAAGCGGGGTCTCACCGCGCC
>JBJXHB010000049.1:0-4030 GCA_046160725.1 Aquabacterium sp.
GTGCGCGCGTTGGCGGTGGCGATGGACCGGCGCCACCCGTTGTTGCCCGACGTGCCCACCTTCAAGGAACTGGGTGTCGACTGGGTCGACGGCGCCTACCGCGGCATCGGCGTGCCCAAGGCCACGCCGCCTGAAGCGCGCAAGCGGCTGGCCGAGCTGTGGGCAGCGCTGAACAACGACACCGAGATGAAGGACCTGGCGGCCCGAAGCGGCTTTGAGCTGGTGAACGTGGGCCCGGAGCAAATGGACGCGTTCATGCGCGACAAGACCCGGGTCTACACCGACGTGGGCAAGCAGATGGGGCTGGGCAAGTAGGTCGAGGCCCCGGGGGCGCCATCGGCCGGCCTCGTCGCTTTCCGCCAAAGCCCGCCAGCGCCTGACCCCTGGCCGCGGTCCGGGGCGGGTCATTCGCGCCGGGCAGAAAATCGGATGGGCCGAGCCGTGTAAGGATCACCCTGTTTGCACGACCTTGCCGCTGTCGGCCGGATCTGCCGCCGGCAGCCCTTCAGTCCAACCCGATCTCTTCACCCACAAGGAGCCTCGAACCATGAATCAACGTCTCGTGCTGTCTTCCGCGCTCGCGTCCGCCCTGGCCCTGGGCTTGGTCGGGCAGGTCGCCGCTCAAGAAAAGGCCAAGGAAAAGTGCTACGGCATCGCCAAGGCCGGCGCCAACGACTGTGCCAACCTGGCCGGCACCCACACGTGCGCAGGCCAGTCCAAGGTCGACCGTGATCCCGGCGAGTGGAAGTACGTGGCCAAGGGCACTTGCAAGGAAATGAAGGGCATGACGGCTGAAGAAGCCAAGGCCAAGGTCAAGAAGTAAGCCACGGCACGGATGTTGTCGGGGCCCGCCGCCATGCCCACCATTGGTGTTACCGGGGTGGGCCTGCGGCAGCCGCACTATGCGCAAGCCCTGTCGACGGCCAGCCCGGCCGGGTTGGCTTTTGTCGAAGTGCATTCGGAAAACTTCTTTGCCGACGGCGGGGCGGCGTTGCAGGTGCTGCAGGCGGCGCGCGAGCGCTGGCCTGTCAGCTTGCACGGCGTGGGCCTGGCGCTGGGCTCGGCGGCCGGGCTCGACGAATGGCACCTGGACCGCCTGGCGCGTCTGGTGCAGCGCATCGACCCGGTGCGTGTGAGCGACCACGCCTGCTTTGCCCGCGCGCTGCGCCGTCACGCCGGGCCAGTGGTGCATGCCAGTGACCTGCTGCCGGTGGCCTTCACGCCGGCTTCGCTGGCTATCATGGCCGCCAACGTGCAGCGCGTGCAGGACCGCCTGGCGCGGCCGATCCTGGTGGAAAACCTGTCGGCCTACCTGCACTGGGCCGACGGCGCTCTGGCCGAGCCCGACTTCTTCAACGAGCGGGCGCGCCGCACCGGCTGCGGTGTGCTGTTGGACGTGAACAACCTGGTGGTCAATGCCTTGAACGAGGGTGACGGCGCTGACGGTCCCGATCATGCCGCCGCCGTGGCCAGCGCGTGCCGCTGGGTTGACCGCTTGCAGACCGACGTGGTCGGCGAAGTCCATCTCGCCGGCTACGACGACAGCGGCGACCTGGTCATCGACGACCACGGCAGCCGCGTGCACCCCCCGGTGTGGCAGGTCTTTGCCCATGCCGCGCGCCGCTTCGGCCCGCGGCCGCCGCTGGTGGAATGGGACACCGACTTGCCCGCCGGGGAGGTGCTGCTGGACGAAGCGGCGCGGGCCGAAGCGGTGGTGGCCCAGCACCGCGTGCCAGTGGCGGCATGACCTTGCCCAGCGCCGATCTGCAGCGCGAGGCCCTGCGCCAGCAGATGCTGCTGCGCGCCTTGCTGGGCGACGCCCGGCCCGGGGTGGTGGAAGGCTGGTTGCGCGACACGCCAGCGCGCAAGCGGCGCGGTCTGCAGGCCTACCAAGCCAATGCCGGTGCGCTGGCCGAGCGGGCCTTGGTAGCTGCCTACCCCACTGTGCAGCCTCTGCTGGGCGAAGCCTCGTTCGCTGCCCTGGCGCGTGCCTTCTGGCAGGCGCAGCCGCCGCTGCTTGGCGACGTGGCCACCTGGGGCGACGGGCTGCCGGTTTTCATCGTCGCGGCTGAGCAACTGGCATCTGAACCGTATCTGGCCGACGTGGCCCGGTTGGATTGGGCGGTGCACCAAGCCGAACAAGCGGCCGACGACGACAACGCGGCGGACGGCCTTGATCGGCTGTCACAGGCCGACCCCGCCACGCTTCGGCTGCGCTTGCGAGCCGGCCATGCGGTGCTGGCGTCGGTGCACCCGGTGCACGCCATCTGGCAAGCCCATCGCAGCGACGAGCCTGACCGCTTTGCCGCGGTTCGCCAAGCCTTTGCCGAGCAGCGGGCCGAAGCCGTGCGCGTGCGGCGCGACGGCTTCAAGGTGGCGGTTGACGCCATCTCCGTCCACGACGCTGCATTTGAAGCCGCCGTTCTACAAGGCAGGACGCTGGGCGAGGCCCTGGCGCTGACCGCTGAAGCGGCTGGCGAATTCGACTTTGAGATCTGGTTCATCGACACCCTGCGGCGCCACGGCCTGGCCGCTGCGCAATCGTCTTGAAGCCAGGGTCGACGGCGGCGCAGCATCTTCCTTTTTGGAGAATCCCTCGATGAGTTTTCGACGCCGCAACGTGCTGGCTGTTCTAGGTGGTGTGGCCAGTGCTGCCTGTTCGTCCACCCTGTGGGCTCAAGCTGCCGACTGGCCGCGCACGCTGGCCGCCGCGCGCGGCCAGACGGTCTACTTCAACGCCTGGGGCGGCAGTGAGCGCATCAACGCTTACCTGCAGTGGGTGGCCGCCGAAGTCCAGTCTGCCTTCGGCGTCCAGCTGGAACACGTCAAGCTCGCCGACACGGTGGAGATGGTGCGCCGCGTGCGCACCGAGAAGTCCGCCGGCCGCAGCGACGGGTCGGCCGACCTGGTGTGGATCAACGGCGAGAACTTCCTGTCGATGAAGCGCGAAGGCCTGCTGTTCGGCCCCTTTGCCGAGCAGCTGCCCAACTTCCGCTACGTGGACACGGTTGGCAAGCCAACCACGCGGGTCGACTTTTCGGAACCGGTGGACGGCCTGGAAGCGCCCTGGGGCATGGCCCAGCTGACCTTCTTTGCCGACAGCGCGCGGCTGCCGTCGCCGCCCCTGTCGGTGGCCGAGCTGACCGAGTGGGCGCGGCGCACGCCCGGCCGCTTCACCTACCCCAAGCCGCCGCAGTTCCACGGCACCACCTTCGTCAAGCAGGTGTGGCTCGAAACCAGCGCCGACCGCACCGCGCTGGCGCGCCCGTACAGCGAAGCGGCCTTTGCCAGCGCCACCGCGCCCTTGTGGCGGGCGCTGGACGCGCTGCACCCGCACCTGTGGCGCAGTGGCAAGCAGTTTCCGGCCAACACGGCGGTGATGCGGCAGATGCTGGCTGACGGTGAACTGGTCATCAGCCTGACCTTCAACCCCAACGAGGCCGCCAACCACGTGGCCGGCAAGGCGCTGCCGGCCAGCGTGACCAGCTGGCAGTTCAGTGGCGGCACCGTTGGCAACACGCACTTCCTGGCCATCCCGTTCAACGCCCGCGCCAAGGCCGCGGCCCAGGTGGTGGCCGACTTCCTGTTGTCGCCCGCGGCGCAGGCGCGCAAGGCCGACATCCGCCATTGGGGCGACCCCACGGTGCTGGCGCTGGACAAGCTGACGGCGGCGCAGCGCGCGGCCTTTGCCGACAGCGCGCAAGCCCCAGGCGCCGTGCGGCAGCCCGCGCCCACCTGGCCCGAGCCGCACGGCAGCTGGGTCGACCCGCTGGAAAAGGAGTGGCTCAGGCGCTATGGCATTTGAGGTCGCACCCACGCCCGCAACGGCGTCGCCGCGGGTCGGTCCTTCAACGGCGGCCTGGCAACCGCCCCGCCGCGCGCTGGCCGTGCGCGTGTTCGCTGCCTTGGCGGTCACCGTGGCGGCCTTGCTGTTTGCCTTGCCGCTGCTGGTGGCCGTGCCGCTGGCGGTGATCGAAGCCACCTCGCCGGCCGCCTGGCTGGCCTTGCGCGCTGATCCGCAGACCGCGCC
>JBJXHB010000050.1:0-3560 GCA_046160725.1 Aquabacterium sp.
GGGCCGAACTGCCGGGCGCGGGCGCGCGCGGCGGCTGACGTACTGCTGGAGCGTCTGAAACTGCGCACGCTTATGGTCGCGGCGCGCGTCGACCTGATCGGTGTGGCCAGCGTGCACGCGGGCGACAGCGGTGGCCGCTGGCGCGCCGACATACATAACGCGGCGCAGGACATCCGCGTGCGCCTGGCGGTTTCGGCGCGCACCCAGGACGACGCCGACCAGGCCGCGCGCGAGGCGCTGGCCCTGTATTGCTGCGGCCCGGCCGGCGGCGGCGGCGTGCGCTGGCGCACCACGCAACGGATTCGCACCCGCTCCTACCTGATGCTGCCCTCCGACCTGGCGCCAGGCTATACGGTCAAGAGCGCGCAGGAGATCGCAGCATGACGCCAGCCAATCCAAGCGACGACAGCCTGGTCACGGTGCCGCTGCACAGCGTGGCGCACGGCCGCGCCGGCGACAAGGGCAACCGCCTGAATGTCAGTGTGCTGCCCTATGACCCGGCGGCCTACACCATGCTGGCCGAGCAGTTGACCGAGGCACGGGTACTCGCCCTCTATGCCCACCGCGGCGCGGCGCGCGTCACGCGCTACGACCTGCCGCTGCTGCCGGCCTTCAACTTCGTCATCGACGACGTGCTCGAAGGCGGGGTCAATGGCAGCCTCAACCTCGACGGTCACGGCAAGAGCAACTCGTTCATTCTGTTGGGCATGGAAGTGCAGGTGCCGCGGAAGTTCGTGCGCCCGGTCGCTTGAGAAAAACCAATCAAGAACATTTCGGAGACAGAATCATGAACCCAAGCCGCCAGCACACGCCGACCTTGTTGATAGCGACCATCCTGGCCGTCGGCCTCGCACACCTACCCGTCGCACAAGCCCAATCCCGCCCCTGGCCGGAAAAGCCGGTGCGCATCATCGTGCCCGGCCCGGCCGGCAGCGCGCCGGACACCCTGGGCCGGCTGATCGGCAACAAGCTCGCGGAAGCGTGGGGGCAGCCGGTCACCGTCGAGAACGTGGTCGGCGCCTCCGGCAACATCGGCACCGACCGCGTCGCCAAGGCGGCGGGCGACGGCTACACCCTGCTCTACAACACCATCGGCCCGATCGCGGTGAACGTCACGCTGTTCGCCGGCAAGCTGCCCTACGACCCGCAAAAAGACCTGACCCCGGTCAGCCTGGTGGTAAAGACCCCGAACCTGCTGACGGTGCATCCAGGCCTGCCGTTTCGCAGCGTGCGCGATCTGATCGCCGCGGCCAAACGCGATGGCGAGAAGATCCGCTACGCCACCGCCGGCCCCGGCACCACCCAGCATCTGTCAGGCGAATTGCTCAACCTGTTGGCCGGCCTGCAGATGACCGGTATCCCTTACAAATCAAGCGCGCAGATGACCACTGATGCCATCGGCGGCCAGTTCGAACTGATGTTCCACAACGCACCGGTGGTGCTGCCGCATATCCGGGCCGGCAGCCTGCGCGCGCTGGCCATCACCGGCCTGAAACGCTCGCCGTCGGTGCCCGAGATACCCACCATGGTGGAAGCCGGCGTCAACAATTTCGAGATCAGCGCCTGGTTCGGCTTCATGGCACCGGGCACCACGCCACCGGCGCTGGTGCAGAAGATCTCTGCGGACGTCGCGCGCATCGTGGCCACCCCGGAGTTGCAGCAGCGCATTCTGGCCGACGCCAGTGAGCCGGTGGGCAGCAACCCTGAGGACTATGCCGCCTTCATCCGCACCGAAATCGTCAAGTGGCGCGAGGTCGTCAGGCAGACCAACATGAAGCCGGAGTAAATGTCAGGCGCCTGGTCGAGCCCGTCGAAACAGCGCGACCCGGCATGGGCGCCGGCGCCTCGCTGCCGCCGGCGATGAAATCCTGTCCGTCATTGCTGACAGCGATACAGCCCACCAGTGTCAGGGCATGGTTGCCGAGCGTGAGCGCGCCACTGAAAGCGATACCGACTACGCCGCCGCGTCACGCTTGATGCGCAAGGCACACAAATTCCGCACCACAGCGGGCGGACCCACGGCCCGCCGTCGGCCGCGTTGCGGCGTCGACATCGATCCCGCAATGTAGGCAGGCAGCGCGCGGCGCGCAATTGGCCTTACGGATGCCCCACCCCATCCGAACGGATGCCGCTGTTTCATATCCGGCCCGGCTGCGGCATGATGGCGGGCATGGCCCGCTTCGCCCTGTCGATTCCGACGCCCGCCGATGCCCGCACACGGCGCGCGATGCTGCGGATTTTTTTCGAGCAAAGCCGCACCAGCCTGATCGCCGCGGCGCTGTTGATGGGTTTGCAGACGGCCTACATCGGCGATCGCGTGCCACCCTGGCTGATGGCGTTCTGGCTTGCCGGCGGCGCCCTGCTGCTGGCGGTGCGCTGGCGCTGGCGGCGACGCTACCTGGCCTTAGATGACGCGGCGGCAAGCGCGCAGGCAGCGCTGTGGCAGCGTCGCGTGGTGATCGGCAGCGCTTGGACCGGCCTGATGTGGGGCAGTGCCGTGCTGATGGACTTCAATCCGGCCGACCCGGGCTCACAGATGTTCTGCGCCATGCTGATCTGCGTGACCTGTGTGGCCAGCGTCAACGTGATGGCGCCGGTTCCGCAGGCCTATTGGGCCCTGCAATTTCCCGCCGTCGCTGCCCTGGCCTTGTCACTCACGCTGTTGGGCAGCTGGACCGGAGTCTATTTCGCCGCATTGGTGGTGGTGGGGGCGGCGCTGGCGATCGGCCTGGTGCACCGCCACGCACGCCTGCTGTTCGAAAGCCATGGCCTGCGCTTCGAACGCGAGGGCCTGTTGGCGCAGGTGCAGGAAGCGAGCCTGGCGAAGTCGCGCTTTCTGGCCAGCGCCAGCCACGACATGCGCCAACCCTTGCACGCCCTGGGGCTCCTGGGTGCGCGCCTTGCGGACCAGCTCGGCGGACACCTGGCCGCGGCGACCGGCATTGCGATGCAGAACATGGTGCAGACCCTCGATACCCTGGTCGAGGCGCTGATGGACATTTCACGCCTGGAGGCCGGCGCGCTGCACCTGACGCGGCGGCCATTTGCGCTCACCGAGGTGTTTGACCGCCTGTCGACCGAATTCGCGGTCGTGGCCGATGCACGCGCGCTTCAATGGCGCATCCGTCCAACCGAAGACTGGGTCGAAAGCGATCCGGTGCAGCTCGAACGCGTGCTGCGCAACCTGCTGTCGAATGCGCTGCGCTACACCAGCGCGGGCGGCGTACTGATGGCCGCCCAGCGGCGCGGCGGCATGCTGCGCATCGGCATCTGGGATACCGGGCCCGGCATTGCAGAAGCCGACCAGAAACGTGTGTTCGACGAGTTCGTACAGTTGAACAATCCAGGGCGCGACCGCAGCCAGGGCCTCGGGCTGGGCCTTTCCATCGTGCAACGACTGGCACGGCTGCTGGATCACCCGCTGGAACTGCGTAGCCGCCCGGGCCGCGGCTCACTCTTCTCGGTCCGGGTGACGCCGGCGGTGGCCGGGTCCAACAGCCCGCTGCCGGAATTTCTGCTTGCCGCGCCCGATAGCGCCTGCGGCACGGTGGTGGCACTGG
>JBJXHB010000051.1:0-7055 GCA_046160725.1 Aquabacterium sp.
CTGGACTCGGTGCGCTTTGCGGGCACGGGCGCGGCGCCGCTGCCGCCGGAGGTGATGTCCTGGTACCGCCGCCTCGGCCTGGAGCTGCTGGAGGGCTACGGCATGACCGAACAGTTCGCGCTGGCCACCAGCAGCCTGCCGCGTGAATCACGCATCGGCTATGTCGGCAGCGCGGCCAGCTGCTGCGAGGTCAAGCTGTCGGATATCGGCGAGGTGCTGACCCGCGGCCCGGCCCACATGCAGGGCTACTTCAAGGAGCCCGAGAAGACCGCCGAGACCATGACCGCGGACGGCTGGCTCAAGACCGGCGACCTCGGCGAGTTCGACGACAAGGGCCGGCTGCGCATCGTCGGCCGGGCCAAGGAGCAGTTCAAGACCAGCAAGGGCAAGTATGTGGCGCCCGCACCGATCGAGAGCAAGCTGGGCGCCTTCACCCGCATCGAGGCCTGCATGGTGTCCGGCGTGGCCTTCCCGCAGCCCTTCGCGCTGGCCATGCTGCCGCCCGGCGCCTGGGACGCCATGCGCGCCGCCGATGCACGGAAAGCCTTCACCGACGAGCTGGCCGCGCACCTGAAGGTGGTCAACGCGCAGCTCGACCCGCACGAGCGGCTGGACTTCGTGGCCGTGGTCAGCGAGCAATGGACGGTGGAAAGCGGCTTCGTCACGCCCACCCTCAAGCTCAAGCGCAACGTGATCGAGAAGCACTACGGCGACCACTTCCAGGCCTGGGCCGGGCAGCGCAAGGCCGTGGTCTGGCACGAGGCCTGAGGCATGAGCACGCCGGGCCGTCCCCAAGTGCGAATCCCGAAGGCGCGCAGCGCGGAGGGTTGTCCTATGAGCACGCCGGGCCGTCCCCAAGTGCGAATCCCGCAGCGCGCAGCGCGGAGGGTTTCCGCATGACCGCCGTCCGACTCAACGCGCTGGACGCGGCCTGGCTGTTCACCGAGTCGCGCGCCACGCCCAACCATGTCGGCGGCCTGCTGACCTTCCGTCTGCCCGAGGGCGCGCCGACGGACTACCTGCGGCGCATGATGGTGGAGTTCCGCAGCCACCGCAGCTTCGCGGCGCCCTGGAACCGGCGCCTGAAGTGGGCCTTCAACAAGAACCCGGTGCCGGCCTGGGTGGAGTCGGACGACCTGGACCTGGAATACCACGTGCGCCATGCGGCGCTGCCGTGGCCGGGCGGCGAACGCGAGCTGGGCGAGCTGGTCGGGCGTCTGCACAGCACGCCCATCGACCTGGCGCGCCCGCCCTGGGAGTGCACCATCATCGAGGGGCTGGAGGGCGGTCGCTTCGCGTTCTTCATCAAGATGCACCACTCGCTGATCGACGGCGTCAGCGGCATGAACATGCTGCAGCGCACGATGTCGACCGACCGCGAGCGCAGCCTGAACCTGCCGCCGTTCTGGGCCACCGGTTCCGGCGAGGCGGCGTCGCGGCCGGCGCGTGCGCGCCCGTCGCCCAGCATGGCCAATGCCACGGCCGCGGCCATCGAGGGCCTGAGCGAGCAGGCCAAGTCGCTGCCGCAGCTGGCGGCGGCCTTCGGCAAGATACTCAAGCGCATCGGCGACCCGAGCGACGGCATGGCCGTGCCTTTCGACGCGCCACGCTCGGCGCTGAACGGCCGGGTGCGCGAGAAGCGCCGCTTCGCCACGCAGCAGTTCGCGATGACCCGCCTGCGGGCCGTGGCCGAGGCTGGCGGCGGCACCCTGAACGACGTGGTGCTGACACTGTGCGGCGGCGCGTTGCGGCGCTTCCTGCTGGAGCGCGGAGAGCTGCCCGAGAAGACCCTGACCGCCGGCATACCGGTGTCGGTGCGTCCACAGGGGGACGAGGGCACCGGCAATGCCATTAGCTTCATCGTGGCGTCGCTCGGCACCGATGTGGAGGACCCGCTGGAGCGGATGCAGGCCATCCGCAGCTCGGTGCGGCATGCCAAGGCCCATGTGCAGAGCCTGCCGCGCCAGGCCATGCTGCAGTACACGATGCTGCTGATGGCGCCGACCATCGTCACGCTGCTCACCGGCATCGGCGGGCGCACACCGCCGATGTTCAACTGCACCATCTCCAACGTGCCGGGGCCGGACAAGCCGCTGTACTACCGGGGCGCAGAGCTGCTGTCGATCTTCCCGGCGTCCATCGTCTCGCATGGCCAGGCGCTCAACATCACCTGCGAGAGCTACAACGGCACGATGAACTTCGGCTTCACCGCCTGCCACACCTCGGTGCCGCGGGTGCAGAAGCTGGCGGTCTACATGGCCGATGCCATGGCCGAGCTGGAGGCGCTGCTGTTGCCCGAGTCGGCTGCCGGCAAGGCGGCACCAAAGGCGGCATCCAGGGCGCCGCGCAAGACCGTGAGCAAGACCACCGCCACGACGGCGCCTGAGCCCGCCGCCAGGGCCGCGCCGGTCAAGCGGGCACGCCCGCCTGCCGCACCGCGGCGCGCAACTCGCCCACCAGGTAAAGCGAGCCGGTGACCAGCAGCCACTGACCGGGCGCCACACGCTGCAGGCAACGCGCCAGGCCGTCGCGCGGGTGGGCGGCGACCTCGGCGCTCAGCCCCTGCTGCGTGCACAGGCGCGCCAGGTCGGTGGCCGGCCAGCTGCGCCGGCCGTGGTCGAGCTCGGTGCACACCACATGCGCCGCCCGCCCCTGCAACGCGGCGACCAGCGGCTGCGCATGCTTGTCTGCGCCGATGGCCAGCAGCACCACCGCCGGCCCGGCCTGAGCCGGCTGCTGCTGCAACTGGGCCAGCACTGCCGCCAGCGCAAAGCCCACATGGGCACCGTCCAGCACCACGCGCAGTGGCGCCGTCGTCAAGGGCGCGGCCGAAGCTGGCGTCTGCGGCCACGGCAGGTCGAAGGCCTCCAGCCGCCCCGGCAGGCCGGCCGCTTGCGCCACCGCATCGGGCAGGTCCTGCGGTCCAAGCGGCATGCCGCGTCGCGGACTGACGACGCCGCGCTCGCCCAGCAGGCGCAGGGCCGTGCGGGCCAATGCCCGGTTGGTCTCGGCAATGCCGCCACTGCCGGCCGGTGGCAGCCAGGTCAGCACGCTGCCCTGGCGCTGTGCCGCCGCGCGCACCACCTCGCCCGCCGGCGTGTCCGGGACGATGGCGGTCAGCACCGACACGCCGGCCTTGATGATCCCGGCCTTCTCGGCCGCGATCTTCTCGACCGTGTCGCCCAGCACGTCGGTGTGCTCCAACCCGACGTTGGTGATGATGGCCAGGTCCGGCTGCACCACGTTGGTCGAGTCCAGCCGGCCGCCGATGCCGACCTCGACAACCGCCCAGTCCAGGCCGGCCTGCGCGTTGTGCACGAAGGCCGCGGCGGTAACGACGTCGAACCAGCTGGCCTCACGCCCGGGTGTGCCGGCGACCACCGCGGCATCGCGCGCGTCCAGGGCCTGCTGCAGCACGCCGGCCATCGCGTCCTCGGCAATGGGCACGCCGCCGACCGTGATGCGCTCGGTCACATGCTCCAGGTGCGGGCTGGCATAGCGCCCGGCCCGCCAGCCGGCATGGGTCAGGCCGGCCTCGATCAGCGCACAGACCGAGCCCTTGCCCTTGGTGCCGGTGACATGCACCACGCGGCAGGCCTGCTGCGGCCGGCCCAGCCGGTCCAGCAGGTCGGTCTGCGCCGAAAGATCGACCCGGTTGCGGGCGCGCTGGGCTCGCTCCCAGTCGATCAGGGCCTCCAGCCGGGCCCAAACCGCCGGCAACGCGTCCGCTTCGGCCATAGGGCTTCGCTCAGGCGTGGCCAACGCCCGGGTAGCCGTCGTGCACCGGCACGTCGCCGCCAGGCGTCACCCTGACCGCACAGTACTTCAGCTCCGGAATCTTGCCGTAGGGGTCCAGCGCCGCATTGGTCAGCAGGTTGGCCGCCGCCTCATGGAAGGCGAACGGGATGAACACCGCGCCGGCCGGCGTGGCGTCGTCGTGGCGCACCCGCAGGCTGACCTGCCCGCGCCGCGACTGCACCGTGGCCATGGCGCCGGCGGACAGGCCCAGCTGCGCGATGTCGGCGCCGCACATCGACACCGTCGGCTGCGGCTCCAGCGCATCCAGCACGCCGGACCGGCGCGTCATGCTGCCGGTGTGCCAATGCTCGAGCTGGCGGCCGGTGATCAGCACAAAGGGATAGTCGGCATCCGGCAGCTCGTTGGCGCTGATCAGCCCGGCCGGCACCAGGTGGACTCGGCCGTCGTCGGTGGCGAAGCGGTCGCGGAAGACGATGCGCTGGCCCGGGTCGTCCGGCGCGTGGCAGGGGTAGGTCACGCTGCCCTCGCGCTCCAGCCGGGCCCAGCTGATGCCGCCGATGGCGGCATGCATGGCCTGGCGCATCTCTTCGTAGACGGCGGCCACGCCGTGGTGCGGGCCGGCATAGGACCAGTCCAGGCCCAGCCGCTGCGCCAGCTGCTGGATGATCCACAGGTCGTCCCGGGAGTCGCCGGGCGGCTGCAGCGCCTGGCGGCCGAGCTGCACCATGCGGTCGGTGTTGGTCACGGTGCCGGTCTTCTCGGGCCAGGCGCCGGCGGGCAGCACCACGTCGGCCAGCCAGGCGGTCTCGGTCAGAAAGATGTCCTGCACCACCAGCTGCGACAGCGACGCCAGCGCGGCCCGCGCATGGTGCAGGTCGGGGTCGCTCATGGCCGGGTTCTCGCCCATGATGTACATGCCGCGCACCTTGTGCGGGTCGGCGTCGTCGGCCAGCGCGCGGTCCATGATCTCGACCACCGTGTAGCCCGGGTGCGGGTCCAGCGGCCGGCCCCAGAAGGCCTCGAACCAGGCCCGCGCGTCGGCGTTGTCGACGCGCTGGTAGTTCGGAAACATCATCGGGATCAGCCCGGCGTCGCTGGCGCCCTGCACATTGTTCTGGCCACGCAGCGGGTGCAGGCCCGAGCCGGGCTTGCCGATCTGCCCGGCCACGCTGCACAGCGCGATCAGGCAGCGCGCGTTGTCGGTGCCGTGCACATGCTGGCTGATGCCCATGCCCCACAGGATCATGGCGGAGCGGGCGTTGGCAAAGGCGCGCGCCACCCGGCGCAGCTGGGGCGCCGGTATGCCGCACACCGGCGCCATGGCCTCCGGGCTGTAGTCGCGCACATGGTCCCGCAGGGCCTCGAAGTTGCGCGTGCGGTCGCGGATGAAGGCCGCGTCGGCCAGGCCCTCTTCGATGATGGTGTGGATCAGCGCGTTGAGCATGGCCACGTCGCTGTCCGGCCGGAACGGCAGCACCGCCCAGGCCTGACGCGACAGGTCGGTGATGCGCGGGTCGGCCAGCACGATCTTGGCGCCGCGGCGCGCGGCGTTCTTCATCCAGGTGGCCGCCACCGGATGGTTGGACGTTGGGTTGGAGCCGATGACGAAGATCAGCTCGGCATGCTCGACATCGTTGACCGGGTTGCTGACGGCGCCGGAGCCCACGCCCTCCAGCAGCGCGGCCACGCTGGAGGCATGGCACAGGCGGGTGCAGTGGTCGACGTTGTTGCTGCCGAAGCCGATGCGCACCAGTTTCTGGAACAGGTAGGCCTCCTCGTTGCTGCCCTTGGCCGAGCCGAAGCCGGCCAGTGCCTTGGGGCCATGGCCATCGCGCAGCGCGCTCAGGCCACCGGCGGCCTGCGCCAGCGCCTCGTCCCAGGTCGCCTCGCGGAACACGCTGCGCCAGTCGGTGCCGGCCTCCGGGATGACCTTGGCCATGCCGTCGCGGCGGACCAGCGGCCGGGTCAGGCGCGCCGGATGGTGCACATAGTCCTGGCCGAAGCGGCCCTTCACGCACAGGCGCGACAGGTTGGCCGGGCCGTCGCGGCCGTCCACGGCGACGATGCGCTCGTCGCGCACCTGGTAGGTGATCAGGCAGCCGACGCCGCAGTACGGGCACACCGAGTCGACGCTGCGGTCCACCCGCTGGTCGCCGACACGCGTGCGCGGCATCAGGGCGCCAGTGGGGCAGGCCTGCACGCATTCGCCGCAGGCCACGCAAGTGCTGTCGCCCATGGCATCGCCGAGGTCGAACACGATGCGCGCATGGGCGCCGCGGCCGGCATAGCCGATGACGTCGTTGACCTGCTCCTCGCGGCAGGCCCGCACGCAGCGGGTGCACTGGATGCAGGCGTCCAGGTTCACCACCATGGCCGGGTGCGACAGGTCGGCCGCCGGTTGCGTGCGCTGCAGCGCCGCCAGCGCCGGACGCACCGTCACCCCCTCGCGCGCAGCCCAGCTGCTGAGCTCGCCGTGCGGCTGCGCGCCGGTGTCGTCGGTCCACTTGTGGCCGCGCGCCGGCAGGTCGGCCAGCAGCAGCTCCAGCACCAGCTCGCGGCTCTTGCGCGCCCGCGGGCTGTCCACCGACACGGCCATGCCGGGCGCCGGCGCGCGGCAGCAGCTGGGCGCCAGGGTGCGCTCGCCGGCGATCTCGACCACGCAGGCGCGGCAGTTGCCGTCGGCGCGGTAGCCGGGCTTGAAGCACAGGTGCGGTATGTCCACCCCGGCGCGTTGCGCGGCGCCCAGGATGGTCTCGCCCGGCGCCGCCTGCAGCGCGCGGCCGTCGAGCGTGAAGTCCACCGGCACGGCGGCGGCAGGCGTCGTCGTCATGGCGCGGTCCCGTCGACTTCGTGTGCAAAGTTGGCCAGCACGCTGCGCATCGGGTTCGGTGCGGCCTGGCCCAGGCCGCAGATCGACGCATCGACCATCACCTGCGCCAGGTCTTCCAGCGTGGAGCGGTCCCATTGCGGCGCGGCCATCAGCGCCGCGGCCTTGACGGTGCCGACCCGGCACGGCGTGCACTGGCCGCAGCTCTCGTCGGCGAAAAACCGCATCATGTCCAGCGCCGCGTCGCGCGCCTGGTCGGCCTGCGACAGCACGATCACCGCCGCGCTGCCGATGAAGCAGCCGTGCGGCTGCAGGGTATCGAAGTCCAGCGGCACGTCGGCCAGGCGCGCCGGCAGGATGCCGCCAGATGCGCCGCCCGGCAGATAGGCATACAGCGTGTGGCCGTCGGCCATGCCGCCGCAGTGCTCGTCGACCAGCTCGCGCAGGGTGATGCCGGCCGGGAGATCGG
>JBJXHB010000052.1:0-8762 GCA_046160725.1 Aquabacterium sp.
GTGCCGAGAAGCCGACCATGGCAAGCCCGGCCAGCATCAGCGCATAGGTGCCCGGCTCGGGGATGGCGGCCACGGTCAGGTCGACCAGCGGCGGCGCAATGGACGTGCTGCCGCCGATGCCGAAGTCGCCCACCCAGGATGCGGCCCCCGAGGCCAGGTTCAGCGTGTACAGCCCGGATTTGCCGGTCGTGCCGTCGGTCAGCGCCGCATAGGCGATGCGCGTGGCGCCGCTGATGTCGAAGCCGGCGACGCCGATGGTGTTGACGCCCAGGCCACCGATGGCGGTGCTGGTGCCGGCATTGGCGACCAGGCTGTACAGCGTGTCGGTGGCCATGTCGATGCCATACAGCGTGGTGCCGGTGTTCGGATCACGGTCGTTGTTGCTGTAGGCCACCGCGTCCAGCATCGATGTGGCGCCGTTCAGCGTGGCGTCGGTCAGGGTGCGTCCGACGTTGGGCGCATTGACGTTGATGCGCAGGTTCTGGCCCGCGTTGGTCATCACGCGCAGCGACGGCGGATCGGAAACGTTGTTGTCCGGCACCGGGTTGAAGTCGATGCCGATGGAGCTGCCCTGCAGCCCGGCATACGGGCTGGTCATGTCACCGGGGTCGGCCACCAGGCCGGCGACAAACGTGGCAGCGCCGGTGGTGGCATTCAGCGTGTACAGGTTGCCGCGGTCCGACAGGCCATACAGCACGCCGGTGCGCGGCCGCAGGTCAATGCCGATGACCCGCTCGTTGAAGCTGGCCAGGCCGCTGATGGTGACAGGGCTGCTGGCGTTGGTGGGCATGCTGCTGTCGAAACGGACCAGCGCATTGGTGCTGGTCAGTCCGATCAGGGTTTCGGCATGGGCGGCGGTGCTGGCGACAGCGGCAAGCGCCAGCGCGCACAGGCGCCGGGTGGTGGCACGGGTCATGTCTGCTCCTGTAGGGGGTGATAGCCGTGGCAGGCTGCCGCGGCTGATGACCCGATACGCAGACGCCCGGATTTGGATGCAGCGGCGTCGCCGCTGCGCGCCTTACCTCGGCGCGCCCAGCCGGATCACGCCGACGCTGCCGCCCAGCACGGGCTGGCGCTGCAGGCCGGCAAAACGCCCCTCGCGCGCACGGTCGGTTTCGGCACGCGACAGCGGCTCCTCGACCTCGCAGAGCTTGGGCCGGTTCGGCGCCGGGTCGCCCTGGAAGCCCGCGTTGCTGCAGGCCTGGGTGCCGGTGACCAGGCGCGCCGACCAGGCGTCAGCGCTGCCGTAGCGCACCAGGCGCGGCCCGTCGCCGACCTGGCAGCTGCCGTTCTCGTTGGCGCAATGGCGCCAGCGGCCGACCAGTTCCAGCCCGCTGACGTCCAGGCCGCGATGGCTGCCGGCCTCGCAGGCCTTGCCGCGGCCGGGCGACGGGTCGCCATGGGCGTCGTTGCGGCACTCCAGCTGGCTGCCGGTGGCCAGCCGCAGGAACCAACGGTCACCTTCCCCGTAGCGCACCAGCCGCGCGCCCGGCGGGCTCCAGCGGCAGCCACCGGCGCGCTCGTCGCCGCAGCGCGACCAGCCCAGGTCGCCGGCGCCCTGGCCGCCGCCATACCCACCGCCATACCCACTGCCGACACCGGGCCCGCCTTGGCCGCCGGCCGCAGCAAGCGCCACGCCCAGCGGCACCGGCTCCTGCACCGCGCACTGCTTGCGGGCATTGGGCGCCGGGTCGCGGCCGAAGGCGTCGTTGCTGCAGCGCTGGCTGCCGTCCGCCACCTTGTACAGGTAGCGACCGGCAGCGCCGTAGCGCATGGTGTGGGGGCCGCTCAGGCGGCACTCGCCGCCCTCGTCGGCGCAGGCGCGCCAGGCATCGCCAACCGGCACGCCGTCGGCACTGCCGCCGCCGACCTCATGGCGGCCGACGACGCATTGCTTGGCCTGGCCCGGCGCCGGGTCGCCGAAACGGGCATTGCTGCAGTCGATGCGGCCCTGGACGGCACGGGCCAGGTAGCGGTCACCGGCGCCGTAGGCCACGATACGATGGCCGCGCACCGTGCAGGCGCCGCCCTCGCGTGCACAGGTTTCCTGCGAGACGGGCGGGGGCACGCCACCGCCGGCGCCACCACCGGCCGAGCCACCCGCCAAGGTGCCACCGATGCCGCCGCTGCCGCCCGACAGCAGCACCTCGAAAACCGGCGCCGACAGCACACGGCCGCGAAAGCCGACCAGGCACTCGCCCCCGTGGTACTTGCCCGGCATCACCGCGCCCTCGTGCAATGCGCGGCACAGCCCGGTCGGGCCGCGCGGCTCGTTGCCGACCTGCTGCGACGCGCCGTCGGGGTGCGGCCGGCCCCAGCGGCCGTCCATCGCCAGCGGCTCGTAGCTGGTGGCGGCCACCTCGATGTCCTCCCAGGCGATGTTGCAGCCGCGGTCGGTCAGGCGCCCGGGCACCAGGGCACCGTTGTGCCGTGCCAGGCAGGCCTGCTGGGCCTGCAGGCCCGTCGACTGGGCCGTGGCTGGCCATGACGCCGCTGCCGCAGCGGCGAACAGCACCAGTGAGATCCAGGAAAGTCGCATGTCGCCTCCTCGGCGGGCAGTGATGGCCGGATCAACGCGCCGGCACGCCGGATGGTAGACGCAGCCGCGCAACGACCCTGGCATGCCGACTCTCCCATGCCGAGAATAGTATGTATGATCCATGCATACTTCAGCGGGCCGAGAGACACGCCATGGAAGCCACCGTCGCCGAGCGCGGCCAGATCACCCTGCCCAAGGCGGTGCGCGATGCGCTGGGCCTGACCAAGGGCACCAAGCTGATCGTCGAGCTGGAGGGCGGGCGCATCGTGCTGCGCAAGGACGTGGTCGACGCCCTGTCGCGTGCCCGCGGCCGCTTCAAGCTGCCGGCCGGCGTCAGTGCCGACGATGTCATGCGCGAGCTGCGCGGGCGCGCCCCGGGCGACCCGCACGAGGCCTGATGATCGCCGTCGACACCTCGGTGCTGGTCGACCTGCTGGGCGACAGCCCGCATGCCGACGCCGTGCTGGACTGCCTGCGCGCGGCCATGCAGCAGGGGCCGGTGGTGGCCTGCGACGTGGTGCTCAGCGAGGTGGTGGCCGGCTTCGGGCGCAGTGCCCAGCTGATGGAGACCCTGGAGGACGCGGGCATCGCGTTCTCGCCCCTGGAGCAGCGCAGCGCCGTGCGCGCTGGCGAGATGCAGCGCCGCTACAACGAGCGCGCCCGCGCCGCCGGGCGCCGCGTCAGCTCGCCGCGCACGGTGCCGGACTTCCTGATCGGCGCCCATGCCCTGCTGCAGTGCCACGGCCTGATCACCCGAGATGCGGGCTTTTTCCGCGACTACTTCAAAGGCCTCAAGGTCATCGTCCCGAAGGCCTGACACGGCACACTCCCCTGTTGCACATCAAGGACCCAAACCATGCTTGCTGCCTACCGCCAACATGCCGCCGAACGCGCCGCGCTCGGCATCCCGCCGCTGCCGTTGTCGGCAGCGCAGGTCGCCGAACTGGTCGAGCTGATCAAGGCACCGCCGCCTGGCGAAGACGCCTTCCTGCTGGACCTGCTGACCTGGCGCGTGCCGCCCGGCGTGGATGACGCGGCCAAGGTCAAGGCCAGCTTCCTGGCCGCGGTCGCCCATGGCGACCTGAAGGTGGGCCTGGTGTCCAAGACCCTTGCCACCGAGCTGCTGGGCACCATGGTCGGCGGCTACAACGTGCATCCGCTGATCGAGCTGCTGGACGACGCCGAGGTGGCCGCAACCGCCGCGCAGGCGCTGAAGAAGACGCTGCTGATGTTCGACTTCTTCAACGACGTGGCCGACAAGGCGCGCGCCGGCAACGCGCATGCCCAGGCCGTGATGCAGAGTTGGGCCGATGCCGAATGGTTCACCAGCCGGCCCGAGGTGCCCCGGTCCATCACCGTTTCCGTCTTCAAGGTGCCGGGCGAGACCAACACCGACGACCTGAGCCCGGCGCCGGACGCCTGGAGCCGCCCCGATATCCCGCTGCATTACCTGGCGATGCTGAAGAACAGCCGGCCCGACGCCGCCTTCAAGCCGGAGGAGGAAAGCAAGCGCGGCCCGATGCAGTTCATCGACGACCTGAAGAAGAAGGGACACCTGGTGGCCTATGTCGGCGACGTGGTCGGCACCGGCAGCTCGCGCAAGAGCGCCACCAACAGCGTGATCTGGGCCACCGGCCAGGACATCCCGTACGTGCCGAACAAGCGCTTCGGCGGCGTCACGCTGGGCGGCAAGATCGCGCCCATCTTCTTCAACACCCAGGAGGACTCCGGCTCGTTGCCGATCGAGGTGGACGTGGCGTCCTTCGAAATGGGCGACGTGCTGGAGATCCAGCCCTACGACGGGCGCATCCTCAAGGGCGGCGCGGTCGCGGCCACCTTCGCGCTCAAGAGCGACGTGTTGCTGGACGAGGTGCGCGCCGGCGGCCGCATCAACCTGATCATCGGCCGCTCGCTCACCGCGAAGGCACGTGATTTCCTCGGCCTGGGGGCCTCGACGGCCTTCCGGCTGCCGCAGCCGCCTGTGGCCACGAAGGCCGGCTATACGCTGGCGCAAAAAATGGTCGGCCGCGCCTGCGGCCTCCCTGAGGGCCAGGGCATGCGCCCGGGCACCTACTGCGAGCCGCGCATGACCACCGTCGGCAGCCAGGACACCACCGGCCCGATGACCCGCGACGAGCTGAAGGACCTGGCCTGCCTGGGCTTCAGCGCGGACCTGGTGATGCAGAGCTTTTGCCACACCGCCGCCTATCCCAAGCCGGTGGACGTCAAGACCCACCGCGAGCTGCCGGCCTTCATCAGCAGCCGTGGCGGCGTCAGCCTGCGCCCGGGCGATGGCGTCATCCACAGCTGGCTCAACCGCCTGCTGCTGCCCGACACCGTGGGCACCGGTGGCGACAGCCACACCCGCTTTCCGATCGGCATCAGCTTCCCGGCCGGCAGCGGCCTGGTGGCTTTCGGTGCGGCCACCGGCGTGATGCCCCTGGACATGCCGGAGAGCGTGCTGGTGCGCTTCAAGGGCACGATGCAGCCGGGCGTGACGCTGCGCGACCTGGTGCATGCCATCCCGCATGCCGCCATCAAGGCCGGGCTGCTGACGGTGGCCAAGGCCGGCAAGATCAACGTCTTCTCCGGCCGCATCCTGGAGATCGAGGGCCTGCCGGACCTGAAGGTGGAGCAGGCTTTCGAGCTGAGCGATGCCAGTGCCGAGCGCAGCGCCGCCGGCTGCACCATCAACCTGAACCCCGCGCCGATCAAGGAGTACCTCACCAGCAACGTGGTGCTGATGAAGAACATGATCGCCAACGGCTATGCGGACGCCAAGACGCTGCGTCGCCGCATCGAGAAGGTCGAGGCCTGGCTGGCCAGCCCGCAGCTGCTGCGGGCCGATGCCGACGCCGAGTACGCCGCGGTGATCGAGATCGACCTGAACGAGCTGAAGGAGCCGGTGCTGTGCTGCCCGAACGACCCGGACGATGCCAGGCTGCTCAGCGAGGTGGCCGGCACCAAGATCGACGAGGCCTTCATCGGCAGCTGCATGACCAACATCGGCCACTTCCGCGCCGCTGCCAAATTGCTTGGCAACCAGCGCGACATCCCGGTCAAGCTGTGGGTGGCGCCGCCCACCAAGATGGACCAGGACGAGCTGATCAAGGAGGGCCACTATGCCGCCTTCGGCACCGCCGGTGCCCGCACCGAGATGCCGGGCTGCAGCCTGTGCATGGGCAACCAGGCCCAGGTTCGCGAGGGCGCCACGGTGGTGTCCACCAGCACCCGCAACTTCCCCAACCGCCTGGGCAAGAACACCAACGTGTTCCTGGCCTCGGCCGAGCTGGCCGCCATCGCCAGCAAGATGGGCAAGCTGCCGACCGTCGCCGAGTACCACGAGGCCATGGGCGTGGTGAACAAGGACGGCGCCGCGATCTACCGTTACATGAACTTCGACCAGATCGAGGAATATGCCGAGACGGCCAAGGCGGTGACGGCCTGAGGTCCGGTCGCCCGGCCGCAACTGCGCAACGAGCCGCCGCCGGCCGCCCCCATTCGCCATGCACAAGCCGATTCGCAGCCAGCGGGCCGAGTCCACCGGCAAGGTGACGCTCGAGATGGTGGCAGCGCACGCCGGCGTCTCGCCCAGCACCGTCTCGCGCATCCTCAACGGCACGGCGGTGGTCAGCGACGAGAAGCGCGCCGCCGTGGACCGCGCGGTCGCCACGCTCGGCTTCGTGCCGAACCCCGTGGCACGGGGCCTGGCCGGTGGCCGCACGCTGAGCATCGGCGTCGTCACCCAGGCCATTGACAGCCCGTTCTACGGTGCGGCGCTGCGCAGCATCGAGATCGCGCTGGGGGCGGCCGGCTACAGCCCGCTGTTCATGAGCGGCCATTGGCATGCCGAGGAAGAGGCCCGCTGCATCGACGTGCTGCGCTCGCGCCGGGTCGACGGCATCATCGTCCTGACCGGCCGCCTGCCGGACGGCGCCCTGCAGGCCACGGCCCGATCGCTTCCGCTGGTGGTCACTGGACGGGCCTTGAGTGCGGCCAACCTGGCGTCGCTGGACTTCGACCATCAGCAAGGCGCCCAACTGGCCACGCAGCACCTGATCGACCTGGGCCATCGCCAGGTCGCCTTCATCGGCGGCCCGTCGAACCACCCCGACGCGGTGCAGCGTGCCAAGGGCTATCGCAGCGCTCTCAAGTCCGCCGGCCTGAAGGGCGACGCGGCGCTGGTCGCCCCGGGCGGCTTCACCGAGTACAGCGGCGTGCAGGCCGTGGATCAGCTGGTGGCCTCGGGCGCCCCCTTCAGCGCCATCTTCGCCGCAAACGACCAGATGGCGCTGGGCGCAGCGTTGGCGCTCTACCGGCGCGGCCTGCGGGTGCCGGATGACGTGTCGCTGGTCGGCTTCGACGACGTCGCATCGGCCCAGTACGCCATACCGCCGCTGACCACCATCCACAACCCGGTCCAGGAGATCGGCGAGCTCGCGGCCAAGGCGATGTTGGCCCTGCTGTCCGGCGAGCCGGTGCAGGTCGAGGTGCCGTTGCCTCGGCTGGTGGTGCGGGAGTCCACGCGCCGGGCGACCGCCGCCCAACCCCTCCTTCGGCGGGCCCGCCGGCCCTAGCAATATCCCTTGATTGACGCCGTGCGGGCGCCTCGCCTACAGTGTGAAAGCGCTTTCACACTCTATGAGCCCGCTGATCGATCCCCCGCACGCCTTTCCGCCGCACTTCGTGTGGGGCGTGGCCACCAGTTCGTACCAGATCGAAGGCGCCGCCGCTCGTGATGGCAAGGGCCCGTCCATCTGGGACCAGTTCTGCAGCCGGCCCGGCGCCATCGCCGATGGCACCAACGGTGACGTGGCATGCGACCACTACAACCGCTGGCAGGAGGACCTGGACCTGATCGCGGGCCTCGGGGTGGATGCCTATCGCTTCTCGGTGTCATGGCCGCGGGTGCAGCCGCTCGGACATGGCGCCTGGAACCCGACCGGCCTGGATTTCTACGACCGCTTGGTCGACGGCCTCCTGCAGCGCGGGATCAAACCCTACCTCACGCTGAACCATTGGGACCTGCCCGCCGCGCTGCAGGAGCGCGGCGGCTGGGCCGGGCGCGACACCGTGCAGCGCTTCGTGGACTACGCCCTGGGCATCCAGGCCCGGCTGGGCGACCGACTGGCGGCGGTGACGACCCACAACGAGCCCTGGGTCATCGCCACCATGGGGCACGAATGGGGCGTGTTCGCGCCGGGGCTCAGGAGCCGCGCGACGGCGGTGCAGGTCTCGCATCATCTGTTGCTGAGCCACGGGCTGGCGGTGCAGGCGCTGCGTGCGGCCGGCAGCCGCGCCCAGCTGGGCATGGTGCTCAACCTGGCGCCGGTCCATGCCGCCACGGACAGCGGGGCAGACCTGGCGCAGGCCCGCCTGGACGATGGCCGCCTGGTGCGCTGGTACATGGACCCGTTGTTCCATGCCCGCTACCCCACCGATGTGCTGGAGCATCTGGGTGCGGACGCACCGCGCATCGAGCCGGGTGACATGGCGGCCATCGCCACGCCGATGGACTTCCTGGGCATCAACTACTACTCACGCTCGGTGGCCAGTGCCGACGGCTCCTGGCAGGCCGGCGCCAGCGGCCTGAACCTGACCGACATGGGCTGGGAGATCTACCCGTCCGGGCTGACCGAGCTGCTGCTGCGCCTGCATCGCGACTGGCCGGTGCCACCGCTTTACGTCAAGGAGAACGGCGCCGCCTTCCGCGACGAATACCGGGACGGCCGGGTGCCGGACAGCGAGCGCACGGCCTACCTGGCGGCCCACATTGCCGCCGTGGGCGACGCCGTCGCGCAGGGCGTGCCGATGGCGGGCTACATGGTTTGGAGCCTGCTGGACAACTTCGAATGGGCCTCGGGCCATGCCAAGCGCTTCGGCATCGTGCACGTGGACTACGCCAGCCAGCGGCGCACACCGAAGGACAGCGCCCTGTGGTACCGCGCATTCCTGCAGCGCCAGCATGCGGCCAGGGCCGCCCCGGCGCCCGCGATCGAGGCCGCCTGACATGGCCGCCGCCCGGATGCAAGCCCCCCAAGGAGGAGAGTGACATGCCCAAGGCAAGCCGGCGCAAGGGCTGGAAGCTCATCTGGCACGACGAGTTCGATGGCCGCGAGGTCGACCGCACGAAGTGGGACTTCGACATCGGCAACGGGTTCTTCAACTACGACAGCAACACCTGGATTTCCGGGTGGGGCAACAACGAACTCCAGTACTACAC
>JBJXHB010000053.1:0-12437 GCA_046160725.1 Aquabacterium sp.
CTGCTCAACGCCTACGACATCGACCCCGGCGCCGCAACACCCAAGAGCATGACGATGCTGGACTTCAACCTGTGGAGCTGGAACAGCCGCATCTTTCCGGGCATCGACCCTCTGGTGGTGCGGCACATGGACAAGGTGCGCATCCGCATCGGCAACCTGACGATGACCAACCATCCGATCCATCTGCATGGCCACGAGTTCCTGATCACCGGCACGGACGGCGGGCCCACGCCCAAGAGCGCGCGGCAGTACGAGATCACGGCCGACATCGCGGTCGGACAGATGCGCCAGCTCGACTTCCTGGCTGACGAGGAGGGCGACTGGGCCTTTCACTGCCACAAGAGCCACCACACGATGAACGCGATGGGCCATGGCGTACCCACCATGATCGGTGTGGACCATCGTGGCGTGGCCCGGCAGATCACGCAGCTGATCCCCGACTACATGGTGATGGGCGAGCGCGGCATGAAGGACATGACCGAGATGGAGATGCCCTTGCCCGACAACACCGCCGCCATGATGGCCGGGGAGGGACCGTTCGGTGCCGTCGGCATGGGCGGCATGTTCAGCGTGTTGAAGGTACGCAAGGACCAGAAGCGCGGCGACTACAGCGACCCGGGCTGGTACCAGCACCCGCCGGGCACGGTGGCCTATGAGTTCACCGGCGCCTTGCCGGACCCGGCCCGCTTCAGGGCCGACGCCAGCCCAGGCCCCGGCGCGATGCCGCCGATGGCCAGGCCGCAGCAGGCGGTCGAGGTCAAGGTGCGCAAGCCTGCGGGCGGCCACTCGGGCCACTGACGGTCTGTTGAACCTGGATCAGGCGCATCACCGCAACGCCAGCAGTGCCACGGATCGCCCATTTCGAAGGAGAGTTCCATGAAACGAATCAGCCCCATAGTCGACCGCCGCGCCGCCATCACCCGCCTGTCGGCCGCCGCCGCAGCCGTGGCGCTGCCCCTGCTGGCCCAGCAGGCACGGGCCCACACCGACAAGCCGCACGCGCCGAAGGCCGGCCCGGTGCGCAGGGAACAAAAAGACTGGGGCATCGCCGGCGATGCCCGGCATGCCAGGCGCACCATCGAAGTCGGCATGGCCGACAACATGCGCTTCACGCCGGCGCGCATCGAGGTGCGGTTGGGCGAGACGGTGAAGTTCGTGGTCCGCAACTCCGGCAAATTGATGCACGAGTTCGTCATCGGCACCAAGGCCGAGAACGCCCAGCATGCCGCGTTGATGGTGAAGTTCCCGAACATGGAACACGACGAACCGTACATGGCCCACGTGCCGCCCGGCAAGACCGGCGAGATCGTGTGGACCTTCAACCGGGCCGGCGAGTTCGAGTTCGCCTGCCTGATCGCCGGGCACTACCAGGGCGGCATGGTGGGCACGATCAAGGTGGTGCCGGCCGCCACATAGTGGCTACATGACCCACTAGAGCTCAGGGGCAAAGAAAAAGGACCTAGGGGCCGAGACTCCTAAGTCCTTGATTCAACTACCTTATTTTGGCTCCCCGACCTGGACTCGAACCAGGGACCTGCGGATTAACAGTCCGTCGCTCTACCGACTGAGCTATCAGGGAATGAGCCCGAGATTATAGAGGGGTTGGCACTGGCGTCACAGCGCCAGCTGTGCCGAAAGCCGCAGGGTGCGCGGTGCCAGGGGGAAGAGGTAGGCATGGCCGAACTGGAAGGGCGCCTCCTTCCACGCGCGGCGATCCAGCAGGTTGTCAATGCCCAGGCGCAAGGTGACGGCCCGGCCGGCCGCCTGGGTGGCCAGCCGGGCGCCGACGTCGATGCGAGTCCAGCCGCCGATCGTGGCGCTGTTGTCGGGCAAGACGGCCCGGCTGCCGTCGTGGCTGAGCGCGGCCTGCAAGGTCAGGCCGGGCCAGGCGGGCAGGGTGTAGCTGGCCATGCCGCGCAAGGACAGGCTCGGCACGTTGGGCGGGCGTTTGCCGTCCAGGCTGGCGTCGGCCGTCGCGTGGCGGCGCGCGCTCAGGGCCATGGCGCTGGCATGCCAGGCCCACGCGGCTTGGCGCGCATCCCAGCCCAGCTCGATGCCGCGGTGTCGGGCATGGCCATCCAGCTGGCGAAGGCCCAGGATGTCGCTGGTCGCGGGGCGGCAGGTGTCGAACACCACGGCGCTGGCCTCATGCTCGCCAACGCGCCACTTCCAGCCGGCCTCGACCTGCCGGCTGCGCAGCACCGGCAGCACCTGTCCGGGGTTGGCAAACACGCCCGGCAGGTTGGGCACCACGGCCGACTCGGCGCCATGGCCGAAGGAGGCATAGACCAGGGCTGGGCCCAGCCGGTGGCTGAGCGCCAGCCACGGCGTGGCCACCTGTTGGCGGTAGGCCGTGGCCTGGCTGCCGTCGGTCAACCGGCTGGCCCGGTCCAGGTGGCTGCTGCGCAGCCCGGCCCACAGCTCGGTATCGGCGCCCAGACGGGCCCTGGCCCGTGCGAAGACCTCGACGCTGCGCTCGTCGCGCTCGGTGTTCTCGGTGGTGGGTGTGCCATCGGCAGGCGTCACCGCGCCGCCGTCCACATGGCCGCTGCCGACATAGTTGAAGGCCTGGCGCTGGGTCCGCAGACGCTGGCGCGTGGTCAGCACGCCGGCACTGGCATCCCATGCCTGGCCGGCCCAGCGCAGCTGCAGCTCCAGGGCATCGCTGGCGCGGCGCTCGCCATCGCTGCGAAAGTCGTAGAGATCAAAGCTGCCGTCGGTGCAGTAGCGGTCGAAGCGGCCGTCCGCCGAGCAGCCGAAGGGAAACGCGATGCGGTCATCGGTGCGCAGCCGCTGTACCGCACCATGGACCCGCAGCGACCAACCGTGCGCAAGCTGGCGTGTCCAGCGCAGCGACGCCGTGCGGCCGTCCGACACCACCGGCAGGGACCACGGCTGCTGGTTCAGGTTGCGCCGTGGGTCCACGTCATGGGCATCCGGTATCCGGTCGCCCAGCAGGCTGAAGCCGGGCACCGAGGGCTGGGCCTGGTGGCCGACCTCGGCCTCGATTTCGAACCGGCCAGCGGCGCCGGCATCCAGGTCCAGGGCCGCTGCCAGCAGATGGCGGCGCCCGCGGGCGCCGTCCTGGGCGGGACGCAGGGCTTCGGCAGCGGCGTTGATGCGCCAGCCGATGGCGCCGGCCGTGTCGCCGACATCGACATGGGCCAGCTGGCTGGCCTCGTCCTGCCAGGCAATGTGGGCGCTGCGGACACGGCCGGCAGGCCGCTTGACGATCAGGTTGACCAGGCCGCCCGGCGCGCTGGTGCCGGCCTGGATGCCGCTGGTCCCCTTCAGCACTTGAAGGCCCTGCTTGTTGTCCAGCGCCAGCAGCGTCTCGCCGCTGATGGGAAGCCCGTCGCGGCGCATGTTGAAGCGCGGGTCCAGCACAAAGCCGCGCACGGTGTACTGGCTCCAGTAGCCGGGCGCGTTATAGGCGTCACCGACAGAGGCGTCCCAGCGCACCAAGTCGGCCGGCGTGCGGGCGCCCAGGTCCTTCATGGATTGCTCGCTCAGTGCGCTCAGCGCAAAGGGTGCGCGGGCCGAGGGCTGGTCGCCGAATCCAGCCAGGGCCGTTGGCGTTGGCCCGCGGGCCCCGGTCACGGTGACCGACTGGGTCGGCGTGTCGGCCTGGGCCAGGGCGCCACCAACCAGAGTGGCGCAACAGAGCAGCAGCGCCTGGCGGCGCCGCAAAGTGGGTGCGTGGATTGCCATCGCGAGCCTCTCGTGTCGATGGCAGGTACGGCGGTGCGGGCACGGCACGCCAATGCGGACCGTGCATCCGCATGCGTTCCCTGCGCGAGGATTACCTCAATCAGGTTCAAAGGGACTGTCTCAGCCGGTGCGGCCTTGTCTGGCCGCACCAGCACCCCCAGCGGATGCTGCCGCGCCTGGGCGCGGACGAGCAGTGAGGATGATAGCCCCGGCGTCTGTTGCAGCCGAGCCCTGTGGCCTTGATGGCTTGCCGGCTTTGCCGCCCCGTACCGGTCAGTCGAAGACCGGCGACTCCACGCCCAGCACTTTGTGCAGCTTGGGGCTTGTGGTGGTGTACTGCAGCAGGATGCGCTTGTCGGGGAAGACATACGGCGCCGCGCCAAAGGCCGCCAACGCGGCCTCGTGGAATCCGGACAGGATCAGCTTCTTCTTGCCCGGGTAGGTGTTGATGTCGCCGACAGCGAAGATGCCCGGTATGGTGGTCTGGAACTTCTCCGTGTCCACCACGATCTGCTTGCGCTCCAGCTCCAGGCCCCAGTGGGCGATCGGGCCGAGCTTTGGGCTGAGGCCGAAGAACACCAGCAACATGTCCAGCGGCACCACGCGCGTGACGCCGTCGCCCCCGGTCACCTTCAGCGCTGCCAGACGGCCGTCGGCTTCATCGAAGCCGGTGACCTGGCCGACCATGAACTGCATCTCAAGCGCCTCGCACAGCTGGCGCATCTTGGCCACAGACGCCGGCGCGGCCCGGAAGCCGTCGCGGCGGTGGATCAGGATCACGCTCTCAGCGCGGTTGGGGCCCTCCTGGACGAAGTTCAAGGTCCAGTCCAGCGCCGAGTCGCCGCCACCGATGATCACCAGGTTCTTGCCGGCAAACTGCCCCGGGTGGCGCACCCGGTAGAACAGCTGCGTGCCGTCGTGGCGGTCCAGCCCGTCCAGCTTCAGCAGGCGCGGCTGGAACGAGCCCACGCCACCGGCGATGAACACGGTGCGGGTGATGAAGCGGGTGCCCTTGGAGGTCCCGACGTCAAAGCGGCCGTCCTCGCGGCGCTGCAGGCCGCTGACCTCCTGGCCAAGGTGGAAGGTGGCGCCGAACGGCTCGATCTGCTTGAGCAGGTTGTCCGTCAGCTCCTTGCCGGTGCACACCGGCACGGCCGGTATGTCGTAGATCGGCTTGTCCGGGTACAGCTCTATGCACTGCCCGCCCGGGTAGGCCAGCGAGTCGATGATGTGGGCTTTGATCTCCAGCAGGCCGAGCTCGAAGACCTGGAACAGGCCAACCGGCCCGGCACCGACGATGACCGCGTCGGTTTCGATGGCGCCGTCGTGGCTGTGCGCCGTCAGCGGGATCTGGGGGTTGAGGTCCGGTTCCATCGTGCAGGGTCAGCGGATGAGTTCCGACAGCTTGTCCTTGCGGTCCTTCCAGTCGTCCGCATCCGCCGGATGGGCCTTGCGCTTGGTGATGCTGGGCCAGCCGCGCGCGAGATCGGCGTTCAGCGCGATGAATTTCTGCTGGTCGCCGGGCACGTCCTCCTCCGGCAGGATGGCATTGACCGGGCACTCCGGGATGCACACCGCGCAATCGATGCACTCGTCCGGGTCGATCACCAGCATGTTCGGTCCCTCCCGGAAGCAGTCCACGGGGCACACGTCGACACAGTCGGTGTACTTGCAGCGGATGCAGGATTCAAGGACGACGTGGGTCATGGTGTCGGGTCGGTTGATGGCCGGCGGGGGGGTGGGTGGCGCCATGGCGTCGCGCCAAGGCATCGGCCTGCGCGGAGAACGCCACCACAGGCCAGACGGCGATTTTAGGGTGCGGGGTGGGGCGCCCGGTCTTGAGCGCCCTCAGGGACAAGGGTCTTGTGTCCGGCCGGCGATGCGATGGGCTCGCCCAGTGGCGCGGCGCCGACACCGACGGTGACGACGGTGGGGCGGCCCGCATGCAAGGCCGTGGCCTGCGACAGGGTCTGCACCTGATGCGGGCTGACCAGGGCGTCGGGCGCCCCAGCGCAGGACACCACCAGCACCGGGTCGCAGGCTGACCAGCCGGCGGCCAACAGCCGCCGTTGCAGGGCGCCGAGCTGGCGCCCTGCCATGTAGAACACCTCGGTATCGGCATGGCGTGCCGCTTGCAGGTCGTACTCGCGCGTCATCGCGGTGGTCAGGGCCACGCTGCGCCCGCGCCCGCGCCGGGTCAGCGGCCGCTGCGCCTGGGCCGCGGCCGCACAGGCAGCGGTGACGCCGGGCACCACCTCGCAGGCGATGCCGGCAGCTGCCAGGGCCTCAAGCTCCTCCTCCAGCCGTCCGAACAGGCTGGGGTCACCGCCCTTCAGGCGCACCACCCGTTGCACCCGGCCCGCCCAGCCCACCAGCAAGGCGTTGATGTGATCCTGTGCCGCCGACGCCTTGAAGCCGCGCTTGCCGACGTCCACCCAGCGGGCCTGCGGTGCCAGGTCGCGCAGCCCGGCATCGGTCAGCGCGTCATGCAGCACCACGTCGGCCAGCCCCAGCAGGCGCGCGCCGCGGAGTGTGATCAGGTCGGCACTGCCCGGCCCGGCACCGATGAAGTGCACCACTCGTGCGACGGGCGGCCGTGGCCCTTCCTGGCGGCGGGCCGTCATGCCACTGCCCTGCGGAACAAGGGCTGGGTCTGCAGCAGGTCGCCCTGGTAGTGGGCGTCGATGAAGCCCAGAGAGCGCAACGCGGTGTCGCGGCGTTGGTCGGCACGCAGCATGGCGCTGCTGAAGCCGCAGCGGGCCAGCAAGGGCAGCATGTCCACCACCACGTCGCCGGCGGCGCGCACCTCGCCGCCAAAGCGCTGGCGGCTGCGCAGCAGGCGGGCCTGGGTATAGGCACGGCCATCCGTCCATTTCGGAAAGTTCAGCACCACCAGTTGCAGGCGCTGCAGGTCCCCGGCCAGTGTTTCCACGTCGACCTGGTTGCTCAGCTCGACACCCACGGCAAGACCAGCGGGCCACGGTCCGCGCACGGCATGCCACTGCTCCAGGGTCAGCAGCGCGTGGCTGGTCGCAGGCGGGTGCGGTTGCGGCCCGTCCTCACCGCACTTGTGGTGCCAGGGGTCCTGGCCTGGGTTGATCAGTTGCATGGGGCGCTCCAGCCGTGGCGTCTCATGCCGTGGCGGTCTCTTGACGCACGGCATCGGTGGCGGCGCGGAAGGGCAGGGTTCCAATGCGCCGGATGGTCTCGATGAAGGCCTCGCCGCCCAGCCGCGTTTGGCGATAGGTGTCGATCACCGCCTCGACGGCATCGGGTATCTCGTCAGCCGAGAACGAAGGGCCGATCACCCGGCCGGGCACGGCCGGGCCCGAAAGGCGGCTTCCATCGGAGCCGCCCAGGCTCAACTGGTACCACTCGCTGCCGTCCTTGTCGACGCCGAGGATGCCGATGTGGCCGCTGTGGTGGTGCCCGCAGGAGTTGATGCAGCCGCTGATGTGCAGGTCGATGTCGCCGATGTCGGCCAGCGCATCGATATCGTCGAAGCGTTCGTTGATCGCCGCCGCCACCGGGATGGACCGCGCATTGGCCAGGGCGCAGAAGTCTCCGCCCGGGCAGGCGATCATGTCGGTCAGCAGGCCGATGTTCGGAGTCGCGAAGCCGGCCTCGCGCGCGGCCGACCACAGCGCCGGCAGGTCCGACTCGCGCACCCAGGGCAACAGCAGGTTCTGGTCATGGGTGACGCGCAGCTCGCCGTGGCTGAAGCGGTCGGCCAGGGCCGCGGCGCGCTCCATCTGCTCAGCGGTGGCATCGCCTGGCGCGAGGCCCGCGCGCTTGAGCGACAGCGTCACCGCACGCAGGCCGGCCAGCCGGTGCGGGTGGACATTGCGCGCCAGCCAGCGCCGCAGCGCCGTGGGCGCATCGGCGGCTAGCGGCGTCGGCGCTGCGGTGTCGGCCACGACACCGGGTGGCAGGCGGAAGCTGGCCGCGACCCGGTCGAACTCCGCCGTCGTGATCAGATGCGCTTCGCCGTCGGTGTCGCGATCCAGGATGGCCCGGAACTCATCGCGCACGGCGCTGAAAAAGCGCTCGCCGTCGGCCTTGACCAGGATCTTGATGCGCGCCTTGTAGGCGTTGTCGCGCCGGCCAAAGCGGTTGTAGACGCGCACGATGGCCTCGATGAAGACCAGGATCTGCTGCCACGGTACGAACGAGGCTGCTTCGGTGGCGATGACCGGCGTGCGGCCCATGCCGCCGCCGACGAGGACGCGGAAGCCGACCGCGCCGTCGGCGTCGCGCCGCAGCTGCAAGCCGATGTCGTGCCAGTCGGTGGCGGCCCGGTCCTCCTGTGCGCCGGTGACCGCGATCTTGAACTTGCGCGGCAGGAAGGCGAACTCCGGATGCAAGGTGCTCCATTGACGCAGGATCTCGCAATAGGGCCGCGGGTCGACGATCTCGTCCGCCGCAATGCCGGCCAGCGCGTCGCTGGTGATGTTGCGGATGCAGTTGCCGCTGGTCTGGATGCCGTGCATGTCCACATCGGCCAGCAGATCCATGACGTCGGCCGCCCGCTCCAGCGGTATCCAGTTGAACTGCAGGTTTTGCCGTGTCGTGAAGTGGCCATAGCCGCGGTCATGTTCACGGGCGATGCGGGCCAGCTGGCGCAGCTGGGCGCTGTTCAGCTCGCCGTAGGGCACCGCCACGCGCAGCATGGGTGCATGGCGCTGCACGTACCAGCCGTTCTGCAGGCGCAACGGGCGGAAGTCATCGTCGGGCAGGGTGCCCGCCAGGTGGCGCTGCAATTGGTCGCGGAACTGTGCTGCGCGGGCGCGTACGAAACGGCGGTCGAAATCGTTGTAGGTGTACATGTTGGGTGCCGGTGATGTCGCTCCGGTGTTTCAGCACGTGGACTCAACACCGGCCGACAGCCGCGGTGTACTCGCCTGAGTCAACTGAGCGGTTTGCGGCACGGACAGGGTCTTTTGCGATGCCAGCCCGGGGACGGCGCCGATGTGGAAGCCGCTGAGAATGGCCAGAGGGTTCCTGTAGGCGCCTAGGGTCTCTGAGAAGACCCCCAGACCGGCCAATTCGGATCAGACCCAAGCAGCGGGAAGAGAAAACCTGGGGATGCCCGACGCGTTCTCGTATAGGCAGAGTGGGTTCGTTGAGTGGGGTGCACTCTAGGAATGCTTCATATAATTTGGAAGTACATTTTTGATCATTGTTTATGCACATTAGGTCTAAAGAAGAGCGCAACGCTGCCGTCGATGCCATTCGGTCCATCAGCCGCAGACGCATCCTGGGCGGCTGTGCGGCGGCGGGGCTGGGCTTGCTGGCGGGTTGCCAGACCGCGCCCAAGCCGGCTGACCGGCCGGATGCGTCACCGATACCGCCAGGCTCGCCCGCCCTGCCGCCAAGGCCGCCACGCATCGGCCTGGCACTGGGTGGCGGTGCGGCACGCGGCTTTGCCCATATCGGTGTGATCCAGGTCCTGGAAGAAGCCGGCATCAAGCCGGCCTTGGTCGTGGGCACGTCGGCGGGCAGCCTGGTGGCGGCGCTCTACGCGTCAGGGCGCAGCAGCGCCGAACTGGCCCGCCTGGCCCAGGATATGGATGAGTCGGCGATCACCGACTGGTCGTTTCCCGGCCGCGGGCTGATCCGCGGCGAGGCCCTGGCACGCTATGTGCGCGACCAGACCGGCGGGCGCACCATCGAGCAGTTGCCCATGCCGCTGGGCATTGTGGCCACGGACCTGGACAGCGGCGAGCCGATCCTGTTCCGGCGCGGGGACATAGGCGCTGCGGTCCGTGCATCGAGCGCAGTACCGGCGGTGTTCCAGCCGGTGCGCATCAATGGCCGCGAGTATGTGGACGGCGGCCTGGTATCACCAGTGCCGGTGCGGTTTGCGCGCGAGATGGGTGCCGAGATGGTGATTGCGGTGGACATCGCCTCCCAGCCGGCCGGTCAGGCGACAGGCGATGCGTTTCGGTTGCTGTTGCAGACCTTCACGATCATGGGGCGGAGCATCAGCGCCTTCGAGTTGCGCGAGGCGGACCTGGTGATCCGTCCCGACCTGGCCGGTGTAGGCAGCTCGGACTTCACCGCGCGCCGGCGCGCCATTGATGCCGGGCGTGACGCCGCAAGGGCGCAACTGGGCACGCTGCGGCAGCGTTTGCTGGCGCTGACCCGACCGCAACCGTGAGGGCCAGGCGGCCGCCCCATAAAAAACGGCCCGGTGGTGAACCACCGGGCCGTTGAAGGTACCCTGAAACGAATTTCGAGAGGTACCGAGGAGACAACCGATCAGGACAGCTGCAGCCGCACAGGCCACAGCTCTCCGTCTGAGGCAGGACCGACGCGAAAGTTCCGTCGTCGGACCCGGCCATCAAAACCGGCTTGATCAGGCGGCGCTGCGCTTGGTCGACTTTCCAGCGGCCTGGGTGGCCTTGACGGCCGTGTTGGTCACAGCAGCCATGTTGGCCTCAGCAAACTCGGTGGCCTGCTTGGCAGCCTTTTGGGCGGTCTCGTAGGCGTTGTTGGCAGCTGCGACGGCAGACTTGACCAGCGAGGCCACGCTCTCGGTACCGGCCGGCGCGCTCTTGGCGGCCGTGTCGACAGCGGTGGTGAACTTCTTCTGCAGCTCAGAAACCTGCACTTCGACGGACTTTGCCACTTCACGGTTGGCGGCGGTGGTGATGTCGTAGACATGGCGGCTGTAGGCCGCGGCCTTCTCGGCAGCCGGCTGCAGCAGGCTGGCTTGCAGGGCCAGCAGTTCCTGCGCGTCCTTGACGGTCAGGGCCGCGCGGGCGGTGTCGGTGAACTCGCTGTAGCTGGTCTTGGCAACCTGCAGGTTCAGCTCGACCAGCTTCTCAACGCCTTCGAAGGCCTTGGCGGACAGGTCGAACAGGGTTTCCAGGTTGGCCTTGTTGGCGGCTTGCACTTGCTCGAGGGTCAGGAAGGTCATGGTTCAGCTCCGGTTGGATGGACGATTCGGGACTTGGGCCGCGTTTTGTTGCAGCGCAGCATGGGGCGAAGTATAGGGAGGAACCCGCGGAAGGCAAGCGCTTTTTGTTGCGCTGCAGCAATCTAGAGAGGCCGTTCAGATTTCGGTGACCGGCTGGCGTCGGCCTTCGACCGCGTCTAGCGCTGGTACGAGCGGGGGACCGCGTTCTCTTGACGACTTGCCTGACTACTGAGCCAACAGTGCTGCGCGGCGAGTGCGCCATCGACCCGCCGATAATTCGGCGCATTCACCGGCATAGCCCGATGCCAGCGGCTTCGGACCATCCATGACGGTTGCGCCCTTGAAGCACACCATGACCTATTACCTGTACGGGAACACCTCATATCCTGCGAGGCTGGTGACGACGCGGACGGCCTCATCGACCGCGCCCCAAACGGCGAAGGCAGGGTTGCCGTGACACGCCCGGCCATCCTGGTCGCCCGCGCGGTGTTCCCGGACATCGTCGACCGCCTGCGCGCGCATTTCGATGTGGCGGACAACCCGGACGATGAACTGTGGCCGCGCTCGGAGCTGTTGGCACGCCTGCAGGGAAAGGCCGGCGTGTTCGTCACTGCTTTCGAGCGCATCGATGCCGACTTGCTCGCTGCCTGCCCGGACCTGCGTGTGGTGGCCAACATGGCGGTGGGCGTCAACAACATCGATCTGGTGGCCTGTAACTCGCGCGGCGTGTTGGTGACCAACACACCGGATGTGCTGACCGAGACCACCGCCGATCTGGGTTTTGCGCTGATGATGGCTGCAGCGCGGCGCTTGTCTGAGGCCGAGCGCTTCCTGCGCAGCGGCACCTGGGACAAGTGGTCCTACGACATGATGACCGGCAGCGATGTGCATGGCGCCACGCTGGGCATCCTCGGAATGGGGCGCATCGGTCAGGCCATCGCGCGCCGCGGTGCGCTGGGCTTTGGCATGCGGGTGATCTATCACAACCGCAGCCGGCTGCCCGAAGCCGAGGAGACGCCGCTGTCGGCGCGCTGGGTGGGCAAGTCCGAGCTGCTGGCGACCAGTGACCACCTGGTGCTGGTGCTGCCGTATTCGGCCGCCAGCCATCATGCGATCGGCGCCACCGAGCTGGCGCAGATGAAGGCGACTGCAACCTTGACCAACATTGCCCGCGGCGGGGTCGTTGATGATGCCGCGTTGGCCACCGCACTAGCGGCTGGTTGCCCGGCGGCTGCGGCACTGGATGTCTTCGAAGGCGAGCCGCAGGTGCACCCGGCGCTTCTCAGGCTGCGGAACGTGGTGCTGACCCCGCACATTGGCAGCGCCAGTGTGGCTACGCGTCGGGCCATGGCCTCGCGCGCCGCCGACAACCTGATCGCCGCGCTGACCGGCGGGCAGCCACCGACGCCGGTCAATCCCGAGGTCTTGCACCGGGCCGCGTAAGCATCGAACCTGGCTGAGACAATCCACCCGATGCTTCCAGGTCTTGACGGGTCCATCGGTATGCTGTTGCTGCTGTTGCTGGTGGCGCAGTTGGTGCTGCTGCTATGGCTGGCGTTCCGCCGCCGTGCCGGCGGCGACACCGCCGCCCTGCTGGCAAGCCAGACCGACGTACTGCGCAGCGCGCAGTCGGTGGCACTGGACCGCATCGAGCGTGAGCTGCGCGACGAGCTTGGGCGGCAGGCCCAGGCCCACCGCAGCGATGTCGCCGCGCTGCAGCAGGTGCTGCTGACGCAAAGTGGCGATGTCGCGCGCACCCAGAACGAACAGATCGACTCCTTCCGCACTCAGCTGGCGGCGATGC
>JBJXHB010000054.1:0-16339 GCA_046160725.1 Aquabacterium sp.
TGACGCACGACCCGTTCAAGGCCCTGCTGGTGCCGCGGCCGATCGGCTGGATCGGAACCGTGGACGCGCAGGGCCGGCCCAACCTGGCGCCGTACAGCTTCTTCAACGGCGTCAGCGACCGCCCGCCCATGGTGATGTTCTCCTCGGCCGGCACCAAGGACAGCCTGCGCAACGTCCGCGACAACGGCGAGTTCACCTGCTCGCTGGCCACCGACGCCCTGCGCGACGCGATGAACATGAGCTCCGCGGCGGTGGCCCCGGAGGTGGACGAGTTCGCGCTGGCCGGCCTGGAGGCGGCGCCGTCGCGGTTCATCCGCCCACCCCGGGTGGCGGCATCGCCGGCGGCGCTGGAATGCCGGCTGTACCAGTTGGTCGAGTTGCCCGCGCCGCAGCGCGGAGACGCCTACACCGTGGTGATCGGCGAGGTGGTCGGCATCTACATCGACGAGGCCTACATCCGCGACGGCATCGTCGACACCGCCGCCATGCGCCCGCTGGCCCGCCTGGGCTACATGGACTATGCGGTGGTGGCGCCGGAGGTGATGTTCAGCCTGAACCGACCCCAGCCGACCGACGACGGCCGCAGCGCCACGCTGGCCGCAGGGCCGTGGGACGGCGTCTACCGTTGAGACCGGTGCGGGGCCCGGGGCAGGCGTTGCGTCCATGCCGGCCCAGAATCGGCCCATGAGCCCTGCCCGGCCCAGCCGATGACACCGCCGAGTCCGCCGCCGGCCGACGACCCCGCGATTGCGTTGCGCCTGCTGGGCCCGGCTGCGTGGCGTGCCACCGGCGTCGGCGCCGATTGGCAGCCCCTGGCCGAACGCGACGCCTTGCTGCTGGCGCGCCTGGCGCTGGACGGCCCGCAGCAGCGCCACGATCTGGCCCTGCATGTCTGGCCGGCGGCCGACGCAGCGCGGGCCGCCACCAACCTGCGCCAGCGGCTGTTCCGTCTGCGCCGCCAATGCGCCGCCCTGGTCGACGAGCACGACGGCCACCTCAGGCTCGGCGCCCCGGTGCGCTGCGATGTCACCACGGACGCCGACGAGGCGGCCCTTTCCGGCCCCTTGATGCCCGGCCTGGCACCACCGGAGCCGGAGCTGCAGCACTGGCTGGACGACGCCCGCGCACGCTGGGCCGTGCAGCGCCTGGAGCGCCTGGCCGGCCGGGCCCAGCAACAGGAGGACGGTGGCGCCCTGGCCGCGGCGATCGCCACTACCCAGGCGCTGCTGGGGCTGGACCCGCTGCAAGAACATGCCTGGCGTCGGCTGATGCGGCTGCACTACCTGCGCGGCGACCGTGCCGCCGCCGTGGCCAGCTTCGAGCGCTGCGAGCAGGTCCTGCGCGACGAGCTGGGGTTGAAGCCGGCTGCCGAGACCCTGGCGCTGCTGACGCTGGTGGAGCAGGCCCAGGCCGCCACGCCGACACGCGGGCCGATGCCGCTGGCGCTGCGGCGGCCACCGCATCTGGTCGGGCGCGAGCACGAGCTGGCCGCCATGGCCGCGGCCTGGGACGCCGGCCATGCCTTCCTGCTGCTGGGCGAGGCCGGGCTGGGCAAGTCGCGCCTGCTGGAGACGCTGGCCGGCCAGGACCCACAGGCGCTGCTGCTGGCCGCCTGGCCTGGCGACGCCGCAGTCCCGTTCGCCACGCTGGCACGGTTGCTGCGGGCCATCGTGCAACGCGCCGGCCCGGCGCTGCAGCTGGACGACATGAGCCGGCGCGAGCTGGCGCGGCTGCTGCCCGAGATGGGACCTTCGCCCACGGCGCCGGGCCACCAGGCGCTGCTGCTGGGCGCCGTCGACAGCTTGTTCGCATCCGCAGGCCAGGCCGGCGTCGGTGCGGTGCTGGTCGACGACCTGCAGCATGCCGACGAGGCGTCGCAAGCGGCCCTGTTGCGCGCCGTGGCCCAGGCGAGCCTGCGCTGGGGCTTTGCCTGCCGGCCGCAGGGCACGCTGCCCGGCGCCTGGCCGGCCACCTCCAGCCGCGTCGAGCCGGTCCGGCTGGCGCCGCTGATGCCGCAGCAGGTCGAGCGCCTGCTCGACTCGCTGGCGCTGGCCGCGTTGCAGGACACCGGCCAGAAGCGCACGCTGGCCCGCCGTTGTGGAGGCAATCCGTTGTTCCTGCTGGAGTTCCTCAAGCAGGGCTGGCTCACGCAAGGCCTGACCGATCTGGCCCGCCTGCCGGTACCGCCCAGCGTCGAGGCGCTGCTGGCCGAGCGCCTGGGCCGGCTGTCCGATGCAGCGCTGGCCTTGGCTCGGGTGGCGGTCATCGCCGGCCAGGATTTCAGCGCCGACCTGGCCTTGCGCGTGCTGGCCTGCACCAGCACGGAGCTGATGCTGCCCTGGCGCGAGCTCGAAGCGGCCCAGGTGCTGCAAGGCGACGGCCTGGTCCACGACACCATGGCCGCCGCCGTGTTGGCTGGCCTGCCGGAGATGGTGCGGCGCGACCTGCACGGCCGCACGGCGGCCGCCCTGTCGGCGCTCGGGCGGGCCGGCGAGCGCATCGCGTTGCACCATGCCGGCGCGCAGTCATGGGGCGAGGCGGCCCAGGCCACGCTGGCAGCGGCGGCCCATGCCCTGCAGGTCGGCAGCCTGAAGGACCAGCTGCAGCAGTTGCGCACGGCAGTGGATTGGTTCGACCGGGCCGGCCAGCCGCAACGCGCCTTCTTCGCACGGGTCCAGGCCCTTTCACCCACCGCGCTGATCGATGGTCCCGCAGCGGCGGCCGCCGACCTGCCGGCACTGCGCATCGCGGCTGGCGACCCGGCAGCGGCCGTGGCGCTGGGCCTGGCCGAGCTGGAACTGGCGCTCTGGCGATACGACGGCACGGAGGCGGCACGCCTCGGCGCCGAGCTGCTGTCCATTTGCGAGCCGGGCAGCATCGATGAGCTGCGCGCCGGGCTGGGCCGGGCCTGCGGCCTGGCCATCGCCGGGCAGCCCGACGCCGCCCAGACTCTGGCCGGGCCGCTGGTCGAGCGCATACCGACGGTCGTCGACGACGTGCTGGCAGCCGAGCTGTGGGGCCTGCTGGCGATGGTGCTGTACAAAGCCGGCGCGATGAGCAACTGCGTCGCAGCGCAGCACCAGCAGATCGCAAGGGCCGAGCGAGCGGGCCACCTGGAGGCGCTGCTGGCGGCCCGCGGCGGCCGCGCCGCCTGCCTGGGCGCGATCGGTCGCAACGACGAGGCGCTGGTGGACCTGCGCCTGGGCCGGGCGTTGTTCGCCCGCCTGGGCGACAGTGTGCCGGCACGGTCCAACGACATGAACCTCGCGCTGGCGCTGATCGCCCGGCTGGAGCTGCTGCCGGCGCAGGACCTGCTGGAAGGCGTCAGGGCCTATGCCGCGCGCGTGGCGCCCGAGGGCCTGCTGCACGTGCTGGCCAACGACCTGCTGTGCGAGCTGGCGTTGATCCAGGGCGACCGGCCGACCCTGCTGCAGCGCTGGTCGGCGCCACAGGCCGCGGCGCATAGCCCGGCGCGCCGCAGTGCCGTGCTGGACCTGCGTGCCCGCGTCGGCCTGGCGCTGGGCTACACCAAGACGGCGCTGACCCTGTGGCAAGAGGTAGGCGCCGAGATCGGCGACATCGCCACCTGCGACATCCAGCTGCTGCGCCATTGGACCAATTCAACGGCGGCCATGGACCCGACGGCGGCGGTGGACCTGTGCTCGGCGGCGCTGCAGCGCTGCACCCGTGCCGGCTTCCCGGGCGGGCAGGCACAGGCCCTGCTGCGCCGCGCCCAGGCCCTGCGCCGGGCGGCACAGGTCGATGCCGCCGCGGCCGACCTGCGCCAGGCGGTGGCGCTATGGCCAGGCAGCGCGCACCAGGTGCTGAACCCGGCCGAACTGCTGGCCGAGGCGGTGCGCTGCAGCGACACCGTGGGCGATGCCGACACGGCGCGCGACCTGCGGGCCCGCGCCGCGCGCTGGTGGGCCGATGAACTGCGGCACTACATCGCGCCGGTGGCGCAGGCCGGGTTCCGCGCCAACCCGCTCTATGCCGGGTTGTTCGACTGATACCCACCACGCCGACGAGCGACCCCGGCCACGACGGCCAGGCCCGACAGCAGCAGCGCGCTGGGCAGGGGCTCGGGGATGGTGCTGACCCCCATCACCATGCCACCGGAGTCGAAGCGCACCGCCAGGCCGGCATAGCTGCCCTGCGCCAGATGAACATCCATCAGGTCGAGGTCGAACACCGAGTGCGCCTCCTTCGCGGCCGATGACTGCACGTGCATGAAGAGCAGCCCGGTGGCGCCGCCACTGTGGGCCAGCGAGAAAGTCAGCTCGGCGCTGCTCACCGGCCCGGTGAGCCAGCTGCCCCCGACCACGACGCTCTGGGTGCCGCTGGGCACCAGGTGCTGGCTGAGCGTGTACTGCGACGGCGCATGCCAGACGGCGGTGTAGTCACCTGCCAGCTGCGCCGTGCCGGAACCGCCGGTCACCGAGGCGGTGAACCCCATCGTCCCCATGTTGACGACGGCGACATCGGAGCTGGTGGGCACCGACAGGTCGCCGCGCAGCCTCAGGTCAAAGGCCAGCGTCAGGCCACTGGCTTCGTTGAAGGTCAGGGCCCGGTTCTCCAGTGTGTTCCACAGCGTGTAGCCAGCCCTCAGAGCGGCCGTCGAGCGGTATTGCTGCGTCACGTGATTGCCGTCGCCGATGGACTCCACATAGACGCTGCGGCGCCCAGCGTCGAGGCGGGCCGACGCATAGGCGCCGTGGTATTCCGACAGGACGATGTCGCCGCCCACCGGAGCGGTGTCGGTGTCCGACCCGACCGTGTTCTTCTCGGCGTGGGTCTCCATCTGGTTCAGGCCGACGGCCAGCGCCGGCGCATCGACCAGCAGCCCGGCCGCCAGGATGAGCGCCAGCGGGCGCCAGGTGCGCCAGGGGCGCGGGTTCGGTGTTGGTCGCATGTGGGGCTCCTTGAGGGTGTGCGGCGGATGCCGGGGCGCAGCCTCTCCCGGCGCCGTTACTGGGACGTGACCGGGGCTGCAGCTGCATCGGCCGACCCGCCGGGAGGCTGCAACCGTGGCGCCCAACTCCTGGTCGCACCCTAGACTGCACCACCACCTGACTCCTACCCGACCATGGCCGCCGCCCCCCGTGCCCGCCCCGAGGACCACTTCAGCCCTGATCAATGGCAGATGCTGACGGCACGCTCGCCCTGGCGCGGCCTGTGGCTGGTGGTGCACTGCTGGGGCGTGATCGGCCTGGCGATGGTCACGGGCGTGCTGTGGCCGTGGACGCTGCCGCTGGTGGTGGCGGTCATAGGCACCCGGCAGCTCGGCCTCTTCATCCTGATGCACGACGGTGCCCACGGCCTGCTGCACCCGAACCGCCGGGTCAACGACGCCGTGGCCTACATGCTGTGCTCGTCCACGCTGGGCGCCTACCGGCCCTATCACTTGCAGCACCACCGGTATGTTCAGCAGCGCGAGGACCCGGACCTGGGCCTGTCGGCGCCATTCCCGGTCACGCGCGCGTCGCTGTGGCGCAAGCTGCTGCGCGACCTGACCGGCCAGACCTTCTTCAAGCAGCGCCTGGCGCCGCTGCTGCGGGGCATGTGGGCACCAGCGCCGGGCCTGGCGGCGGCCGCACCGCTGAAGCGCGATTCGCAGGAGCTGGCCCGGGGCTGGCGCTTTGTCATCGGCAACGGCATCGGCCTGGCGGTCTTTGCCGCGGGCGGCCATGCCTGGGTGTGGCTGCTGATGTGGCTGCTGCCGATGGCCACCTGGCTGCCAATGGTCACGCGCATCCGCAACATCGCCGAGCATGCGCTGGTCGGGCGCGACCAGGCCGATCCGCTGCGCCAGGCCCGCACCACGCGGGCCGGCTGGGCCGAGCGCGCGCTGCTGGCGCCTTACTGGGTCAACTTCCACCTGGAGCACCACCTGTTCACCCAGGTGCCGTGCTGGAACCTGCCGCACGCCCATGCCCAACTGCATGCGCGCGGCACCACGGCGCGCATGGAGGTGCAGCCCGGCTACCTCACGGTGCTGCGCCTGGCGACAACGGGCTGATGGGCCCGGCCGGCAGCACCAGCGTCGCCGCCAGGCCCGGCTGTGCATGGGCCAGCTCGAGCGTGCCGCCATGGGCCTGCGCCACCATCCGGCACAGGGCCAGCCCCAGGCCGACACCGCCGCTGTCGCGGCCACGGGCGGTGTCGGGGCGATAGAAGGCCTCGGACAGCCGGACCAGGTGCTCCTGCGCGACGCCGGGCCCGAAGTCACGGACCCGCACCACCAGCTGGCCGCCGTCGCGCCGCACCTGCAGCTGCGGCGGCCGGCCGTCCGGAGCCCCGCCATGGCGCAACGCATTGGCCACCAGGTTGCGCAACGCCATGGCCACGCGCGCCCGGTCCAGCGCCAGCGTGCCGGCATCGCCCGTGATCTGCAGGTCGATGGCGGCGCCGGCAAAGTGGTCGTGCAGGACGGATCGCACCAGCGACGCCACGTCGCAGGGCTCGCGGTGCAGCGCGTGGTGCCCCCCCGCCAGGCGCTCATGCTCCAGCAGCTGCTCGATCAGCAGCTTCATCTCCTGCAGGTCGTGCAGCAGGGCGTCACGGGTATGGGCAGGGTTGGCGTCGGCCGCATCGCCACGGCCGTGCCCGCCGGACAAGGCATCCGCGCCCGCCGTCGCAGCCTCGCCCAGCAGCTCCGCATTCAGCCGCGCGCGGGTCAGCGGCGAGCGCAGCTCGTGGCTGATGGCCAGCAGCAACTCGCGCTTGGCCTCCAACATGCGCTGCAGCTCGCGCGCCATGGTGTTGACCTGGCCGGCCAGCTCGCCCAGCTCGTCGCGCCGGCGCACCGGGATCGGCTGCGTGAAGTCGCCCTGGCCATAGCGCAGTGCTCCGGCCCGGATGTCATCGATGGGGCGGAACAGCCGCCGCACCGCATGGAACACCAGCAGCGTGGCCAGCAGCAGCAGGCCCAGCATCCACCAGCCCATGGCCCGCGGCCGGTCGTGCCAGACCTGTGGCGCCAGGCTGAAGCGGATGCGATGCCCGTCGGTCGTGCGCCGGCTGACCATGCCGTCGGCCTTGTTGGCCTCGTCGGCATCGTCATCCGCGGCCCGGGCCTTTGGCCTGTCGCCGCGGCGCCGGTCGTGTCCATACGGCGGCTCGCCATGGCGCACGGTCGGCCCGTCGATGTAGATGCGCACCGGCAACCGCTGCTCGATCGCGCGCGCCCGGGCCACATCCGGCGGCGTGCCGATCTCGGCCGTCAGGCGGTCCACATAGTCGCTCAGCAGCGGCTGCACCACACCGCCATAGCCGAAGCGCAGCAGCCGTTCCATGCCACCCATGACCACCGCACCGATGGCCAGGGCCAGCAGCAGGAACAGCGCCAGCAGCCGCAGGCTGAGGGACCGGTGGCCATGCGGTCGATGGCGCTGGCGTCCCGCAGGCGGCGGCGTCCCAGCCGCCGGACCTGGCGCCAGGGTCATGCGGCCGCCGGCGTCATGCACCGGCCCCGGCAAAGGTATAGCCCGCGTTGCGCAGGGTCTTGATGCAGTCCAGCGGCGCCAGCTTGCGACGCAGACGGCTGACCAGGATGTCCACGGCGCGGGTGAACAGGTCCGCCTCCTGGCCGCGCAGCTGGGCCAGGATCTGATCGCGCGTGAACACCGTGCCCGGCGCCCGCGCCAACATCACCAGCAGCTCGAACTCGGTGCCCGTCAGTGCCAGCGCCTCGCCCTGGCGCACCACGCTGCGCCGCTGCAGGTCGATGACCAGGCCGTCGAAGCGCAACAGCTCAGCCGGCACCGGCGCCGCCGGCGCTGGCTCCGCGCGACGGCGGCGCAGGATGGTCTGCAGCCGCGCCGCCAGCTCGCGCGGCTCGAAAGGCTTGGGCAGGTAGTCGTCCGCGCCCAGCTCCAGGCCGACCACGCGGTCGGTCACCTCGCCGCGGGCGGTGAGCATCAGGATCGGAATGTCGCTGTCGCGGCGGATGGTGCGGCACAGCTCGAAGCCGTCCATCTCCGGCAGCATCACGTCTAGGATGGCCGCATCGAAGGGCTCGCTGCGCAACAGGGCCAGGCCCCGGCTGGGCGTGGTCGCGGCCTGCAGGTCCAGCCCGAACCGACGCAGGTACTGCGCCAGCGGGCCGGACAGCTGCGTGTCGTCGTCGATCAGCAGGATGCGGGCCATGTCGGCAAGCTTATCCGGGCCGGCCCGCGCCGCACACCTGCCCGGCCGGATCAGCCGCCGTGGCGCTCGCCGCGGTGTTCGCCGCGGTGCTCCCCATGGCCCCAGCGGCCGCCGCGCCGGGCCATGAACTCGCGCACGCGGGTCTGCTGGTCGGCATTGAGGCTGTCGTAGAAGTCGGCCGCCGCCGCGATGACCTGCGGGCTCTTGGTGGTGACGGCGCCGGTCTTCTCGGTCACCAGCGCGCTGGCACGGGCCCGGTCGAAGGTGTTGCCGGCGATCAGCTGCGCGATGTCGGCGCGCGGCTGCGGCGTGCTGCCGATGAGCGCCGTGCGCTGCTCGTCGAGCTTGTCGAACAGCGTGCCCAGGCGCTGCTTCTGGGCGTCGTCCAGCTTGAGCTCGCTGCCGGCCCGGTCGATGAGCTTGCCGCGCCACTTGGCCACGTCCTCGGCGCTCCAATTCATGGCATGGTGATGATGGTGGCGGTGGGCCCAGGCGCCGAAGGTGGCGGCGATGATGCCGGCGCCGAAGATGGCAATCAGGGTGCGTTTGATCCAGGGTCGCATGATGAAGATCCTCTCGGTGGGTGCATGCCAGGCATGCGGTTGAACATGTCGGCATCGTGCCCACCGGGGCTCGCCAGGTCTTCTCAGCGCGGTATCGGCGCGTATCGTTTCTTTTCAGCCACTCGCTTGCCTTGCCCATTGGCTTTCGAGCGTGCCTATCAACTGCTGCGGCACCTTTGGGTGCTGCCGATGGACACCGCATTGCCTGAATCTGGCAGAGTGATGACTCGTTTGACAACATCATCAGGTGTTGGCATGATTGTCATCAATGAAGGCTCGACTGATCACGCGCTTCAAGAACGTGACGCCGCAGGGCGGCGTGATCGAGTTGGTGGTGTGGCGCGTGCCCGAACCCGTCAGCCCGAGCGAGCACACGTTCAAGTACCGGGCGGCCTACGCGATCGACGGCGTGCGGGTGGTCGGGTTTGACAACGAGCGCGGCAAGGGCGATCACTGCCACGTCCACGGTGTCGAGAAAAGATACGCGTTTGTCTCGGTCGAGCAACTGGTCGAGGATTTCATTGCTGCCGTCGATGCGGCGAGGAGCAAGACATGACCGAGCGAACGCTGAAGATCACGATGAGCGCCGACTGGCGCGCGGCGCTGCGCACTGCAGGCAAACGAGCAACCGCTCGCAGCTACCAGGGCGAAGTGTTGAATTTCGAGACTGCGGGCAGCTTCTTTGGCAAGCTCACAGAGCGTCGTTGGGCACTGGTGCATGTGCTACAGGGGCAGGGCGCCATGTCGGTGCGTGAGTTGGCGCGGCGAGTGACACGCGATGTCCGGCGCGTTCATGACGATGTGGAAGCGCTGGCAGAGTTGGGCCTTTTCGAGCGTACCGAGAGTGGCGGCGTCGTGTGTCCCTTTGATGCCGTGCACATCGACATGCGATTGATGTCCCCCCATCCGCTGGCGGCGTGAGCCACCGCAGACGGTTCGCTCAGTCTTTTTCGGCAAGTCAAGCTGCGTACCTACGCCCCAGCCAACGCCGACCAGCTCCGGACGACCAAGAGCGGCTTCTGAGGGTGGGCGCCCATGGGCGGCGGTTTTCCAATGCCGGCTCTGCTCGGAAACCGGTCACTGGCAGCGCCATTCTCTAACTGCCTGGACGACCGGTCATGGCCGGCAGCTGTCCCCTGGAACTATCGATGTTCGGCTGTACGGCGCGCAGTCGCGCCTCTCGGCTGTCGGCCAGCCACGTAGCGGGCACGGGCATTCGACCGCCAGGCCCAATGCCGCACCCACAAGGTCCGTGCCGGCGGGGTTGGCGGCCTGTGGGAGGCACCGGACTCTGGCCGTCAAGCCCGCCGGCCCAGGCCTTGCCGCGCCGATGCGTCAGGCGAAGCGCTGGCTCGCGCGAGCAAGGTAGTACCACTCCTGGTGCGCCTCGGCCTTGGCGTTCGGAAACACGATCCAGCCGTCGAAGGGTGCGCGCGACTCGGTGCCGTCGCGGTGGCGGCCGATCAGATCGCCCTGGCGGATCGGGTCGAAGCTGCGCCAGGCCCGGTCGAAGGCGTCGTCGGCATGGCGCTTGTCCACCACCTGAACCAGCGAAAGCGACTCCATCGTCGCGGCCAGCGGCGGCGCCGGCTCGCCGGTCAGGCCCAGGTGCGCCAGGGTGCGGCGGATGGCGGTGTAGGCCACCTCGGGCGCCTCGGGCGCATCGTGCTGGCCGCACTCCAGCGTCAGGGCCGCGCCGCCGGTGGAGCGCATGAACTCGGTGGTGCCGACGCCATAGCGCGGGTGCTGCTCGATGCCCGAAGGCCGGCCCTCCGTTTGCGCGCGGGCGCGGCGGCGGGCCACACCATCGGCATAGGTGTCCAGCCAGCCATCCACCGCGCGGCCCACGCCCAGCACGCGGGCCAGGGCCTCCTCGCGGTTGGCCTGCGCAAAGGGCTCCAGCGGGCCGTCGTTGTTGCGCGGCCCGACCATCACGAAGGGCTGTCCGCCGCCCTGGAACGAGTGCAGGTCCAGCAGCACGTCGTGGCGCGCCAGCAGCGGGCACAGCCAATTGGCCACCTGGTCCTCGAACTCACGCGGCTCGGGCGTGGGCGCCAGGGCCCGGTTGAGGTTGCGGTCGCCGTTGCGGCGCTTGAGCGCATTGGCCTTGGGGTTGCAGACCGGAACGAAGGTGACGCTGCCGGCGCCGATGCGCAGCGCGCCGCCATCGAGCTCGGCGCACACGCGCTCGATGCCGCGCGTGCCGCAGGTCTCGTTGCCGTGCACCGCGCCGGTGACCACCAGCCGTATGCCGGGCGCGGTGCCGGCGTAGTGGAGTGACTTGAAGGGCAGCAGGTTGATGTCGTCGGCCATGGGCGGATTGTGGCCAAGCCGCGGCGCGCGCCGCCGGGTGCAACATCGGGCATGGCCGCGTCCCTGCACGACCGCCTTGCCGAAGCGCTGCTGGCCGCGCTGCGCGCACAGCCCTGGAACCAGGCCCGCGACCGTCGCCGCGGGGGCCTGCCGTTCACGCATCCGCCGTCCATCGACCTGGCCGTGGCGGTGCTGCCGTCCGACGCACCGCCGGCCTGGGCCAATGTGCTGATGTCGCGCGAGCATCCGCAAGGTTTCGTGGCGCGCATCGGCGACGACGCCGGGCCGGTGCAGGACCTGGCCTTCTTGGCCGACCCGGTGGACGCGGCGGGCGTGTCCGTGGCCTGGCAGCCTGGTGCGGACTGGTCAGGCATCGCCTTCGCGCCGCTGTACGGCAGCGGGACGCGGCGCTTCGTCGCGCCCTACCCGGCATCGCTGGTCAAGCTGATGGTGGCGGTGGCCGTGGCGCGGCTGTGCGATGCCGGGCGGGCCGCATGGGACGAGCCCTGGCGCCATGGCGCGGTCACCCAGACGCCCGCGCAATGGTGCGAGCCGATGCTGACCGTCAGCGACAACGACGCCACCGACGCCCTGGTGGCCCTGCTGCATGCGCGCGGCGCCATCGGTGGCGGCGCCGACGGCCGGCCCGATGCCCACCACGAAGCGCACGCGCTGTTCGCGGCGCAGGGCCTGCCCACGCTGCGCCTGGCCCGCACCACGCCGGCCGGCGGCTGGCGCAATGCCGACGGCAGCGGCGTGGGCGCGCTGCAGATGACGGCCTGGGACACGGTGCGCCTGCTGTGGCGGCTGCTGGATGTGCCCGCACCGTGGCTGCCGCCGGGCAGCCCGCCGATGCTGACGGCCGACAGCCGGCAGCGCATGTGGCGCTGGCTGTGCGACCAGCAGCTCAACGAGGTGCTGTCGTCCCGGTCGCTGGTCGGTGTGCCGGGCTGGCGGGCCGGCATCGATGTCGGCTTCGCGCACAAGACGGGCACCACCGAGACCTATGCATCGGACGCCGGCCTGTTCATGCCGCGGCCGGGGTTGCGCGTGCTGGTGGCGGTGCTGACGACATTGGGGCGCTGCGCGGCGTCGGATGAGCGTTGCGCAACGGACTGGTGCGTGCCTGCGCTGGGCGCGGCTATGCAGGCGGCCGTGTGCGACATCTGGCGCTGAGGCCGGGCCGCCGGCCTGGACTTGCATCAAGGCCGGCGCAGGCCCGGCGGCCTAACATGCCAGCCTTGTCTCCATCCGCATTGCCGATGCCGCCGACCATGACCATCCGATCTTTCACCGCAAGGGCCGCCGGGCTGACCGTCGCGCTGTCCGCCGGCTTGGCCATCAGCTTGCCCGCCGTGGCCCAGTCCGCCGTCGCCGACGCCTGGGTGCGCGGCACGGTGGCCCAGCAGAAGGCCACCGGCATGTTCGCCAGGCTGACCTCCAGCGCTGGCGGCAAGCTGGTGGCCGCCTCGTCGCCGGCGGCCGGTATGGTCGAGATCCACGAAATGTCGATGGACGGCAACGTGATGAAGATGCGCGCGGTGCCGGCGCTGGACCTGCCCCCGGGCAAGGCCGTCGAGCTCAAGCCCGGCGGTTACCACGTGATGCTGATGGACCTGAAGGCGCCGCTGAAGGCCGGCGACACGGTGGTGGTGACGCTGGTGGTGGAGGGTCGCGACGGAAAGCGCCAGTCCATCGATGTCAAGGCGCCGGTGCGCGTACTGGCCGCCGGCAACGACATCGGCGCCGGCCACAAGCACTGATCAGGCCGCTGGTGGCGTGGCGCAGTTCAGCATCCAGCGCACGCCGAAGCGGTCGGCCAGGCTGCCGAAGTAGGCGCCCCAGAACATCTGCTGCAGCGGCGTCTCCACCGTCGCGCCGACGCTCAGCGCCGCGAACAGCTGGTCGGTCTGCTCGCGCGAGTCGGTTTCCAGGTTGATATAGACGTTGTTGCCGGGTTGGCAATGAAAGCCCATGCTCGGCGGCGCGTCCGTGCCCATCAGCACATGGCCGCCCAGGATGGGCAGTTCCACATGCATCACCAGCAGGCGGTCGTCCGGCGGCATCGGCGGCTGCCCGGGCTGGGCGGGCATGTCGCCAAAACGGTGCACCGGCCCGACGAAGTCGGTGCCGAAGACCGTGCGGTAGAACTTGAAGGCCTCTTCGGTGCTGCGCGGGAAGTTCAGGTAGGTGCTGACGCGTGCCATCGGTGTCTCCTGTCATGAGGGGGCAACCGCCATCCTAGGGCCTGGCAACGCTATGCCGGCCGGAGGCAGTGTCAGGGCCGCTCACGGGGTTTGACCCGTCGTGACAGCGTCACCGGCGCGCCGTACCCTGGCCGGCTCACCCCTGAACAAGCACCAGGCGTCAACATCATGGCCAAAGACTTCAACGACCTCGAGGACAGCAACCGCTCGTCCAACCCCAGCATCCACCAGGTGTCCGACCCGTCCCGGCGCACCCTGCTGAGCGGTGGCCTGGCGGGCACGGTCACGGCGCTGCTGGCGCCGCTGGCCGGTGGCTGCGCAGCGCTGGCCGGCGATGGGCCGCTGATCGGATTCAAGGGCATCGCCGCCACCAAGGCCGACCGCATCACCGTGCCGGAGGGCTATGTGGCCTATGCCGCCTTTCCCTGGGGCGACCCGGTGGGCGTGCCCGGCAACATGCCGGCGTGGAAGCCCGACGCATCGAACACCGGCGCGGACCAGGAGGTGCAGATCGGCATGCACCACGACGCGATGCACTACTTCCCGCTGGACGGCAGCAACCGGGGCCTGCTGGTGTTCAACAACGAGTACACCGACGACGGCCTCCTGCACAGCGACGGCATGAAAACCTGGACCGCCGACAAGGTGCGCAAGAGCATCGCCGGCCATGGCGTGACCATCATCGAGATCGAACAACGCGCCGGCCGCTGGCAGCAGGTGCTGCCGTCGCGCTATGGACGCCGCATCACGGCCGGCACGCCGATGCAGATCACCGGCCCGGCCGCCCGCCCCCCGATGCTGCGCACCGCGGCCGACCCGACCGGCACACGCAGCCTGGGCACGCTGAACAATTGCGCCCACGGTGTCACGCCCTGGGGCACCTACCTCACCTGCGAGGAGAACTTCGTCTTCTACTTCAAGGGGCCGGCGCAGAACGACGAGCACCAGCGCCGCTGGGGCATGCGCGCCACCGACCGCGGCTACCGCTGGCATGAGCACGAGGAACGCTTCGACGCGACCCGGCACCCCAACGAGTTCAACCGCTTCGGCTGGGTGGTCGAGATCGACCCGACGGACCCGACCATGACGCCGGTCAAGCACACGGCGCTGGGCCGCGCGGCGCGCGAGGGCGCCACCTGCGCCACCACGCGTGACGGCCGGGTCGTCGTCTACATGGGCGAGGATGCGGCCTTCGAATACATCTACACGTTCGTCAGCCGCGACCAGGTGCGGCCCGGCGGCTACGCGGCCAACCGCGATTTGCTGGACCACGGCACGCTGTATGTCGCGCGCTTCGACGCTGACGGCAGTGGCGTCTGGATGCCACTGGTCGCCGGCCAGGGCCCATTGACGGCGGCCGCCGGATTCGCGACCCAGGGCGACGTGGTCGTGAAGGCGCGGCAGGCCAGCGACGCGCTGGGCGCCACCAAGATGGACCGGCCGGAGTGGATCGCCTTCGATGCCAGGACCCAGGAGGTCTACTGCACGCTCACCAACAACGGCGCGCGCGGCACACCCAGTTTCCCCGGCACCGACGCGGCCAACCCACGCGCGCGCAACAGCATGGGCGCCATAATCCGCTGGAAGGAAGACGGCGACCTCGACGGCACCCGCTTCAGATGGAACCACTTCGCCTTGGCCGGCGACCCGGCCAACGAGCGGCCTGATGCCAAGGGCAACATCAAGGGCGACATCTATGCCAGCCCGGACGGCATCTGGATCGACCCGCGCGGCGTGCTCTGGATCCAGACCGATGCGCATGCGTCCGTCATGTACAAGGGGGAGTACGCGGGCGTGCAGAGCAACATGATGCTGGCCGCCGACCCGCGCACCGGCGAGACGCGCCGCTTCCTGGTCGGCCCGTACAACTGCGAGGTCACCGGCGTCACCATGACGCCGGACCAGCGCACCATGTTCGTCAACATCCAGCACCCAGGCGAGTCGGCGAGCGACCGCAGCGACCCGGCTGACCCGTCGAAGTTCTCGACCTGGCCCAGCGGCCAGCCGGGTGCGCGACCACGCTCAGCCACGGTGGTCATCCGCCGCATCGACGGCGGCGTCATCGGCACCTGAGCGGCGCCTGGCCTGCGCGCCGCCCTGGCGCGTCATCAAGGCTAGGGTTTGTCCGGGTCACGGCCGCGTCATGCAGCGGCCGGCCCGGCCGTCATCACCATGCCCGCCCACAATCCCGTGGCCGGCCTCCGATGACCCAAGGAAACGCCATGAACCAATACCTGCTGCTGCTGCACGAAACGCCTGCCCTGTATGCCGACATGAGCCCGGCGGCGATGAAGGAGCTGGTGGCCCGCTACACCGCCTGGGCCGGCGAGATGGGCCAGGCCGGCCGGCTGGTCAGCGGCGAGAAGCTCACCGACGACGGCGGCCGGCACCTCAGCCTGAAGGGTGGTGCGCCGGTGGCGGTGGACGGCCCCTATGCCGAGGCCAAGGACGTGGTTGGCGGCATCTTCGTCATCAAGGCCGCCGACGATGACGAGGCCCAACGCCTGGCCCAGGGCTGCCCGCACATGCGCGATGGCAACTGGATCGAGATCCGCCGCATCGACACGATGGGGGCGTGAGCCGTATGGAGGCGCTGGCCGCCGTGCTGCGCCATGAGCGTGGCCGGCTGGTGGCGCTGCTGGCGCGGCGTCATGGCCTGGGTGCCTGGGCCGCCATCGACGACGCGGTGCAGGCCGCCACGCTGGCGGCGCTGCAGCGCTGGCCGGCGGACGGCCTGCCGGCGCAGCCGGCGGCCTGGCTGTACCGCAGTGCCCATCACCACCTGATCGACACCTGGCGCGCCCGGCGGCGCGACGAGCCCTGGCCGGACGACGACACCGAGCCCGCCGATGCGGCGGATTCGGTTATCGACGCCACCGCCGGCAGCGCCGCCAGCCCGCCGCCGGCCGGCCGCTTTGCCGGCGAACTGGACGACGACGAACTGGCGCTGCTGTTTGCGGCCTGCCACCCGGCGCTGCCGCCGGCCACCCAGGTGGCGCTGGCGCTGCGGGCGCAGACCGAGCTGCCGCTGGACACGATTGCCGACGCCCTGCTGACCACCGCGCCGGCCCTGGCCCAGCGCCTGGCCCGGGCCCGCGACCAGCTGCG
>JBJXHB010000055.1:0-2560 GCA_046160725.1 Aquabacterium sp.
CCGCGAGCGCCGGACTGCAGCCGCTGGAGGTCTTGGATGTGGCCTGCCACTGGCAGTACCCCGACCTGGCGACGGCGCTTCGCGGGCTCGCCTCCTCCGGTGTGGCCGTGCGTGCGGCGCAGACCTCGGGCGACGAGGCTGTGCACGGGGCGCACGCCGCGGCCCTGGCGCCCTTTCGCCAGGAGGGTGGCCACTACCGCATCGGCGCCTCGTTCCGATGGCTGCTGGCCGCGCCCTGACATCGCTGGCCCAGGCGCACCCCCACCACACGCCCCCACCCCGCTCACCGTCACTCACCCCCAAGGAGATCTCATGAACACCTGTCTGAACATGCTGCACGGCGCCGGCCGCCTGCTGCTCATCCCGTTCGTTCTCGGCCTCGCGGCGTGCGCCGTGCCGCGCGGCCCGGCCCCTTCCGTGACCGTCAGCGCGAACCAGCCCAACGTGGTCTCCTACTGGAACGACATCGCCAACAAGACGGTGCTGGCACCCTCGGCCGTCAACGCCACGGCCGAAGAGCAGCGCCCGACCTTCTCGCACGACCTGGCGAGCGTGCATGTGGCCATCTACGACGCGGTCGTGGCCATCGAAGGCCGCTACAAGCCGTTCGCGATCAAGCCCCAGGCGCGGGCCGTCGGCGCCTCGACCGAAGCCGCCGTCAGCGCAGCCGCCCATGGCGTGCTGAAGGCGCTGTTTCCCAACCGCGCTGCGTTGTACCAGGCGGCCTATGAAGAGCGCCTCGCGGCGATGCCCGACGGCCAGGCCAAGACCCTGGGTCTGACGCTGGGCAGCGAAGTCGCCGCGGGGGTGGTGCGCCTGCGCGCCAACGACGGGCGCGGCGTGGCGCTGACGCCCTACGTGTCCGGCAGCGCCGCGGGCCAGTTCCGAAGTGCCAACCCGAACCCGGTGTTTCGGTACCTGCCCGCGATCAGGCCCTTCTCGCTCGAGCGCCTGGAGCAGTTCCGGCCGCCGCCGCCACCGGCGCTGGGCAGCGCGGCTTATGCCGCCGCGCTCGACGAGACGCGGTCGCTCGGCGGCGCGGCCGGCGCCGTGCGCACCCCCGAGCAGCTCGAGGTGGCGCGTTTCCACACCGAACCCCCGCCGCTCTTCGTGACGCGCAACTTCGGCCGCCTGGCGTCCAGCACGGCGGACGTGGCCGATGCCGCCCGGCTGATGGCCATGGTCTACGTCTCCTTCGCCGATGCCCTCGCCGCCTGCTTCGAGGCCAAGTACCACTACCAGACGTGGCGCCCGGTGAGCGCCATCCACCTGGCCGATGCCGACGGCAACGACAGGACCCCGGCCGACGCGACCTGGGCGCCGGTGCTGCCCACACCCAACCACCCCGAGTACCCCGCGGCCCACTCCTGCACCTCGGGCAGCCTGGGTGGAGCCTTGCTCGGCCACTACGGCACCCCCAACGTCACGTTCTCGTGGGACAGCAAGGTCACCGGAACGACGCGGACCTTCGCCAGCACCGATGCGTTCAACGACGAAAACCGCTTCGCCCGCATTCACGGCGGCATGCACTTCAATTTCGCGACCGATGCCGGCGCCGAACTCGGCAAGCGGGTCGCCCAATGGGTGGCGGCGCGCCACTTCGGGCGCCAGCAGTGATGGCCCAGTGAGATCCCCGGACCAACCCAACCTCGAGGAACGATCATGAACACGAATCGCCGCCGCCTCATGCACCTCGCTGCGCTCTCAACCACGGCCTGGGCATGGCCCGGCCGCGGCGCAGCTGCAGTGACAGAACGCTCGGGCTCGCCGGACCGCCAGGTCACCCACAAGACCTTCTGGCACAACACGCTCAGTTGCGACAACGCGGCCGTGCCGGTGTCGGACCGCAGCACACGGCTGGCCACCGTGGCCGACTTCGCAGGGTCGCAGCAGTGCACCATGCTGAAGGACTCCGTCGAAGGCCCCTTCTACTTCTGCACCCACCCGCGCAGCGCCGACATTGCGCAGGGCAGGCCCGGCGCGCCGCTGACCATCGCGCTGCGCGCCGTCGACGCGGCCACCTGCCAGCCGATCCCCAATGCGGTCATCGACATCTGGCATTGCGATGCCAGCGGTCTCTACTCCGGACAGAACCTGGCGGTGGACGAGGCCATCAAGGAGACGCGCCACACGCCGCCCGTCAACGGCGATCGTCACTGTCGGGGCGCACTTCGTGCCGACCAGGACGGCATCGTCGAATTCCGCAGCGTCTATCCGGGGTACTACGTCGAGCGCGCGATCCACATCCACTTCAAGGTGCACATCGGCAACCGCGCCTTCCTGACCCATCAGGCCCTGCTGCCGGAGTCGGTCAACACCGCCTTGATGGCCATGGCGCCCTACACCATGCCACGCAAGGGCAAGCGCATAGCCAACGCGCAAGAGGCGGATTGGGGTCTGCCGACGATGAAGATCATCGAGCGGCAGCAGACCCGATTGGCACTCATGGACCTGGTGCTGTCGGTCTGACGATTCGTCGCTGACTACGGCGGCAAGCCAGGGTTCGATCATTGGCTTGCCTGCTCCGAGGTGGGCGGGCAGGACCGGCGCAGCATGTAGT
>JBJXHB010000056.1:0-6233 GCA_046160725.1 Aquabacterium sp.
GCTGTACACCGCCAGCAAACACGCGGTGGTGGGCCTGGTGAAACAACTCGCGTTCGAACTGGCGCCTTTTGTGCGTGTGAACGGCGTGGCGCCAGGCGGTATCTCCACCGACCTGCGCGGCCCGGAATCACTGGGCATGGCGCAGCGCACGATTGCCAGCATCGATCTGAACAAGACGGCGCCAGATCGCGTGCCCATCGGCATGGTGCCCAGCGCTCGCGACTACGCGGCGGCCTATGTGTTCTTCGCCAGCCGCGCAGACCACATCCCGGCAACCGGCAGCATCCTCAACCACGACGGTGGGTTCGGCATCCGCGGGCTGCGCCAGACCATGGGCGGGCGCGAGCTGCCCGAACGCATCGCGCAACGCCAACAAGGATCAACATGAAAGCTCCAGCGTCCGTTGCCGTCAAGGCACTGGCCTATGTCGGTGTGGCCGTGGAAGATCCGACAGCCTGGCTGCGCTTTGCCACCGAGGTGCTGGGTGCGATGCCTGCCGAAGCCGCCGATGGCGCCAACCGGCTGCGCATCGACCAGCGCGGCTGGCGCATCGCCGTGGAGCACGGTGCGCAAAACGATCTGGCCTTCGTCGGGTTTGAAGTGGCGAACGAGACCGCGCTGGCGGCGCTGGGCCAGCATCTGGCCGGGCTGGGCATCAGCGTCACCGAAGGCGATGCGGCGCTGCTGGCCGACCGAGGCGTCATCCGGCTGCTGCGCTGCGTGGACCCGATCGGCACCGCGGTGGAAATCAGCTGCGGTGCCACCGAGCGCTTCGAGCGCCCGTTTGCCTCACCCGCTGGCGTGAGCGGCTTCGTGACCGGCGATCAAGGGCTCGGGCACATCGTGCTGGGCTGCAGCGACATCGCGGCCATGCGGCGCTTCTACGTTGACGGACTGGGCTTTCGACTGAGCGACCGCATCCGCATGTCCATGGGTGGCATCGGCCCGGTGCAGATGGAGTTCTTCCATTGCAACGCCCGCCACCACACGCTGGCCCTGGTGCCGGCGCGGCGGCCGCGCAGCATCTTTCACTTCATGCTGCAGGCGGCGAGCCTGGACGACGTGGGATTTGCCTACGACCGAGTCGTGGCCGGTGGCGGCAAGATCACCGCCACATTGGGCCGCCACACCAACGACCACATGTTCTCGTTCTACGCGGCCACGCCGGGCGGCATCGAGGTCGAGTTCGGCTACGGTGCCCGCACGGTGAACCCCACCACCTGGCGCGACAGCCTGCACCACAAGCCCAGCATGTGGGGCCACAAGCGCGGTTGAGCGCTTCCAGATATACAACCGCGGGCAAGAACTTCGCAAACCCAGCACCACCATCGCCATGACCACGCCCTCATCCACCGCAGCACTCACCGAAGCCGGCACCAGCAATTTCGTCACCGTTGACGGCACCAAGATCCACTACCACGAGGCCGGCTCTGGCGAGCCGCTGGTGCTGCTGCATGGCGGTGGGCCCGGGGCGACGGGCTGGTCCAACTACAACCGCAACATGCCGGCGCTGGCGCAGCAGTTCCGCGTCATCGTGCCGGACCTGCCGGGCTTCGGACTGTCAGACATGAAGCCGCGCGACCAGAACACCTGGGAGTGGTACGGGCCGCTGATGGGCCGCTTTCTCGACGTGTTGGGCATCGACCGCGCGCACTTCGTGGGCAACTCGCTGGGCGGCGCCACGACGCTGGTGCTGGCGCTGGAGCGGCCAGAAAAGGTCCACCGCATGGTGCTGATGGGCAGCGCCGGCGGCTTGCCCCTGTTCACCGTGGCGCCCACCGATGCCATCAAGACGCTGCTCTTCTTCTACGACGGCGAAGGCCCTTCGAAGGCGCGCCTGAAAGGCTTCGTCAACCAGTTCGTGTTCGACCCATCGCAGATCACCGACGAGTTGCTGGACCAGCGCATGGCCGCTGCGATGCGGCCCGAGATCGTCGACAACCCGCCCATGCGCCCGGTACCCGGCAAGCCGCGCCAGGAGATTTGGCGCGATGCGCGGCTGGCCAGCCTGCCGCATGACGTGATGTTCATCTGGGGCCGCGAAGACCGCGTGATGCCGATCGCCGGTGTGTTCGTGCTGCTCAAGCAGATTCCGAAGGCGCGGCTGTACGTGCTGCCGCGCTGTGGCCACTGGGCGCAGTGGGAGCATGCGGCGGAGTTCAACCGCGTGTCGGCCGGCTTCCTGGCCGCCTGAGTGCAGGGCGGGCCCACGGCAGCAACGCTTCGCCCATGACAGCGCCGCCGCCCGCCAAGGCGCATGAACTCGAGCAGCTTGGCCACGACGTGCGGCTGGATGGCGTGGGCTTCTGGCGCATCCGGCCACAGGCGCCGTTCCGCCGCCAGTTGGAGCCGGGAGCGGTGGTGTACTTTCTGGCGGTGGTGCGAGGCGAGCTGCGGCTGAAGGTGCAGTTTGCGCAGGAAGACACCATCCGCCTGTCAGCAGGCGATGCCGTTTCGCTGAGTGGCATGACGCAGCATCTGTTCGAGGCCGGCCGCCTGCGCGGCGACGATGGGGCCGCCAGTCGCTTCGAGTTGCTGGACTTCGCACTCGGGCGCGACCCCACGGCAGACATCGAATTGATGATCGGCATAGCGCCGCATGAAGCGATGTCGCTGGCCAACATGATCAACGGCCCGCTGGTCATTCGCCGCGGGCGTGATGCGGAGTACGCCAGGCACATCTGGAAAGCCTTTGAGTTCCTGGAGGACGAATACAGCGAGTCGGAGATGCATTTCGACCGTGACCAGGTGGTTCGCCGCATGGCCGAAATCATGTCGATCAACATCAACCGCGCGATCAGCCACCGGGGCGATGCGGGCATGCGCAGCTTCACCGCGCGCCGCTCCAAGGCCTATGACCGGCGCATGCGCGGCATCTGGCGGTCGCTGTCGCAGTTTCTGCAGCGGCCGTTCGACCCCTGGAGCCTGGACCAGTTGGCGCGCATTGGCGGCGTCTCGCGCACCAGCTATTGCGATGGCTTCCGCAAGGCCACGGGCATGGCCCCGAAGAAGAGCCTGACCCGCATCCGCATGGCGCTGATCGCCCGGCGACTGTCGGCTGAGCGACTGCCGTTGGATGAGGCCGCCGAGATCGCGGGTTACAGCTCGGCGTCGGCCTTCATCCGCGCCTTCCAGCGCGAGTTTCGTCAAACCCCCAGACGCTGGCGCGCCTCCCAGCAGCCCTGATTCCAATCACTCACCCACACCACAGACATGACCCACATTGAAGCCGCCGCGCAAGCCATCCGCCAAGCCCGGGCCCAGCGCCAGACCATCAGCCGCATCTCTGACAGCCACGGCATTGCCGGGATCGACGCCGCCTACCAGGTGGCCGAGATCAACACCCGCGCCCGGTTGGCCGAGCCGGGGCGTCGCGTGGTGGGGCTCAAGGTCGGGCTGACCAGCAAGGCCGTGCAGCAGCAGATCGGCGTTGACCAACCCGACTTCGGCCTGCTCTTCGACGACATGGAATACCTCGATGCGGACGCGGTGCCGATGTCGCGCCTGATCCAGCCCAAGGCCGAGGCCGAGGTCGCCTTCGTGGTCGGCCGCGACCTGCGCGCCGAATCACCGACCTGGGCGGAGTTTCTGCTGGCGTTGGACCATGCCTTGCCAGCGCTGGAGATCGTCGACAGCGTCATCCGCGACTGGAAGATCACCCTGGTGGACACGGTGGCCGACAACGCGTCGTCGGCGCTGTACGTGCTGGGTCATCAACCGGTGGCCGTGGCCACCCTGGCGCTGGGTGAATTGGGCATGCAGTTGACGCTCAACGGGCAGGTGGCCTCGGTGGGCACCGGTGCCGCCTGCCTGGGGCACCCGTTGCGCGCGGCCTACTGGCTGGCGCGCACCATGGCTGCGCGTGGCCAGCCCTTGCGGGCCGGGCAGGTGATCCTCTCGGGCGCGTTGGGGCCGATGGTGGCGCTGAAGGCCGGTGACCATGTGCATGCCCGCATCGGCGCGCTGGGCGAGGTGAGCTGCCGCATGGTCTGACCGTACGGGCTCACGCCACCAGCGTTCGTCTTTCGTTGGCAAATCGGGTCAGCCCGCGACGGTCGAAGAATTCCAGCAACTGGATGGTGAGGTTGCGGCCGACGCCCGAGCGGTCACGAAAGCTGGCGGCGTCAAAGCGACCATCAGGCGCGGCGGCGGCGGTGTCGCGCAGCACCTGCACCAGGCCTTCCATCACCTCGGGCAGGAAGAACCGGTTCTTTGCCGCCTGCACCAGATGCCCCAAGGCGGCGATACGCTGCAGCGCGGTGGTGGCCGCGGGCAGGTCCAGGTTCAACAACGGCGCCAATTCGCCCAGCGGCGGCGGGCGCAGGCCCATGGGCTCCATCAGGGCCCGCAGGCGCAGCAGCAAGGCCTGGTCGGCCGCGTCCAGCTGCGGCTGGTGGCTGGGCAGCCGCAGGTGAAAGCCCTGGCGCAGCACGGTGCCATCGGCCAGGCGCTGGCGCAAGGCGGCCTGGCGCACAACGGGGTCCACGGCCTTGTTCAAGACCAGGTGCAACGCGACTTGAAAGGCCGCTTCGTCGGGCCCCAGCGCATGCGGCTGCTGTGCGTGGCAGGCGGCCAAGGTGTCGTCTACCGCCAGCAGCACAACCTGCCACGCGGCGGCTGACAACACGCGCAGGCCGCCGGGGTGTGGCAGCTCGTGCAGGTTCATGGCACGGCGCAGCGCCACCCCATCGTCAAGGTTCCAGGCGCGCGCCAACAGTGGCCACTCCACGCCTTCGGGGTGATGTTCCACCAAGGCCTGCAGCGCAGCGCCTGCATCGGGCAAGGCCATGGCCTGCAGGTCGGCCAGCCGTTCGGGCCGCGCACGGCCGCGCGCTGGCGCAAAGGGGTCGATGACCTCACCGCCGCCGGCCAGCGTGGCGCCGTCGCGCAGCACGAAGCGGTCCAACCCCAAGGCGCTGACGGGCTGTGCCAGCACCAGTTGCACCCAGCCGCTCTCGCCCGGGTTCAGCCGCGCCGGGTGTAAAGGCACCGCGCGCACCGGCACGGCCAGCGCCCCCAGGTGCAGGTGCAGGGCCTGGTCGCTGTTCAGCGCGCGCGCCGCCGGCAGCAGCTGCAGCCGCACGTCCCGCCGCTGGGTGGGCGCGTGCAGTTCGGGAGCCACCAGCATGTCACCGCGGGCGATGGCGTGGCGGTCAGCGCCCACCAGGTTCAGCGCACAGCGCTGGCCGGCCTGGACCTGATCAACCGCCACGCCATGCACCTGCAGCCCGCGCACGCGCACCGGCTGGCCTTGCGGTGACAGGCACAACGTTTCGTCGCGCCGCAAGCGGCCGGCTACCACGGTGCCGGTGACCACTGCGCCGGCGCCAGGCTGCGTGAAGCAGCGGTCGATCACCAGGCGAAAACCGCCGGCCGCCGAGCGCGGCGTCCATGCACGCTGCCACTGCACCAGGTGTTGGCGCAGCGCCGGCAGGCCATCACCCGTGACCGTGGACAGCGCGAACATCGGCGCGCCCGCCAGCGCCGTGGCTTGCAGCACGCCTGCCATGGCCGCAGCCACTTGGGCCGTGCGCGCTGCGTCCACGCGGTCGGTCTTGGTCAGCACCACGGCCCCCTGCTGCACGCCCAGCAGCGACAGCACCGCCAGGTGCTCGCGCGTCTGCGGCATCGGCCCGTCATCGGCCGCCACCACCAGCAGCACGGCATCGACGGCGGCCACGCCGGCCATCATCTGGCGCAGCAGGCGTTCATGCCCGGGCACGTCGACGAAGGCCAGCGGCGCAGCGCCGTCGAAGCTGGCATGGGCGAAGCCGGGCTCGATGGTCATGCCGCGGCGCTGCTCTTCGGGCAGGCGGTCGGTGTCAGTGCCGGTCAGCGCGCGGACGAGGCTGGTCTTGCCATGGTCGACATGGCCGGCGGTGGCGATGATCACCGGGGCCTGCGCAGCAGCAGAGGGCGAAGGCAGCTCGACATGAGACGGGTGCGGATGAACAGCTCCTGGGGCAACACGACAATGTAGATTCCCACCCTGCCTGCGGCAACCCGCCGGCAACCCTTGGTGGCCGCACCCGCATCGAACACAGAGTGACCGCGCCGTACTGACCTTGGAGCCGAGATGAGAACCCCTGTGCGCGGCGACGAACGCCTCTTCACGTCCGACATCTTCGAGCGCAGCGACCATCGCGCGCCGCGCGTCGACCACGGCTTCATCACCGAAGCGTCGCGGCAGATCCCGGTCTACCACCGCTGCAACGTGCTGGTGGTGGGTGGTG
>JBJXHB010000057.1:0-2996 GCA_046160725.1 Aquabacterium sp.
ATTGGCCTGGAACTGCCAGCTCCCCGACGCCACCACGCCCTCATTGGTGAAATCGTCGATCTGCACAAATGCGTCATGCCAGTACTTACCGACCAGCTTGCGCTGGCCACGCAGCAGTTCCAGTGCAGCCTTGTACTGCGCCTCGTTGAGTTCGTACGGGTCCTTGATGCCCAGCGCCGGGTTCTTCTTCATCAGGTACAGCGCCGCGTCGGCGATGTAGATCGGGCCGTCGAAGGCCTGTACCCGGCCCTTGTTGCTCTTGCCGTCGGGCAGCGTGGTCTCCTCGAACACCACGCTCCAGCTGGTGGGCGGCTTGTCCTTGAAGACATTGGTGTTGTACATCAACACGTTCCAGCCCCACTGGTAGGGCACGCCGTAGTGGGTGTTGCCCTCGTAGTGCCAGGGCGCCTTCTGCAGGCGCGGGTCGACGTTCTTGTAGCTGGGCACCAGCGCGACGTTGATCGGCTGCACCTTCTTGCCGCGGATCAGCCGCGTGCTGGCGTCGCCGGAGGCCGTGACCAGGTCGAAGCCGCCTTCGTTCATCAGCGCGACCATCTCGTCGGACGTGCCGGCGGTCTTGACGTTGACCTTGCAGCCGGACTTCTTCTCGAACTCGGTCACCCAGTCGAAGTTCTTGTCGGTGGCGCCGCGCTCGATGTAGCCGGCCCAGGCCACGATGTCGACCTGGCCCTCGCCCTTGCCGAGCTTCTGCAGCGGCGCCTTCTGGGCGACGGCGGCGGTGGCGAACAGGGCCGCGGCGGCGGCCGCGGTGAAGGTGATGTGTTGAAGTCTCATGGGCTTTGTCTCCTTTGGGGGCATGCCGTCGGGCTGCGGGCCGCCTGCAGGGGCTGCCAGGCGGCCATCGGGCCCTCGGCATGAGGTGCGGCCCGATGACCGGACATTCGAACACCAGTACGCCGCGTTGCGCGGCCCTGCGAATTGGTGAGAACCCGCAGGCGAAGCCCTCGCAATATCGGCGACGCTTCGGCCGTCCAGCGGCGCGCGTCGGAGTCGGCGCGCCGGTCCGCCCTTCCCCAACCCGCCACAGCCCCCCCCCATGAACCTCTTCGACCTCAGCGGCCAGGTGGCCGTCATCACCGGCTCCTCGCGCGGCATCGGCCGTGCCATTGCCATCCGCATGGCCGAGCACGGCGCGCGCGTCGTCATCTCGTCGCGCAACCAGGATGCCTGCGACACCGTTGCGGCCGAGATCAATGCCACGCACGGCGGCGGCCGGGCCATGGCGGTGGCAGCCAACATCTCGCGCAAGGAGGCCCTGCAGGGCCTGGTGGACGCCACCATGGCGGCCTTCGGCCGCATCGACATCCTGGTCTGCAACGCCGCCAGCAACCCCTACTACGGCCCGATGGCCGGCATCAGCGACGAGCAGTTCCGCAAGGTGCTGGACAACAACATCGTCGCCAACCACTGGCTGATCGCGATGTGCGCGCCGCAGATGGTGCAGCGGCGTGCCGGCTCGATCATCATCGTCTCGTCCATCGGCGGCATCCGCGGCACGCCCATCCTGGGCGCCTACGGCATCAGCAAGGCGGCCGACATGGCCATGGCCCGCAACCTGGCGCACGAGTTCGGCCCGCACGGCGTGCGCGTCAACGCCATCGCGCCCGGGCTGATCAAGACCGACTTCGCGAAGGCCCTGTGGGAGGACGAGAAGCTGCTGGCGCAGCGCACCGCCACCACGCCGCTGCGGCGCATCGGCGAGCCCGACGAGATCGCCGGCTGCGCGGTGTTCCTGGCCTCGGCCGCCGGCTCGTTCATGACCGGGCAGAGCCTGGTCATCGACGGCGGCGTCACCATCTGAGCCAGGGCCGCATCATGCCGATCTGGCTTCGCATCGTGGCGGGCGTGCTGGCCGGGCTGGTGGCCGGCAGCCTGGTGAACATGGGCCTGGTGGCGCTCGGGCCGAGCATCGTGCCGCCGCCTCCGGGCGCTGACATGACCACCGCCGAAGGCCTGAAGGCGGCGATGCCGCTGATGGGGCCGCAGCATTTCCTGATGCCCTTCCTCGCGCATGCGCTGGGCACGCTGGCCGGGGCCTGGGTGGCCGGGCTGGTGGCGCGGCCCAGGCCGACCGTGGCGGTGGCGGCGATCGGCCTGCTGTTCATGGCGGGCGGCATCGCGGCGTCCTTCATGATCCCGGCGCCGGCCTGGTTCATCGCCACCGACCTGCTGCTGGCCTACCTGCCGATGGCGGGCCTGGCGCTGTATCTGCTGCGCCGGCACGACGCCGCCGCCTGAGACCCGCACGCCGGGGGGTGCGGCGGCCATCGACAATACGGCCATGTTCGAACACCTCACCCCCTTCGCCGGCGACCCGATCTTCAAGGTCGTCGATGCCTTCATGGCCGATGCCCGGCCGCACAAGGTCAACCTGTCGATCGGCATCTACTTCGACGAGGACGGCCGCATCCCCGTTCTGCCCAGCGTCGGCGAGGCCGAGAAGCGGCTGCTGGCGGCCGGCGGGCCCAAGCCCTATCTGCCGATGGAGGGCGAGCCCCGGGCCCGTGCCGAGGTGGCCCGGCTGCTGCTGGGCGCGGACCACCCGGCGATTCGCGAGGGCCGCTTCGTCACCATCCAGACCGTGGGCTCGTCGGCCGGCCTGAAGGTCGGCGCCGACTTCATCAAGGCCTGGCTGCCGGGCGCCAGCGTGTGGGTCAGCGACCCGAGCTGGGACAACCACCGATCGGTGTTCGAGGGCAGCGGCCTGGCGGTGGCCCCCTATCCGTACTACGACCCGGCCACCGGTGGCCTGCGCTTCGACGCCATGGTGGCGGCGCTGCAGGCGCTGCCGCCGCGCAGCGTGGTGCTGCTGCACGCCTGCTGCCACCCCCCGACCGGGGTGGACCTGAGCCCCGCACAGTGGCACACGCTGCTGCCCGTTCTTCAGCAACGGCAATTGCTGCCCTACCTCGATCTGGCCTACCAGGGTTATGGCGAGGGCATCGAAGATGACGCTTACGCCATCCGCCTGCTGG
>JBJXHB010000058.1:0-3348 GCA_046160725.1 Aquabacterium sp.
CGTTGGCGACTCGGGCAGCTCCACGCTGCACGTCGGCGTGAACTCAACTCTGAACGCGGCGGGCATTCTGGCGGGCATCGCCATCAGCGCCAACTTGCCCGGCTACGACCCGAGCAGCCCGAACCACGGAACGGCCTTGATCTCCACCCGCGACAACGGCTTCATCAACGCCCCCATCGTGCTGGGCACTGGCGGCACGCTGATGGGCACGGGCACGGTCGGCCCGCTGGTGACGAACTTCGGCGGCACCATCCGGCCCGGCTTTTCGCCCGGCACCCTGCACATTGCCGGCGACTACATCGACCACGCCGGCCACATCGACATCGAGATCGGCCCCAACGGATCGGACTTCATCGACGTGGCCGGCAACCTGTCGCTGGACGGCACCTCGATCGAGTTCAAGTTCCTCGATGGCTTCGCTCCGACAGCCGGCTTCAGCTATGACTTCATCGACGCCGACGGCAGCGTGGACATGGCCAACGTGAGCTACAGCTTCAGCGGACTGCAGGCCGGCTTTCAGTTCGCCGTCAGCTCCGACCCGAACAGCGGCACGCTGACCTTCACGGCCCGCACCAACGGCATCGCCCTTCCCGAGCCCACGCCCATCGCGCTGCTGGGGCTGGCGGGCCTGGCCGCTTGGGCCGTTCGCCGCCGCCACCTTGCCAAACACCTTGCCGACAGCAACCCGCCGGGACCACACTTCACCGGGTGAGTGAACCCGCCGAACCCGCCGAACCCGGCCCCTCCTGGGCCCTGATCGACGCCGAGCTGGCCCGGCTGGCCGGCAGCGCGCTGTTTCGCCGTTCGCCGCGCCACCTGCGCTTTCTGCGCCATCTGGTGCAGTGCAGCCTGAAAGGCGAGGCCGCGCGGCTGCGTGAAGTGGCCCTGGGGGTCGAGGTCTTTCTGCGCAGCGCCGCCCGTTTCGACCCGCGCCAGGACAGCATCGTGCGCGTCGAAGCGCGCCGATTGCGCCAGAAGCTGGCGCGCTGGTACGCCGATGAAGGCGCCGACTCACGGCTTGAATTCGTGCTGCGCCCCGGCCGCTATGAGGTTGAACTGCGGCGGCGCGAGCCCTGGGCCCAGCCGCGCGGGTCGGTGGCCGTGTTCGAGCTGCCGCCGTCGCCCGCGCTGCCAGCCGCCCTGCAGGCCACCCTGGGTGCCGAACTGGCCGCGGTGCTGGCCCGTCTGAACGGGCTGCGGGTGGTGCGCGGCGGTGCCTTGCCCGCAGACGACGAAGCCGCGCTGCGGCACGCCAGCGGCCCGTTGCAGGTGGACCATGCCGTGCTGGGGCGGGTCAGCGCCGTGGGCAGCGACGCCGTGCTGCAGCTGCGGGTGCTTCGCTGCGATGACGCCGGCGAGCTGTGGTCGCGCCGCGCCTTGCTGCCGGCCGAAGGCGGCACGCCCGTTCTGGAAGTGCTGGAGACGCTGGCCCGCGGCATCGTGTCGGCCTTGCACCGAGATGCCGCGCAGCGCCAGCTGCAGCGCGTGCGCGTGGCCGGCAGCCAACCGCTGCTGCGTGCGCTGGCCCAGGGCGGCCCGTCGGCCGAAGGCCTGGAACTGCTGGGGCTGGCGCGCATCGCCCTGCGGCGCAACGATGTGGAAGGCTGCCGCAAGGCGGTGCAGCTGTGCGACAAGGCCGTGGCCTTGATGCCCGGCCACGCAGCCGCCTTCGCATTGCTGGCCGAGGCGCTGATCGCCACCGTGGCAATGACCGCACTGCCGCCGCTGCCCACGCTGCAGGCGGCGCGCCGCGCGGCCGAGCGCGCGATCGAACTCGACCCTGAAGGTGCCGACGCGCACGGGCAACTGGGTTACCTGCAGGTGGTGCACGAACGCAACTGGCCCGCCGCCGAAGCCGCGCTGTTGCGCGCGTTGCAGCGCGCACCGGCGCTGGCCTCGGCCCATGTGCGATACGGCTGGAGCCTGATGATGCACCGGCGCTTTGCCGAAGCCCGTGCCTGCTACCGCGAGGCGCGCTCGCTGGACCCGCTGTCGCTGCTGTACCGCGCGCACGAAGCCTTGATCGCGCTGTACGAGCGCGACTGGGCGCGCAGTGACGCCGGGCTGGCTGCGGTGCTGGACGTGATGCCCGATCACCTGCTGGCGCAAGCCTTGCGCGCCGCCCTGCTGCTGTACCGCGGCCGCACCGCTGACGCGCTGGCGGCCTACCAGGCCTTGCACCAGCGCTTTCCCGGGCTGTCGATCGGCCGTTGCGGCCTGGCCCAGGTGCACGCGCTGCGCGGCGACAGCGGCGCGGCCCGGCAAGAACTGCAGCGCTTGCTTGACGCTCACGATGCAGGTTATGTATCGCCCTACCAGATCGCCATGGTGCAGGCCCGACTGGGTGACGACGACCAGGCCCTGCACTGGCTGGCCGAGGCGGCGCGGCGCAGCGACTTCAACTTCGTCTGCGTGGCGGTCGACCCGGCCTTTGACGCCGTGCGCGCACTGCCGTCAGGCCAGCAACTCTTGCGCGACACCGGGTTCGCGCATCTGGTATCGGCATGAAGGGCTTTCAGCCGTGCAGCACACCGGCCTGGCGCAGTGCCTGGATCTCGTCGTCCCGGTAGCCCAGCTCGCGCAGCAGCGCTTGCGAATGCTGGCCCACCGACGGCGGGTTCAGCCGCAGCGGCAGACGCTGACCGTCCAGCGCCAGCGGCAGCAGCGGCGCACGCGTGTGCACCGCCTGTCCGGCGGCGCTGGCGTCAGCCGGCACCTCGATCGGCGCCAAGCCCCCGGTGGCGGCCAGGTGCGGATCGTCGAACAGGTCTTGCGGCCGGGTGATGGGGGCGTAGGGCAGGCCCAGCGCCTGGAAGCGCTGCGCCAGCTCACCAGCGGTGAAGGTGGCGAATCGGGTGCGCACCAGCGGCATCATCCAATCCCGCGCGCGCACGCGGTCGTGGTTGCTCTGCAGCCGCGGGTCGTCGGCCAGGTCGGCCCAGCCGAATTCGGTGCACAACAAGGCCCATTGGGTGTCGCTGACGGCTGCCAGGAAGATCTGCCCGTCATCGGCCACCGTGAACACGTCGTACAGCGCCCAGGCCGAAATGCGGCTGGGCATCGGCGCGGCGGCCTTGCCGGTCACGGCAAACTGCATCATGTGTTGCGCCACCAGCAGCACGTTGTTTTCGAACAGCGCGCTTTGCACCTCGCCGCCGCGGCCGCTGGGCTGCGTGGGGTGGTCGCGCCGGCGCAGCGCGGCCAGCACGCCGATGGCACCGAACAGGCCGCCCATGATGTCGTTGACGCTGGAGCCGGCACGCAGAGGATCGCCGGGCCGCCCGGTCATGTAGGCGAGGCCGCCCATCATTTGCACCACCTCGTCGAGCGCGGTGCGGTGATCATAGG
>JBJXHB010000059.1:0-10313 GCA_046160725.1 Aquabacterium sp.
TGGAAAGCGGCAACGACATCGTCTTCCTGCACCAGATCGAGCCCGGCCCGGCCAGCCGCAGCTATGGCGTGCAGGTGGCACGCCTGGCGGGCATGCCGCCACAGCTGGTGCGCCAGGCCCGCAGTGCCCTGGAGGCGCTGGAGCAGCAGGCCCAGCAACAGCGGGCTCAGGTCGACCTGTTCGCAGCCCTCCCCCCGCCGGAGCCTGCGCCTGTGCGGGCCGTGGACCAGGCCCTGGCCGCCCTGGACCCGGACGCCTTGTCGCCCCGGGACGCGCTGGAGGCGCTGTATCGCCTGAAGTTGTTGGCCGCAAGGGAGAATGCCGCATGACCTACTGCGTCGGTATCCGGCTCAACGCCGGCATGGTGTTCCTGTCCGACTCCCGCACCAATGCGGGCGTGGACCAGATCAGCACCTTTCGCAAGATGATGATCTATGAGCGGCCGGGCGACCGATTCATGGTCTTGCTGTCGGCCGGCAACCTCAGCATCAGCCAGAGCGTGCGCGAGCTGCTGCAGGTCGAGCGGCTGGACACCGGCGGGCCGGAGCCGGTCAACATCTGGACCGCCACCAGCATGTTCGACGCCGTCCGGGTGCTGGGCCGCACCGTGCGCCGCGTCTACGAGCAGGACGGCGCCGCACTGAAGGCCACCGGCGTGGACTTCAATGCATCGTTCATCTTCGGCGGGCAGATCGGCGGGGAGGCCATGCGCATGTTCCTGGTCTATTCCGCCGGCAATTTCATCGAAGCCACGCGCGAGACCTGCTATTTCCAGATCGGCGAAAGCAAGTACGGCAAGCCCATCCTTGACCGTGTGCTGGCTCCGGACACGCCGCTGGACACGGGTGCCAAGTGCGCACTGGTGTCAATGGATTCGACACTGAAGTCCAACCTCGGCGTCGGCCTGCCGCTGGACCTTCTGGTCTATCGCGCCGGCGAGCTGCGAAGCGATGAGGTGGTCTGCATCGACGCGCACAACCCGTACTTCAGCATGATCCACGGCACCTGGGGTCAGCGCCTTCGGGAGGTGTTCGACGGCATCGAAGACCCGGTCTGGGACGGCGGCCACGCGACTCACCCATTGATGGTGGACAGCGACCGCTTCGAGACCATGCGCAAGATCACCGACCCAAGCGGGCGCATCGTCTGACGGCCACGCCGCCGCGCCCGGTCAGCCGCTGCGGCGCCCTCCGTAGGCACCCAGGGCGGCCGCCAAAGTCGCGAACACCGCGCAGAACGCGGCCCCGACCTGCCAGCTACCACTGAACTGGACGGCTGATCCCAGCAGCGGCGGCCCCAACACCTGGCCCAGCCCAGCGCCCTGCAGCAGCAGCCCCATGGCCGCCCCGGCCAGCTCTGGTCGTGGCGCATGCTGTGCCGCCGCACCCATCAGGGTGCCGGGGATCACGCCGCCGACGAACGAGAAGCCGAAAGCAAGACCCAGCCGCAGCGGCAGCGGCAGCGCCTCGGCAAAGACGCCGATGCCGAGCACACCCATGGCCAGCGCGGTCGTCCAGAGGACCCGGGACGCCGGCAACCCGCGCGCGGCCAGACCGCCCGCCATCACATTGCCGGCGGCGTTGACGGCCACGATCGCCGCCGCCATCAGGCCGGCCGCCACCACGCCCCAGCCGGCGCGCTGCACCAGCAGCGTCGGCAGGAAGGCCATCACCGCCAGAAACTGCGCGGCATAGCAGGAGAAGCAGGCGGCCAGCGCCAGCGGGCGCCGCCGAAGACCGGCGCGCAGCAGCGCCGACGCCGAAGGCCGCTCCGCCGTCGCCCGGGCCATGTCCGGCGGCACGCTGCGAGCCAGCAATGCAGCCCACAGGACCGACAGGGCCGCCCCCAACCACCAGACCGTCCGCCAGCCGCCGATACCCTGCATCAGGGCCCCGGCGGACATCATCAGCGCCATGCCGGTCGGCATGTAGGAACCCCACAGTCCGAGGGCCTGCCGGTGCTCGGCCGGCAGAACGGCGCGGACGATCAGTGACGGCACCGCCGTGACCGTGAACATGAAGGCCAGACCCTCCAGCAAGCGCAGGGCCAGCAGCTGCGGGAAGGTGGACGCCATCGCACCGGCCGCGCTGCAGACGGCCAGCAGCACCAGCCCGGCCAGCATAGACCGCCGCACGCCAGCCCGCTCGGCCAGCGCGCCACAGAACATGCCGCCAAGCGCGCCAATGGCGTTGAAGACCGACACCAGGATGCCTGCCTGGACCAGGCCCAGGCCAAGCTCCACGCTCAACAGCGGCAGGGCGGGCGGCAGCTTGCCGATGTGCAGCGCCGCCACGATGCCTGCCCCGAGCAGCAGGCCGACCCGGCGCCAGTCCGTGCGGTCTGTCATGCGCGGGCAAACCCTTGATCGATGACCTCCAGCAAGTCCATCAGGTCGGCCTGGAGCCGGTCGAAGCCGCCGTGGCGCTCGATCCGGCCGTCCTGCAGGTACAGGCGCTTGTTGACCTCGACCTGCAGGCTGTGGCGGCCTGCGTCCGGGTTGCTGAAGGCCCGCACCAGCTCCACGCCCTTGAACGGATCGTTGACCTTGACCTCATAGCCGCGGCCGGACAGGAAGGCGCGCACCAGGGCGGTGAGAGCGGGCGCGCAGGTGGTGCCATCGCGGTCCCCGAGCACGATGTCGGCGCGCGGCCGGCCAGCGCCGCCCTCCCCCATCCTGCCGGAAACGGCGTTCATCGAATGGCAGTTGAGGTGGACCACGCGGCCATGGACGCGGTGGGCCGAGTCGATCAATCCGGCCAGCGCCTCTTGATAGGGACGGTGGAAGCGGTCGATTCGCTGCGCCACTTCGGCCACGGTCAGCTTGCGGGCATAGATCGGCCGGCCATCGTCCAGGGTGCGCCAGATCAGGGCCTTGCCGATGCGGGCCTTGCCGCTGGGCCGGTGTTCATGCGGCCAGACACCCCCCTCGATCAGGTCCAGGTCGATGTCGCCGGCATGCCGGTTGACGTCGATCCAGGTGCGCGGGAACTGCGCCGCCAGCAGCGGCACGCCCCGGTCGGCCGCCGGGCGCCAGAGCTCGTCGATGAAGCAGTCCTCCGCGTCACGCAAGTCCAGAGGGCTGACGACGGCATCGAACCCCAGCGGCCAGCGGAAGCCGGAATGCGGCGAGTCCAGCACGATCGGGCACAGGGCTTGCGTGGGGCCATGGACAACCAGGACATCCTCATCGGCAAATGGCATCTCGAAATAGCCTTCGGTCGCAGGGACAAAGGCGGCCAGTATCCCCGGGTGGGACCCGGGCCGACCCGGATGGCGCAACCGCAGCCCGTCGCTAGCATCCGCCAACATCGTTACCCGACTATCGGCCGCAGGCCGCCTGGAGATTGAACATGGACAAGCACGAACGTCATCTGCGCCGCCTGATCGGCCAGGTCAAGGACGGCCGCCTGGCGCGCCGCGACTTCATCCACCGCATGGTCGGCCTCGGGCTCACGGCGCCGATGGCCTCGATGATGTTGATGCACGAGGGCATCGCGCAGACCACACCGGCTGTCTACAAGCCGACCAAGCGTGGCGGTGGCGGGTCGCTCAAGCTGATCTACTGGCAGGCTGCGGTGCACCTGAACCCGCACTATGCGGGCGGCACCAAGGACCAGGACGCCAGCCGTGTCTTCTATGAGCCGCTGGCCAGCTGGGACAGCGAAGGCAATCTGGTGCCGGTGCTCGCTGCCGAGGTGCCCACACGCGCCAACGGCGGCCTGTCGGCCGACGGCAAGAGCGTGACCTGGAAGCTCAAGCGCGGCGTGAAGTGGCACGACGGCAAGGACTTCACCGCGGACGACGTCGTCTTCACGGCGCAGTACTCGGCGGACCCGGCCGCGGCGATGACCACGGTCAGCACCTACAGGGACATCAAGGTCACCAAGGTCGACTCGCATACCGTGCGGGTCGATTTCCCCAAGCCGACGCCCTTCTGGGCCGAGCCGCTGGTCGGCAGCGTCGGCCTGATCCTGCCCAAGCACCTTTTCGAAGCCTTCACGGGGGCCAAGTCTCGCGACAACCCGGTCAACCTCAAGGCCGTGGGCACGGGACCGTACAAGATCGTCGACTTCAAGCCGGGTGACACGCTGCGTGCCGCGGCGAACATGGACTACCACATCGCCAACCAGCCCTTCTTCGACACCCTGGAGATCAAGGGCGGCGGCGACGCCACCAGCGCCGCGCGTGCGGTCCTGCAGACGGCCGAGTACGACGTGGGCTGGAACCTGGCGGTCGAGGACGTCATCCTCAAGCAGCTGGAAGGCGCCGGCAAGGGCCGGATGCAGTTCTTCGTCGGCAGCGACATCGAGTTCGTGATCCTCAACCCCACCGACCCGTGGAACGAAGTCGACGGCGAGCGCGGCAGCGTGAAGAGCAAGCACCCGGCCTTTACTGACAAGGCCGTGCGCGATGCCATGACCCTGCTGATTGATCGAAAGAGCATCGCCGAGGTCATCTACGGCCGCGGCGCCATCACCACCGCGAACTTCCTGAACAACCCGCCGCGCTTCCGCAGCTCGGCGATGAAGCACGAGTTCAACCCGGCCAAGGCCGAGCAGATGCTCGAGGCGGCCGGCTGGAAGAAGGGCGCCGACGGCATCCGCGCCAAGGGCAACACCAAACTCAAGTTCGTCTACCAGACCTCGGTGAGCGGCCCGCGCCAGAAGTGCCAGGCCATCATCAAGGACGCCTGCACCAAGGTCGGCATCGACCTGGAGCTCAAGAGCATCGTGGCCTCGGTGTTCTTCGGCAGCGACTTCGCCAATCCGGACACCTATCAGAAGTTCTGGTCGGACATTCAGATGTTCACCACGACGATGACCCAGCCGGACCCGCAGACCTTCATGGAGCAGTTCACCACCTGGGAGCTCTCGCAGAAGGCCAACAAGTGGGCCAGCCGCAACCTGTCGCGCTGGACCCACCCGGAGTACGACGAGGCGCACAAGTCCGCCCAGGTCGAGCTGGATCCGGTCAAGCGCGCGGCGCAGTTCGTCAGGATGAACGACCTGGTGGTCAGCGGCGGCCACGTCATACCGCTGTTCGCGCGGCCGCGGCCGGTGGGCGTCGTCAACAAGATGGTCGGGCCGATCTCGGCCTGGGACAACCTGACCGCGTTCATGAACGGCTGGTACAAGGAAGCCTGACCTTCGGCCCGGCGCCTGCTGGCGCCGGCGTCCCGACGCGAGCAGCGCTGCCCCGCATGGGCGTGGTGGCGCCGCCCAGCCCACTGGCCGCGACCTGAGCGCCCGCCTTGTTCACCTACATTCTTCGCCGCCTGCTGATCGCCCTGCCCAGCCTGCTGGGCATCAGCGTCGTGCTGTTCACTGTTCTGGCGCTGGCGCCGGGTGACCCGTTCGAGGAACTGGCCACCAACCCCAACGTGCCGGCCGAGGTGCGCATGATGCTGCGCCAGCAGTTCGGCCTGGATGACCCGGTCTGGCAGCGCTACCTGCACTGGCTGACCAGCATGCTCCGCGGCGACTGGGGCTTCAGCTTCCAGAGCCGCATCAACGTCGACCAGCTGATCCTGCAGCGCCTGCCGACCACCATCATCGTGATCGGCCTGTCCCAGGTGCTGGCCATCCTGGTCGCGCTGCCGGTGGGCGTGCTGGCCGCCGTCAAGCCCTATTCCTGGTTCGACCGCATCGCCAGCACGATCGCCTTCATCGGGTTCTCCTTGCCGACGTTCTTCACCGGCATCATCTTCATCCTCTTCTTCAGCATCTACCTGGGCTGGTTTCCGTTCGTCTACCGCAGCGACATCTCGGCCACCGGCTGGCAGTTCTTCTGGGAGCACTTCAGGCAGAGCATCATGCCGATCACGGTGCTGGGCCTGTTCCAGGCGGCCAGCATGATGCGCTACGTCCGCAGCGCGGTGCTGGACGTGATCCGGCTGGACTACGTCACCACCGCTCGCAGCAAGGGCCTGACCGAGCGCGTGGTCGTCACCAAGCATGTGGTGCGCAATGCGCTCATCCCGGTGGTCACGCTGGTCGCGCTGCAGATGCCGTCGGTCTTCGGCGGTGCCATCGTCACCGAGCAGATCTTCCGCATCCCCGGCATCGGCAGCCTGCTGATCGACGCCATCCTGCGCAACGACACGCCGGTCATCATGGCCGTCACCTTCGTCTTCAGCTGTCTCGTGATCTTCTTCAACCTCATTGCCGATGTCCTCTATGGCTGGCTCGACCCCCGTATCAGCTACCGATAGCGACGCTCGCCAGCCCGATGCGCTTGAGGCTCTCCGGCTGATGCAAGAAGGCCCGCAAGTCCTTCTGGCGCCCGAGCTTGGCAAGGCCGTCACCAGCGTATCGCCCTGGCGCGAGGCCTGGCGCCGCTTCAAGCGCCACCGCCTGGCCTACTGGAGCCTGTGGTTGCTGGGGCTGCTGGTGCTGGCGGTGCTGGTGGGCCCTCTGTTCTACAAGATCGGCGTCAACGAGGTCGACTTCCAGGCCCGGCTGGCAGGGCCCAGCGCCGCCCATCCGATGGGCACCGACGACCTGGGCCGGGACATCCTGGCACGTGTTCTCTACGGCGGGCGCATCAGCCTGGCAGTGGGCCTGGCGGCCATGTTGATGGCCATCTCGGTTGGCGTCGTCATCGGCGCGATCGCCGGCATGGCGCGTGGCTGGGTCGATGCCGCGCTGATGTGGCTGACCGACCTCTTCCTGAGCCTGCCGCAGCTGCCCTTGCTGCTGCTGCTGATCTTCCTGTTCCGCGATCCACTCAAGAAGATGTTCGGCCTGGAGCTGGGCATCTTCATCCTCATCGTCACCGTGATCGGCGGTTTCCGCTGGATGCCGGTGGCGCGGCTGGTGCGGGCGCAGTTTTTCAGCCTGCGCGAGAAGGAGTTCGTCGAGGCGGCACGCGCGCTGGGGGCCAGCACCTCGCGCCAAGTCGTGCGGCACATCCTGCCCAACAGCCTGGGGCCGGTGATCGTGGCCGCCACCATCGACGTGGCGGCGGCCATCATCGCCGAGAGCACGCTGTCCTTCCTGGGTCTGGGTTTCCCGCCGGACATTCCCACCTGGGGCCGCATCCTCTACGACGGGCGCGACTACATGGACCTGGCGGTGCACTGGGCGATGTTCCCGGGGCTGGCCATCTTCGTCACCGTGCTGACGATCAACTTCATCGGCGACGGGCTGCGTGACGCGCTCGATCCCCGCAGGGTTCTTTGATGCCGCTGCTCGACATCCAGGGCCTCAAGACCCACTTCAAGACCGATGACGGCTGGCTGCATGCCGTCGACGGGGTGGACATTGCCATCGACGCCGGCGAGACCGTCTGCGTGGTCGGCGAGTCTGGCTGCGGCAAGAGCGTCACCGCAAAGACGGTGATGAAGCTCATCGACATGCCGCCGGGCAAGATCGTCGCCGGTCGCGTGTTGTGGCAAGGCCGTGACCTGGTGCCGCTGGGACCGGACGAGATGCAGAAGATCCGGGCCAAGGAAATCGCCATCATCTTCCAGGAGCCGATGACGAGCCTGAACCCGGTGTACACGGTCGGCGAGCAGATCGCCGAAAGCGTGCGCCTGCATGAGGGCCTGTCCAAGCGCGAGGCCCTGAATCGCGCCATCGAGATGTTGAAGCTGGTCAACATCCCGACCCCCGAGCGACGCATCGGCGACTATCCGCACCAGTTCAGCGGCGGCATGCGCCAGCGCGTGATGATCGCCATCGCCCTGGCCTGCAACCCCAAGCTGCTGATCGCCGACGAGCCGACCACGGCGTTGGATGTGACCATCCAGGCCCAGATCCTGGACCTGATGCAGGAGCTGAAGGACCGGCTCGGCATGGCGGTGATGCTGATCACCCATGCCATGGGCGTGGTCGCCGAGGTCGCGCAGAAGGTGGTGGTGATGTACGCCGGCCAGGTGGTCGAGGAGGCCACCGTCAACGAGCTTTTCGCCCGGCCCAAGCATCCGTATACGCAGGGCCTGATCCGGTCGATCCCGCGCATCGACCTGGCGGCCACGCAGAAGGTCCGGCTGGAGGCCATACCGGGAACCGTGCCCAAGCTGATCGAGCCGCGCGAGGGCTGTCGGTTCGCGGCCCGCTGCAAGTTCGCCGAGCCGGCCTGCAGCACCGCGACGCCACCACTGCGTGAGATCTCGCCAGGCCACAAGGTGGCCTGTTTCCTGGCCGAACAGACCTGAGCGCACAGCAGACCAACATGTCAGAACCCCTGCTCAAGGTCGACAACCTCTTCAAGCACTTCCCCGTTCGCGGCGGCATCCTGCAACGCGAGGTCGGCCGGGTGCATGCGGTCGACGGTGTGAGCTTCGACATCAAGGCCGGCGAGACGCTGGGCGTGGTCGGCGAGAGCGGCTGCGGCAAGAGCACCACCGGCCGCTGCATCCTGCGCCTGATCGAACCCACCTCCGGCGAGGTGTGGTTCGAGGGCAAGAGCGTCACGCGTGCCAGCAAGGACGAACTGCGCGCCCTGGCGCGGGACATGCAGATCATCTTTCAGGATCCGTATGCCAGCCTGAACCCGCGCATGACGGTGGGCGCCATCATCGGCGAGGCGCTCACCATCCACAAGCTGGCGCCGACGCAGGCGGCCTACGACGAGCGCATCGTCCAGCTTCTGGAGACCGTGGGGTTGTCGGCCGACCACATGCGGCGCTATCCGCACGAGTTCAGCGGTGGCCAGCGCCAGCGCATCGGCATCGCCCGTGCCCTGGCGGTCAGCCCCAAGCTGGTGGTGTGCGACGAGGCGGTCAGCGCGCTGGACGTGTCCATCCAGGCCCAGGTGATCAACCTGCTGGAGGATCTGCAGAGCCAGTTCAACCTGACCTACATCTTCATCGCCCACGATCTGTCGGTGGTGGAGCACATCAGCGACCGTGTCGCCGTGATGTACCTCGGTCGCATTGTCGAGATCGCACCAGCCCACGCGCTCTATTCGAGTCCGCGCCACCCGTATACCGAGGCGCTGCTGTCGGCGGTGCCGATACCTGACCCGCAAGTCAAGCGCAGCCGTGTGCGCCTGCAGGGTGACGTGCCCAGCCCTCTGCACCCGCCGCCGGGCTGCCACTTCCACACCCGCTGCCCCATCGCACAGAAGGGCCTGTGCGACCAGCAGCGGCCGGAGCTCAAGGACGTCGGTCCCGACCACCGCGTCGCCTGCCACCTGCGCAGCTGACCATCGCGGGCCGAAAGGCCTGGCCTCGCAAGTCCATCTGGAGCGTTCGGCCAGCAGGCCCGGTACGCGCCGGTCCGCCCTCATTGGCACCCACCTGCCAGCCAAATGGCCCTTGAGCCCGCGGCCCACCCCGGGTACACCTCCATCCCCATGGAAGGAACCCTATTCACTGACCATCGCCCGCTCCACGGCGGCCTGCGCGCCACAGTTGCGAGCGCGCACACCATCGCCGTCCTGGCCGATGACCTCTCAGCCGGCTTGGCCTGGGCCCGTGGTCTGCCCGCCGAAGGGCTGAGGCCACGCGTCCAGCCCGCTCGCCAGACGCTGACCGAGCCGGCTGAATGCGACGCCCTGGTGCTGCACATCAGCGGCCCGGTGGCGGAGCGCCTGACCCTGATCCACGAGTTGACGCGCCGCCATCCCGCCATGCCCTTGCTGGTGGTGGCCAGCCGGTGGCGCGACCTGGACCGTGTCCTGGCGTTGGAAATGGGTGCCGACGACACCCTGGACGACGGCATCGCCCCACCGCTGCTGGCCGCACGCCTGCGGGCCCTTTGGCGCCGCGCCCAGCCGGCCCAGGAGGCCGAGCCAACGGCGCTGCGCTTCGGCATGCTGGCGTTGGACCTGATGCGGCGCCGCGTCCATCTCGGTGACCGGGAGGTGGCGTTGACCGAGGGCGAGTTCGAGGTGCTGTGGCTGCTGGCGCGCCAGGCCGGCCATGTCGTCACCCGCGAGGAGATGCTGCGCCGCCTGCGCGGCCTGCCGGCCGGCGATGGCGACCGCTCGATCGATACCCGGGTCTATCGCCTGCGCGCCAAGCTGGGAGACGGCCGCCAGACCGGCCTGCGCACCGTGCGCAACCGGGGCTATCTGCTCTCGCCGGTCGGCTGGTAGTTGCTGACCCGCATCGCACGCAGCACGCCACCGATTTCTGCCAATGCACGGGTGATGGCCGCCTCGCCGAACGAGGCCTGTCCCAGCACCAAACCATTGCGCCCGGCCGGGCGCAGGCACATCGACGACAAGGACATGGTCAGCACGCCGCGTAGGCGCGTTGCCCGCACAACCGCCGTGTCCGGCAGGTCCGCGGGCAGGTGCAGGCAGGCATGCGTGCCGCTGTCCAGCGACCCCAGGGACGCCCACGGCGGCACGTAGCGCTGCAC
>JBJXHB010000060.1:0-3015 GCA_046160725.1 Aquabacterium sp.
CGCGTGGGTCAACGGCGTAGAAGTTGCGGCCGGTGGGCAGCACGTGGGCCATGCCACGGGTTGGCGCGCCGCTGGGCCCCGGCGGGATGAAGCCGCCCTCCAGCGCGTGCAGCAGGTTGGTGATCTCGTCGTCGATCCGGCGGAGGTTGGGCGCCAGTTGGCGACAGACGAAGTCGAGCGTGCGGTCGATGGCGGCGGCGCCCGCGGGGTTTGGTGTCCAGGGCCAGAAGATGGCGGGTTGTATCGAAGGCAGTGCCTCGGGCCGGAAATCGGCGGCCGCCAGCATCAGCATGGCGTACTCCGCGATGTCGTCGATGGCGCGCAGGATCTCGGCGTTGGTGGGCAGCGGCCGCTGGGCGACAGACGCGAGCGCGGCCGGAGCCTCGCAGCGGGCTCCCAGGTCGTCGAGTACCGCATCTAGGTTCAGGCCAAAGCAGGCGGCGATGCCGGCGCGCAGGCTCGGCACCTGCAGGTTGGGCAGCCGTACCAGCGCCAGCAGGGTATCCACCAGCTGGTCGCCTTCGGGCGACTGGCCAAGCACGTGCAGGCCATCGCGGATCTGGGCGCTGGTCAGCTCGCAAAGGTAGCCGTTGATGTTCTCCACCAGGTGGGCAAAGTCGCGCCCAGTGAGGTCGGAGATGGTGTAGGGCACGCCGTCCTCATGGAACTCGGGATCCCATTCGTGGGTGTGGGCCTCGCTGTCGAAGTTGAGCATGCGGGCCAGATCGCTATCCAGCCGCGCCTTGCGAATGAGCGCCCATATCTGTTGCTGCAACAGTGGCAGTTTGGTGGGGTCGAGCTGCTCCATCTGGTAGTACTCGTCCACCAGCCGCTGCAGCTCCTCCAGCTCGCCGTAGCCCTCGGCGGTGGTCATGGGCGGTGTCATGTGGTCGATGACCACGGCGTGGGTGCGGCGCTTGGCCTGCGCGCCCTCGCCTGGGTTATTGATGATGAAGGGGTAGACCAACGGCAGGTCGCCCAGAAAGAGGTCGGGGTAGCACTCGGCCGACACGCCGATGCCCTTGCCGGGCAGCCACTCCAGGGTGCCGTGCTTGCCCAGATGCACCACCGCGTGGGCGCCCCAACCGCCCTCGGCCTGCGGCAGCGCCAGCCAGCGGTAGAGCGCGTGGTAGGGGTGCGGCGGCGCTAGGTCGGGCATATGGTAGATGGCGGTGGGGTCCATGCCGTAGCCGCGGGGCGGCTGAATGGCCACGAAGGCGTTGCCGTACTCGACGCCGGCCAAGAACAGGCCGCGTGCCGAGTCGACATAATGCTCGCCGGGCGGCTGGCCCCACTTGGCCGTCATCTCGGCCTGGTTCGCGGCCGGCAGGTCGCTGAACCAGGCGGCGTAGGTGGCCGTGGGGACTGACGCGGTCGCTCCCGCCATTTGGGCCTCGGTCAACTCGTCGAGGTCGTAGCAGCCACGGTCGATCAGGTACTGCATCAGCGCGTCGCCGTCGGGCGGCAGCTCGCTGATGCGGTAGCCGGTGGCTTGCATGCTCTGCAGCAGGTGCAGCAGCGATGCCGGGGAGTCGAGGCCCACCGCATTGGCGATGCGGGAGGCCTTGGCACTGTAGTTGGTGAGCACAAAGGCAACCCGACGCTTCTCCGTCGGTGTGCGTCGCAGCGCCACCAGCCGCAGCGCCTGGCCGATGACCCGCCGGACGCGCTCCTCGTCCGGGGCGTAGTGCACCACCGGGGTGCCGATGGCCACGCCCGGCAGCGGCGTCTCCTGCTTGAAGGAGATGGGCACGGTAATAATGCGGCCGTCGAACTCGGGGATGGCGACGTTCATCGCCGTGTCCAGCGGGGTGAGGCCGCGACTACTGGCCTGCCACTGCTCGCGCCCCATGGAGGCGGTGATGGCCTGCAGCACCGGCACGTCGAGCCGCTGCAGCACCTCCACCGACCAGTCTCCGTCGGCCACCGACGCGTCGGCTCCGCCCATGGCGAAGCTCATGGTGCACACGAGCACCTCGGCGGGCCAACCGCTGACGGGGTCGAAGTAAGTGAGGGCTGCGGGCAGCGGTGGCGGCGGCGCGTCCACCGGTGTCTGCTCCAGGTCTCCGTCCTCGTGGGCTTCGCTTTCGTCCCCCAGCACGTCGTCGGCAAACTCGCCCAGCATCACTCTGAGTTGCTCGCGTTCGATGTCGGTGAGGCGCAGCGGCTGCAGCGGCGGCGGTTCGTTCGAGGCTTCAGCCGGTTCCGGCGCTTCGTCATACTCCTTCAGCGAGTAGGCGTACACCGGCAGCACGTTGGCGCCGGCCGCTTCTCCCGCCCGCACCAGGGCATCGACGAAGGCCGTGTTGCCCGAGAGCAAGTGCGAGCGGTAGAACAGCACACCGACGGTCGGCCTGGCCGGATCGGCGCGCTGCGACCAGGCGGCCAGGGTACCCTCCGGCACGTCGGGATGATACACGCCGTGGCGCGGCTGGGGCGCAGGCGCGTCGTAGCCGAAGCCCGTCGTCAGCAGGTGGTCGGCCAGCAACCGCAACGCGTGCTCGTAGTTCTTCAGGCCGCCGAGCTGCAGGTAGGCCAACACCTCGTGGGTGACGGGCACGCCGGCGTTGGAGTGGGCCGTCAGCTCGGGGTCCAGCGTCTCGGTGCCGGGCAGGCACAGCAGCCAGGCGTCGTGCTCGGCAGCGTGCGCCACCACGTGGTCAAAGCCGTGGCCAAACGACGACCGGCCACCCAGCAACCGCAGCACCACCACCTCGGCCTGGGGCAGGTGCTGGTTCAGGAAAGCGTCGACGTCGGCATCGGTCTGCAGGTGGCTGATGTTGTGTACCCTCAGCGGCGGAAAGTCGGTGTCGAGCCGCGCCGCAACTTGCGCCAGCGCCAGCGCCTCGGTGTCGGACTGGGTGAGCCATAGGAAGCCGCGGGGCTCTACCGCGGTCGCGGCGGGCCGGACCGGATGCGCCTCGCCTCGGTCGTCCCAGTTGAAGGCGGTGAAGTGGTAGGGGACCAGGGCCGGGGGCGGCGGCAGGTAGCTCTGGGCCGCCAGCATCGCTTCGA
>JBJXHB010000061.1:0-10846 GCA_046160725.1 Aquabacterium sp.
GGCATCTGGGCCGGCATCGCCCATGCCCATGCCCAGGTCGGCGACACCGCCGCGGCGGCGCAGGCAGCGGGCCGCGCCCTGCTGGAGCTGGCGGCGGTGAACAAGGCCGAGCTGAGCGACGACGACCAGGCCGAGGCGCAGGAGGCGGCGATCCGTGTCGGCGCATCGCGCTGGGCGGTGGAGCCGGCCGTTGCGCCGCCGACCAGCCGGCTGCACATCCGCACCGAGCCGGGCGAGATCGGCCAGACCTGCGTCGCCCTGCACGACCCGGCCGGCGCGGTGCTCAAGCGCCAGTGCACCTACGGCGTGGTGTGGCCGGCGTCGGCCCGGCCGGACCCGACCGGCCAGATGCTGGTGCTGGCGGTGCAGCCGTTGCCGGCCTGGACCGAGCTGTGGCTGTTTCGCCGCGGCGCCGACGGCTGGCAGCTGGAGGTGCTGCCGCCGGCCGCGGCCGAGCCGGTGCTGGGCTATGTGGAGTTCGCCGGATGGGTGGGCGGCGCCTCACCCCGGCTGCTGCTGGCGCGCGAGGCGCGGGCCGACGGGCGGCTGCGGCGCAGCTTCGAAGTGCTGGCGCTGGACAGCCTGGCTATCGAGCGCCAGGCCAGCCGGCCCGACCTGCTGGTGCTGTTCGGCCGCCATGCCGACGCGCGCTGGCGGGCGCAGACGGTCAGCCTGCGCTGAACGGCGGCTGCAGCCGCCTGGGCTCAGTTGCTGCTGCGGCCGACACCCGGCATGTCGTGAATGCTGCGGATGTCGTTGTCCTTGCGGAACGACGCGTTGTCCGTGCCGCGCACAGAACGGTCGCTGTCACGCTTGGCAATGCGGCTGCCCGTCATCGGCGCGTCGTCCTTGGTCGGCGCGACGGTGGCGCGGTTGGGGCCGGCGGCAGGGGTCTCCGGCGCGGCGCAACCGGCTATCGAAACCACGGCGGCGAGTGAAAGCAGGGAGAGCAGGGTCTTCATGGTGAGCCTCGGTCCGCGGCAAGGGCGGCAGGGCACCAAGCTTACCCTGGCTCGACGATTTCGTGACAGCCCCCTGACATGGGGGCCAACCCGGCCAGGGCCGGGCGGCGCAGCCGGATCAGCACCAGGGCACCCAGGCCCAGGCCCAGTGACACCAGCGGGGCGGGCTCCGGCACCGCCAGCCCGGTCTCGAAGCGGATGCGCGTGTCGGCCATGATCTCGGCCAGCAGGCCGCCGCCATCGTCGGCATGGCGGCAGTCGTCGATCGAGCCGCCGACGCGGCAGACCTCCCAGGCGCCATGGCCGCCCCGGGCCTGGCCGTAGGCCGTGTTGTCGAAGCCCAGCTTGACGGTGTGGCCCGGCAGCAGTGTGCCCAGCAGCAGGCGGCCTTGGTCGCGCCCGCGCAGGTCGACCACGGTCTGCGCGCCGCCGCTGCCGCGGTAGTGGTGGAACGGATAGCTGGCCAGCACATAGGCATCGCCGATATAGCCCGGCTCCCAGTTGCCGACCCCGGGCACGTAGGCGGTCAGGAACACCGGCAGCAGTTCCAGCTCCAGCTCGCAGTCGATGCCATCGCACAGCGCAAACATGCCGGTGTCGAGCCGCGGAAACGCCACCTGCGCCAGCACGCGCCAGCTGCGGTCATAGGCAGCCCATACCGGCAGTGGCGCGGTGCCGGTGTTGGTGATCATCCCGTTCCACTCGCCGCGGTGGTAGGCCGGGGCGTCCACCACCGGCCAGGGGGGGCCGCTGGACTGGCCGGCATGGATGGCCACGTGACCGGTGAGGTCCAGGGCCCAGGCGCCGGTGCAGGCCAGCAGGCCGGCGGCGGCGGCCAGCCGCCATGCGAGTCGGGTCACGTCCAGGTCCTCCGGTGGGGTTGCGGTCTGTGCGCAGCCTACGCCGGGTTCGCACAAGCCACACCATACCCGAGGTCAGAATCGCAACCAATGGCCAAGCTCTACTTCCGTTACGCGGCGATGAACGCCGGCAAGTCCACCGCCTTGCTGCAGGCGGCCTACAACTACGAGGAGCGCGGCCTGCGCACGCGCCTGTTCACGGCGGCGCTGGACGACCGCTCCGGCAGCGGCCGCATCGCCTCGCGCCTGGGGCTGACCCGCGTGGCCGACACCTTCGGTACCGACACGGTGTTCGAGCCTGCGCTGCTGGAGCCGGGGCTGGCCTGCCTGCTGATCGACGAGGCGCAGTTCCTGAGCCCGGCCCAGGTGCGGCAGCTGCACCGCCTGGCCCACCGCGGCGGCGTGCCGGTGCTGTGCTTCGGCCTGCGCGCGGACTTCCGTGGCGAGCCGTTCCCTGGCGCTGCCATGCTGATGGCGCTGGCCGACCACCTGGAGGAGATGCGCTCGATCTGCGCCTGCGGCCGCAAGGCGACCATGAACATGCGCCTGGACGCCGAGGGCCGCCGCGTCCTGGAGGGCGAGCAGATCGAGATCGGCGGCAACGAGCGCTACCGCGCCACCTGCCCGGCCTGCTACTACGCCGACGCCGACGAGGGCGCCGAGCGCGCGCCGGGGCTCTTCGGCTGAGAGCCGGCGGGACGCGGAACCCTTGACCTGGGTCATGCCTCGCTGCGCGCCGCCTGCGTAGCCTGCGCACATCGCCGCCAACGGCCATCGGGCCGGCGGCACCACCGGAGCGCGCGATGAGCGACCCCACTGTCCCGGCGGCCGACCAGACGGCCAACCCGCTGAACGCGTTTTCCGACTGCCACGCCGGCATCGTGCGCAAGTTGCAGGCCCTGGAGGAGCTGCCGGCGCTGTTGGAGGCGGCGGCGCGCGCCCGCGCCCTGTGCACCGAACTGGCCGCCTTCTTCCACGACGTGGTGCTGGACCACCATGCCGAGGAGGAGCGCGAGCTCTTTCCGGCGGTGCTGGCCAGCGCCCGCGCCGGCGACGAGCGCGCGCAGGTCGAGGCCGTCACAACGCGCCTGACCAGCGAGCACCGCGGCCTGGAGGAGCGCCTGCGGCGCCTGGAGCCGGCGCTCAAGGCCGGTGCCCGGGGCCATGACGCCACCGCCGACGTCGCCGCCGTGCAGGCGCTGGTCAAGTCCTACCTGGCCCATGCGCGCTACGAGGAGGAGGAGTTCCTGCCGCTGTCGCAGGAGATCCTCGGCCGCAACGGCAACCACCTGGCCGCGCTCGGCATCTCGCTGCACATGCGGCACGCCCTGCCCGAGGTGATGGCCCGCTTCGGCCACCGGATCTGACCGACGTGCCGCGCCGGCCCGGGCGCTACCGCTGCGGCATTGCCGCCACCCCGTAGCCCAGGTTCACGGTCGCATCCTCGGGCACGGGGGGCATCGTGGCATTCCAGCGCTCCCAGTCGGCGCGCATCGCGGCCAGGCGGTCCGGGTCGACCGGCCCGCGGTTGGCGCGTTCGCGCTCGTCGGCATCGATGTCGAACAGGTAGTCGTGCTCGTCCACCCGCAGGTACTTCCAGCGGCCCCGGCGGCACGCGCGCTGGCCGCGGTGCTTCATGCGCCAGTACAGCGGCCGCTCGACGGCCGCGCCACCGCGAAGCGCCGGCAGCAGGCTGACGCCGTCCAGCGGATGGCCTGGGTCAGCGGACACGCCGGCGGCCGCCAGCATCGTCGCGCTCCAGTCCATGGTCATGCAGTGCTGGGCGCTGACGGTGCCCGGCGCGACCACGGCCGGCCAGTGGGCGATGTAGGGCACGTGGATGCCGCCCTCCGTGAGGTCCATCTTGCCGCCCACCAGGGGCCAGTTGTCGCTGAAGCGCTCGCCGCCGTTGTCGCTGGTGAAGACGATCAGCGTGTCGTCCAGCGCGCCGCGCTGGCGCAGCGCCGCCACGATGCGGCCGATGCCCTCGTCCATGTGGTGGATCATGCGGCGGTAGGTGTGGATGTTGCCGCCGTGCAGGTGGAAGATGCTGCCTTCCATCTGGCGCGCCACCGCCTCGTCGTCGCGGGTCTCCCAGGGCCAGTGCGGCGCGGTGTAGTGCAGGCTCATGAAGAAGGGCTGCGGCCCGCCGGCCAGGCGCCGCACCGTGTCGACCGCGCGGTCGCTGATCAGGTCGGTCAGGTAACCCGCCCGGTCGACCTCGGTCTCGCCCTCCCAGAGGTCATGCGCGCCGTTGCTGGCGCAGTGGGTGAAGTAGTCGACACCGCCGGTCATGGGGCCGAAGAACTCGTCATAGCCCGAGCGCAGCGGCCCGAAGTGCGGCGGGAAGCCCATGTGCCACTTGCCCACCAGCGCGGTGCGCCAGCCGGCCGCCCGCAGCAGCGACGGCAGCGTAGGGTGGGCCGGCGGCAGGCCGAGCGTGGATGAGCCACGGGTCTTGCTGCCGATCGGCTCCTCGGCCGCACCGCGCAGCCGGTACTGCCAGCGTGCGGTCATCAGCGCGAAGCGGGTGGGCGAGCACACCGGTGAGTTGGCATAGCCCTGGGTGAAGCGCATGCCGCCGGCGGCCAGCGCGTCCAGCACCGGCGACACCGGCGCGCGGCCGCCGTAGCAGCCCAGGTCGGCATAGCCCAGGTCGTCGGCGACGATGAACAGGATGTTGGGGCGGCGGTCGGTCATGGCCGGTGTCCTCGCGAGCTGGGCATGTGGCGCGCGGGTCCGCGCCAGCGTGGGCGACTGTAGGCGCAGCCGGTGATCAGCCGCCTGTCCGCCGCTTGTCACCCACTCAGCGCGCGATGCAGCCAGGCCCGGGCCACGGCCCAGTCGCGCTTGACCGTGGCCAGGCTGATGCCCAGGGCCTCGGCCACCTCCTCGTTCTCCAGGCCGCCGAAGAAGCGCAGCTCCACCACCTTGGCGGCGCGCGCGTCCACTGGCTCGAAGGCCAGCAGCGCCTCGTGCACCCGCACCAGGTCGGCGTCCGGCGCGTCGCCGATGTTCTCCAGGCCGGACAGCGTCACCGGTACCAGCTCGGCATCGCGCTTGGCAGCGCGGCGTGCCAGCTCGTGGTTGACCAGGATGCGCCGCATCATGGTGGAGGCAACGGCCAGGAAGTGGCCGCGGTTCTTCCATTGCGTCCGGTTCTGGTCGGCCATGCGGAACCAGGCCTCGTGCGCCAGCCCGGTGGCGCTGAGCGTGTGGCCCGGGTTCTCGCGCCGGATGTGGCTGCGCGCCAGTCGCCGCAGCTCGTCGTACAGCAGCTCGAACAGCCGGCTGGACGCCTCGGCATCGGGCGCGTCGAGCTGCGCCAGCCATTGCGTCACATCGCCGGCAGCAGCCTGGGCGGGAAGGGGATCGGGGTCCATCGGGTCCAGCGGCAGCGTCGGGGGCAGCCGGCAGCGCATCCATCCGATGCGCCGCAGCATGGCCGGGATTCTGCCCGGCGGGCTTGCATCGACCTTGCGCAAATCGACACGCCATCGACGCGGTCCGGCCCACCCCCCCTGGTTCGGGTGTCGGCCGGCTCGGTCCGGCCGGGGCCGGGCATGATCCTTTGGCCGGCCGCATCCTGCGTAGGTAAGCTGAGGGCCGGCGCGCCCGTGGTCGCTGTCATCGCTCGTGGCCACGGACGTCGGCCCTCGCCATCTTGGCAGGCCTTGCGCCGGCGCCGCCCTGTGACGCTGCGGGCCGCCGGCACCACCCGGATCCGCTGTTGCCCTTGACCCCCTCGCCCGATCCAGACCAGACGCCGCCCGATGCCGCGCCAGCGGCGCCGGACTGGCCCGCCCTGCGGCCGTGGTTCGACCGCCTGGCCGCGTTGGATGCCCCGGCCCGGGCCGCGGCGCTGGCCGGGGCCACGCTCGACGCGGCCAGCCAGGCCGAGCTGCAGTCGCTGCTGGCCCACCACGACCGCGGTGGGGACGTCACGGGCTTCCTGCAGGCGCCGGCGCTGGTGACCGAGCTGGCCCACAGCGCGCTGGCCGGCCAGCCGCTGGGGCCCTGGCAGCTGCTGCGGCCGCTGGGTGCCGGTGGCATGGGCGAGGTCTGGCTGGCGCGCCGGGCCGACGGCGCCTTCGACGCCGAGGTCGCCGTCAAGCTGCTGCGCCGCGGCCAGGACACGGCGCAGGTGCTGGCCCGCTTTGCGCAGGAGCAGCAGGCCCTGGCGCGGCTGGACCATCCCCATATCGCGCGCCTGCTGGACGCCGGCCACAGTGATGACGGCCGGCCCTACTTCGTGATGGAGCGCGTGGCCGGCGAGCCGATCGACCGCGCCTGCCGGGCGCTGCCGCTGCCGCAGCGCCTGGGCCTGTTCCTGCAGCTGACCGATGCGGTGGCCCATGCCCACCGGCAGCTGCTGGTGCACCGCGACCTCAAGCCCGGCAACGTGATGGTCACGCCCGACGGACAGGTCAAGCTGCTGGACTTCGGCATTGCGAAGGCGCTGGACCCGCTGGAAGGTGCCGATGCCGAGCTGACCCAGGCCGGCCAGCGCCCCTTCACGCCGATCTTTGCCAGCCCGGAGCAGGTGCGCGGCGAGCCGGTGGGCACTGCCACCGATGTCTATTCGCTGGGCGTGTTGCTGTATGTCCTGCTGACCGGTGTGCGGCCGTATGGCCGGGGTGCCACGACGGCCCAGGCCGCGGCCCAGGCCGTGCTGGGCGAGGAGCCGACCCGGCCCAGCGGCCTGCCCGACCAGGCGGTCGACGACCCGCTATGGCCGCAGCGTCGGCGCCGGCTGCGGGGCGACCTGGACCAGATCCTGTTGATGGCGCTGCGCAAGGACCCGGCCCGGCGCTATGCCAGCGTGGACGCGCTGGCCGCCGACATCCGCGCCCACCTGGCCGGCTATCCGGTGGCGGCGCGCGCGCCACGGCTGGGCTACCTCGTCGGCCGCTTCGTCAGCCGGCACCGAGCGGCGGTCGGCGTGGCCGCGGTGTCGGTGGTGGCCCTGCTGGCGACGCTGGCCGCGCTCGCGCTGCAGGTGCAGGCGACGGACGTGGCGCGACGCGACGCGGAGCGCCGCTTCATGGAGGTGCGCCAGCTCGCGGGCAAGCTGGTGTTCGACCACCATGACCGCATCGCCACCCTGGCCGGCGCCACCGCCGTGCGCGAGGCGCTGCTGGCCGACGCCGTGCAGTACCTGGACCGGCTGTCGCGCGAGCTGCCGCCGGCCGGCGTGGCGGTGCCGGCCGCGGCCGACGCTGCCCAGGCCGCGCTGGCGCGCGAGCTGGCCGAGACCTATCACCGCGTGGCGGCGCTGCAGGGCGAGACGTTCTCGCCCAGCCAGGAGCGGCTGGCCGCGGCCGAGGCCCATGTCGACAAGGCCATTGCGCTGCTGCCGCGCTATGTGCAGCGCAGCGACACGCCGGTGGCCGCGCTGAATGTCGCGGCCGACATCCACCAGCAGCGCGCCGGCCTGCTGGCGCGCCGCGGCCAGCTGCAGGCCAGCCTGGCCGCGCTGGAGCCGGCCCAGGCGCTGGCCGAGGCGGCCCGGACCCGCGCGCCGGACGACCCGCAGGTGCTCGCCCGGCTGGCCACGCTGCATGGGCGTCAGGCCTTTGCGCTCGGGTCGGCGGCCAGCCAGGCCAACCTGGGCCGCCTGGCCGATGCCGGCGCGCAGTGGCAGCGCGCCTTGCCGATGTTCGATGCCCTGGTGGCGCGCCAGCCCGACCATGCCGAGTGGCAGCACCAGCTCGGCTGGGCGTTGTCCGGCATCACCAGCTGGGCCGTGCTGAGCGGCGATGCGGCAGGGGCCATGCGGCATGGCCAGCGGCTGCTGGCGGTGCGCGACGGCGCGGCCGCCGCGGCCCCCGGTAACCAGGCCATGGCGCACCAGGCCAGCGTGGCCCGTGTCAACCTGGGCGTGGCCCTGTCGGCGGCCGGCCGGCACGACGAGGCCCTGGCCCTGCTGGACCAGGCCGACGCCCGCATGGCTGCAGCGGCGGCAGCCGACGCAGCCAACCGCTCGCTGGCGCGGGACCGGCTGCTGCTGGACCTGGCCCGGGCCCGCATGCTGCACGCCGCCGGCCGCCCTGCCGAGGCCGCCGAGCGCCTGGGCCCGGTGCTGGCCGGTTTGCCGTCGGGCGCCGGCCTGGGCGACGACTTCTTCATGCGCCGCTGGCGTGCCGAGGCCCTGGTCTGGCAGGCGCGCTGCCGGCCCGCCGCGCAGGCCGCTGCTGCCCTGACCGATGCCGACGAGGCACTGGACCTGATGGCGACCGCCCGGCCCGACGCCGACAACGCGGCGCGGCGCTGGATGCAGGCGCAGGCCCACGGCGAGCGTGCGCAGGCGCTGGCCCGGCTTGGCCGCAAGGACGAGGCGCACGCCGCCGCCCGGACGGCACTGGCGGCCTGGGGGTCCGCCGCACCGGGTGGCCTGCTGCGGTGGCAGCAGCGCGATCGCGAGCTCGCGGACGGAGGCTGAGCCCATGACCGCCCCCGTGCCCGGCCCGCCGCCCGACTGGGCGGCGGTGCGCGCCCTGTTCGAGCGCCTGCTGGAGCTGCCCTCGGCCGCACAGCCCGCGGCACTGGCTGCCGCCGATGTGGACGAGGCGGTGCGTGCCGAGGTGCAGTCGTTGCTGGACCACGAGGTGCAGCAGGACGACGACTTCCTGTCCGCCCCGGCGGCGCTTCTGGATGGCCTGCCGGCGCTGGCGCCGGCCGAGGCCGACCGGACCGGCCAGCGACTGGGTGCCTGGCGCATCGTCGGCCGGGCCGGCAGCGGCGGCATGGGCGATGTCTGGCGTGCCCAGCGGGCCGACGGTGCCTACAGCGGCCAGGCGGCCATCAAGGTGCTCAAGCGCGGCATGGACTCCGCGGCGGTGCTGGCCCGCTTCGCGCAGGAGCAGCAGGCGCTGGCGCGGTTGAACCATCCGCACATCGCCGCGCTGTTCGATGCCGGCCGCACGCCGGACGGGCTGCCGTACTTCGTCATGGAGTGGGTGCCGGGCCGGCCGATCGATACCGCCTGCGCCGGGCTCGACCTGGCGGCGCGGCTGGGCCTGTTCCTGCAGCTGGCCGACGCCGTGGCGCATGCCCACCGCAACCTGCTGCTGCACCGCGACCTGAAGCCCGGCAACGTGCTGGTCACGCCGGACGGCCAGGTCAAGCTGCTGGACTTCGGCATTGCCAAGGCGCTGGACCCGGCCGACGACGATGCCGGCGGCACGCAGGCCGGCGAGCGCCGCTACACGCCGCACTACGCCAGCCCGGAGCAGGTGCGCGGCGAGGGCCTGTCCACGTCCACCGACATCTATTCCCTGGGCGTGCTGCTGTACGTGATGCTGACCGGCGTGCGCCCCTATGGCCGCAGCGCCACATCGGCCCGGGAGGCGGCGCGCAGCGTGCTGGAGGAGCCCCCCAGCCGGCCCAGCACCCTGCCGGCCGACCAGGTGCCGGACCCGCAGTGGCTGCAGCACCGGCGGCGCCTGGCCGGCGACCTGGACAACATCCTGCTGAAGGCGCTGGACAAGCGGCGCGAGCACCGCTACCCCGGCGTCGACGCGCTGGCCGGTGACATCCGGGCCCACCTGGCGGGCTTTCCGGTCAGTGCCCGGCCGCCGTCGGCGGGCTATGTGCTGGCGCGCTGGATGGGCCGCCACCGCGCACTGACCGCGGCCCTGGCGGTGTCGGTGCTGGCGGTCACCGGCGGTGGCGCGGCCGCGCTGTGGCAGGCCCGGCGGGCCGAGGCCGAGGCGCAGCGGGCGGAGCGGCGCTTCGACGATGTGCGGCAGTTTGCGCGCACCATGCTGTTCGAGGTCGACTTGGCGCTGCGCGACGGCCCGACCGCCGGGCGCGAGCGTCTGGTCAGCACGGCGCAGCAGTACCTGGACCGCCTGGCGGCGGAGAAGCAGGCCGATGCCGGCCTGCTGCGCGACCTGGCCGAAGGATACGAGCGGGTCGGCGACATCCTCGGCGGCGCCATGAACGCCAACCTGGGCCGGCCCGGCGACGCCACGGCGGCCCTGGCCAAGGCGATGGCCATCCGCCAACGGCTGATGGCGCTGGCGCCCGGGGACGAGCGCAACCAGCGCGGGCTGTTCACGGCCCACGAGAAGCTGGGCGACAACAGCCGCGCCCAGGGCGACCTGAAGGCGGCCGCCGGCCACTATGAGCAGGCGGTGGTGATGGCCCGTCGGCTGTCGGCAGCGCACCCCGACGACATCAAGCTGAACCTGAAGCGGATGGAGAGTGAGCGCTATCTAGCTTCGATCCACTACTGGCCGCTGAACAGCAGCCTGGGCGACCATGGCCGGGCACGGCCGATGGTGGCGGCGCTGGCGCAGGAAATGCGCGCGCTGCTGGCGGCGCAGCCCGGCAACGCCGATGTGCTGGAGGCCGCGGGCGGCTTGCTCAACCAGTGGAGCGACTTCCTGCGTGTCGAGGGCGACTTCGCCGGCACGCTGGCGGTGCAGCGCGACAGCCATGCGGCGGCGGTCGCGCTGCTGGCGCAGGACCCGGCGCGGCCGCGCTGGCAGCGCTGGCTGTACCTGGCCGAGGGCCGGCTGGCCGACGCCCTGATCGAGACCGGGGACACCGAGGCTGGACTGGCGCTGTGGCGCCGCAGTGTCGAGCGGCGCGAGGCGGCGGCCCGCGACGACCCGGCCAGTGAGCGCGCCCAGCGCAACGTGGCCAACGGCTACGGGCCGCTGGCCGAGCAGCTGGCGGCCCTGGGCCGCGACGCCGAGGCCTTGCAGTGGTACGAGCGCGAGAACGCACTGCTGCGCCGGCTGCGCGAGAAGCATCCGCAGGTCGGCGCCCTGGCCGCGCGCCTGGACGAGAGCGACCGCGACCTGGCGCTGCAGGAGGCCGTGGCCGGGCGGGCCCTGGCGGCGCTGGAGCGCAGCCGGGCGCTGGCGCAGCGCCGGCTGGCCGCCAGGCCGGCGGCGGCAACCGCTGTCGCGGTGTCCCGGGCCGATGCCGCGCTGGACGCGAAATTCGCGCTGGCGCATGCGCGGGTGCTGCTGGCGGCGCCCGCGGCGGCCCTGCGGCCGGGCGAGCGCGAGG
>JBJXHB010000062.1:0-3270 GCA_046160725.1 Aquabacterium sp.
CGGTCGTCACCGCCAGCACCCGTGCCACCAGCGCATGCCGGCCGCCGCCGCGCAGCACCGACGCCAGGGTGTTGCCCCACCAGGTGGGCAGCGCGCCGAGCCCGAAGTAGATCGCCGCATAGAGCCCCGTCGCGGCGCCGGCATCCGGCCCGGCCACCGCGCCGACCAGCGGCCGGCCGAACAGCCCGAGGCCGACGGCAAAGCACGCGCCGAAGCCGCTGGCGATCAGCAGCGCATGCAGCACCAGCGCGCTGGCCTCGTCGTCACGCCGGGCACCCAGCGCCCGCGCCACCGCCGACACCACGCCGCCGCCCATGGCCCCGGTGGACATCTGCTGCATCAGCAGCGCCCCTGGCAGAAGCACCGCCCAGCCGGCCAGCGCCTCGCGGCCCTGGCGCGCGGCCAGCCAGGTTTCCACGAGCTGCGCGACCAGCTGCAGGATCGACAGCAGCGAGGTCGGCAAGGCCAGCCACAGCAGTGGCGCAACCACCGGCTCGGGGTTGGGCGGTGCCGGGCTCGCCGCCGCAGTCGGTTGCATGGCCCAGCATAGGCGATGGGCCTGGCCGCCCCTGTCGCGGCGACGACTCAACGCTGCCGGCGCGCGGCCGGGCCCGACCGGTCAGGCCGGCGCGGCCGGTGCCAGCACGCCGCGCCGCATCTGGTCCAGTTCCATGCTTTCGAACAGGGCCTTGAAGTTGCCCTCGCCAAAACCCTGGTTGCCCTTGCGCTGGATGAACTCGAAGAAGATCGGCCCGAGCTGGTTCTCGCTGAAGATCTGCAGCAGCAGGTCGCCCGGCTTGCCGTCGATCAGGATCTGCCGCGCCTTGAGGGCGGCCACGTCCTCGCCGTGCCCCGGGATGCGCTTGTCCACCAGCTCGTAGTAGGTGTCGATGGTGTCGAGCAGCTTGACGCCGCGCGCGCGCATCGCGTCCACCGTTGCGTGCAGGTCGTCGGAGCCCATCGCGATGTGCTGGATGCCCTCGCCGTGGTACTTGTCCAGGTACTCCTGGATCTGCCCCGCCTTCTCGTTGCCCTCTTCGTTGATGGGGATGCGGATCTTGCCGCAGGGGCTGGTCATGGCCTTGCTCTTGACGCCGGTGACCTGGCCCTCGATGTCGAAGTAGCGCACCTCGCGGAAATTGAACAGACGCTCGTAGAAATCGGCCCACTCGCCCATGCGGCCGCGGTGGACGTTGTGCGTCAGGTGGTCGACATAGGTCAGGCCGTTGCCCCTGGGGTCCAGGCTGGCGCCGGGCAGTGGCTCGAAGTCGACGTCGTAGAAGCCGATGTTGCCGATCTGGCCCTCCTGCGCGCCGTTCTTGCCGCGCCAGCGGTCCACCAGGTAGATCAGGCTGTCGCCGATGCCCTTGATGGCCGGGATGTTGAGCTCGCCCGGGCCGGCCGTGCCCGCATAGCCCCAGGCGCCCAGCGACAGCGCGCGTTCGTAGGCCACCTTGGCGTCCTGCACGCGGAAGGCGATGGCGCAGATGCTCGGCCCGTGCAGGCGGGCGAAACGCTGCGCGAACGAGTCCGGCTCGGCGTTGAGGATGAAGTTGATGCCGCCTTGGCGGTACAGGATGACGTCCTTGCGGCGGTGCCGTGCGATCGCCGTGAAGCCCATGCGCTCGAACAGCGCGCCCATGGCGGCCGGGTCCGGCGCCGCGTACTCGATGAACTCGAATCCATCGGTGCCCATCGGGTTGGCGACGACGGTGTCGGAGGGGGTCATGTGCGGGTCTCCAGGCGAGGTGCGGCGCAGCGGCCGAAACCCGGCATTGTTGTGTCCGTTGCCTACAATGTGCGCGCGTTTTGCCCCCGGCTCCCCCAGCCGTCATGCACGAACCGTGCATGACAGGCCCCAGAAAAGGGATTTCCGCTTGGACGACCTGCTGCTCGATCCGCTGGACGTGGCCCTGCTCGCGCAGTTGCAGCGCGACGCCCACCAGACCAACCAGCGCCTGGGCGACGGCCTGGGGCTGTCGGCCTCCCAGGTCAGCCGCCGCGTCCAGCGCCTGGAGCAGTTGAAGCTGATCCGCGGCTACGTGGCCCTGCTGGACGCGCCGGCCCTGTCGCTGTCGGTGCGCAGCTACACCCAGGTCACCATGGCGCGCCACGGCGGCGACGAGGGCCGGGCCTTCGAGCGCGAGATCCTGCGCTTTGCCGAGGTACTGGACTGCGTGGCGATCGCCGGCGAGGCCGACTACCTGTGCCAGATCGTCGCACCGTCGCTGGCCGCGCTGTCGGACTCGGTGCTCAAGCGCCTGACCCGGCTGCCGGGCGTGGTCAGCGTGCGCTCGTCCATCGTTCTGAACCGCATCAAGGCCAGCACCGAGCTGCCGCTGGACCACCTGGGCCAGGCCGCCGCCGGGCCGCGGCGGGTGCGGCTGGTGCAGCGGGGCGCGGCATGAGCCCGCCAGGCCGCCAACGGCCAGAGGCCGTTGGCCCTCGGCAGGCGACAGACAGTCCGCAGGGACTGTCTGTGTCCGGCCTCAGCCCCAAGGGCGAGTACCGGAGTGCGTCGGCGCTGCTGCTGGCCGCCGCGCTGTCCTTGCTGCTGGTGGCCTGCGGCAGTGCGCCGCGGGCACCCGCGCCGCCGCCCGCGCGCAGCCAGGGCCTGCCGCCGGCCGAGGTGTCGCGCCTGCCGCCGGGCAACGCCGAGCGCGACGGCCCGGACGCCGTGCCGCCACCGGACCTGCACCTGACGCCCGATGCCATCCCGCGCATCGAGCCGCTGCGCCTGGGCGGGCCCAACAAGCCCTACGAGGTGGCCGGCGAGCGCTATGCGCCCTTGGCCGCCGACTTGCCGGTGATCGAGCGCGGCCTGGCCTCATGGTACGGCCGCAAGTTCCATGGCCGGCCCACGTCCAACGGCGAGGCCTACGACATGTATGCGATGACGGCGGCGCACAAGACCATGCCGCTGCCCAGCTATGCACGGGTGCGCAACCCGGCCAACGGCCGCGAGATCGTGGTGCGCGTCAACGACCGCGGGCCGTTCGCGCCCGGCCGCATCATCGACCTGAGCTACACCGCGGCCCTGCGGCTCGGCGTGCTGGGCGGCGTGGCGCCGGTGGAAGTCGAGCGCCTGACGCACGAGGCCATCCGCACCGGCGCCTGGCAGCGCGGCGTCGGCGGCCTGGCCACGGCCCAGGCGCCGCAGCCGCAGGCCGGCTCGGCGGACGACCCGATCGCGCTGATCGCCCGGCGCGAGGCGCAACGCGAGGCGGCGCTGGCGGCGTCGACGCCCCTGGGGTCGCCGGCCACGACACC
>JBJXHB010000063.1:0-5607 GCA_046160725.1 Aquabacterium sp.
CACACACTCACTCACTCACACTCACACTCACACACAGTGCGGTTGCCCTTGCACGGCTGCTGCTGGCGCACGGCGCGCTGCTGATGCCGTGCTGTGCGCCGTGCAGGCGGCATGGGCTGCTGGGCAACCCGGTTACGGCATGCCGCCGACGCTGGACCGTTTGGAAGGCTGGATCGTCAGCGCTTGATCCGCGACAAGGACGACCGCCGGGCGGGACGTCAGCATGCGCCGATCGCGAACCGGACCCTTTCAGCGCCCCTGGTGGCGACATCAGGGGCATCCCTTCGGCCCAACCCGATCGACGCCATGACTCCAACCGCAACGCATGTGCCCAGCCTGCACGCCGACGTGCTGCAGACGCTGTTCGGCCCGATGCCGCTGGCGCAGCGGCAATGGCTGGGTGGGATCGCACAGGCCCACCCCATGGTGTCGGGCGAACTGGTGTTCAACACCCGGCAGCCGCTGCGCCAGGTCTGGGCGGTCCAGGACGGTGCCGTGCTGCTGGGCCATGTGACGCCGGAGGGCGGCTGGTGCACCGAGCACACGCTGACCGGCCCGGCCTGGGTCGATGCCGCCTCCGGCTGGCTGGGCGAGGCACCGCCGCTGGCGGCGCGCTGCCGCGACGACTGCCGCATGCTCAGCTGGCCGTGCGCGGTGCTGGAGGCCGGCATCGTCGCCCAGCCGGGCCTGGGGCGGCGGCTGGTCGAGCTGCTGGCCCGCCAGTGCCGGCAGCAGGCCCAGGACGCCCACGAGCGCATCCATCTTGGCGCCAGCGCGCGTTTCGCGCAGTGGCTGCAGCGCCAGCTGGGCAGCGATCCGGGGCCGCCGGTGCTGCGGCTGCGCCAGCGCAAGCGCGACCTGGCGGCGCAACTGGGCATCACGCCCGAGACGCTGTCGCGGCTGATGCGGGCCATGAAGCAGGAGGGTGTGATCGACGTGGCCGGATACACGTTGCGCGTGCTGGACATCCAGGGCCTGGCGCGCCAGGCGCAGGCGGGCTGAGGGTCGGCTACCCGACCGCGCCGGCGCGGCCCAGCCGCGGCCGGCCCGGCAAGGGCACGGCACGGCGCAGCACATCCTCGGCCAGCCAGGTGGCGCTGCGCGCCGCGCGTTGCGCCACGGTCTCCAGCGGCAGGCCCTGGTAGTCGTCGTTGAAGACCTCGAAGCTGTAGTCACCGCGCCAGCCGCGGGCGTCCAGGGCGCGCACCAGGGCGGCCAGCTCGGTGCTGTGCACGCCCTCGCCGGGGAAGACCCGGAAGTGGCGGGCGGTCTCGATGCGCTCCTGCACGGTGCGCACCTCCTGCCACATGAAGTCGGACAGCTGGACCAGGAAGATGCGCTGCGGGTCGATGTCGTCCAGCGCGTCCAGCCCGGTGCCGGCAGCAAAGCTGTGAAAGCTGTCGATGCCCAGGCCCAGGTTGGGGCAGTCGGCGCGCTCGACGGCGGCCCAGGCCTGCGGCATCGTGTTGATGTGTCGGCCCCAGGACAGGCCCTCGAAGGCCACCTTGATGCGCTGCGGCAGGGCCATCATGGCCAGCTTGCGCAGGTCACGCGCGATGTCGTCGACATCGGCGCTGGCATGGGCCGACACCGACGAGCAGGCCAGCAGCACCGGCGCGCCCAGGGCGGCGCACATCTCGATCATGGAGCGGGCGATGTCCACCTTGTAGTCGTGCAAGTGGCCGGACAGGCCCTCGAAGTCGCGCAGCACCTGGAAGCCGGTGACACGCAGCCCGCTGGCCTGGACCTCGGCCACGGCGGCGCGCCAACCCTGCGGATGGCCGACCAGGTCGCGCGCCGCCAGCATCACCTGCGAGAAGCCAGCCGCACGGATGGCGTCCAGCTTGGCCGCCAGCGGCCCGGCCAGCGATATCGTGTCCATGCCGAAGTCGGCAATGTGGCGGGCGGCGGGCATGGCGCTGGCCCTCAGCGGGCGTGCTGTACCAGCTCGAACATCAGGCCGCCGAGCAGCGGCTCGGTCAGGGCGCCGTGGGTCTCGGTGTGCAGCTCGCGCGCTTCGACGAAGCTCACGCCGCGAGCGCGCAGCGCCGCCACCGCTGTGCCGACCTGGGGCGTGCCGAAGGCGACGCGCTGGAGGTACTCGTCTTCGGCCGCCTCGGCGTCCGGCGCCGGCTCGACCAGCTGCAGGAAGAAGCTGCCGCAAGGGCTGGCCAGGATGTCGCCGGCCGGCAGGATGCCGAAGCGGCGGTCGGCCGGCAGCACCGCGAAGCCGAACAGCGCGCGGTAGAACTCGCACCAGTCGGCGCTGCGGCCGGCGCCGATGTACTGGACGACGCCGAACCAGTGCAGGCCGGCGGTGGCGGGCACCGCGGGCTGGACAGTCGGAATCGGGACGAAATCGACGTCGTAGATCGAGAACTCGCGCCATCGGTCGACGAAGTACAGCCGGCTGGCCCCGGCGCCGTGCACGCCCGGAATGTGCAGCTCCATCGGCCGCACGGCCACCGGCACCGGCCAGGCGCCCAGGTCCACGGTCCGCTGCCAGGCGGCACCGGCATCGCGCACACGCAGGGCGATGGCCGCGATCTGTGGCACCTCCGGGCTGCCGGGCGGCAGGCCATGGGCATTGACGATGATGTTCATGTCGCCCTGCGCATAGCGCAGCACCTCGCGCGACCGATGCCGGGCCACGGGGCGGAAACCCAGCGTCTCGAGCACCTGGCCCAGGGCCTGCGGCCGCGGGGTGGTGTACTCGATGAACTCGATGCCCTCGATGCCCAGAGGGTTGGCGGGTGCCAGGGCCACCTCTCGTGAGAGCAGGGCGGTCATGGCGCGTCCGGGTCCCGACGGTCGCGCACCAGCGACCGGAAGTGGGCATCCAGCCGCGCGGCATCAGCATCGCGTCCGGTGAACAGGCGGTAGGCACCGACCGCCTGGCCCACCGCCATGGTGCCGCCATCGACGACGGCGCAGCCACGCTGCCTCGCGGCCCGCAGCAGCGCGGTGTGCATCGGGAAGTACACGATCTCGCTGACCCACTGGTCGGGCTGCAGAAGTGCGGCCGGCAGCGGCAGGCCGGGCCACTTGTCCATGCCGGTGGGCGTGGCATGCACCAGACCGGTCGCGTCGCGCATCGCCGCCGCCGGCTCGGCGACCGCGGTCGCCCGCTGCCCGGGGTACAGATGGTTCAAGCGCTGGGCTAGCGTGTCGGCGATGCCCGGGCTCGCATCGACCAGCCGCAGATGGCCGGCGCCCATGCGCAGCAGGGCATGGGCGATGGCCGCTCCGGCGCCACCGGCACCCAGCAGGACCACCCGGGACAGGTCGGCGCGCGGCAGCGTCCGCTCGAACCCCCAACGCCAGCCGGCACCGTCGGTGTTGTGGCCCACCGCCCGGCCACCGTCGAACACCACAGTGTTGACGGCACCCATGGCCGCCGCCTCGTCGGACAGGTCGTCCAGCAGCGGTATCACCGCCTGCTTGCAGGGGTAGGTAATGTTCAGGCCGGCGAAGCCCATCATGCGCGCCGCCTCCAGCAGCAGCGGCAGGGCCGACGCGTCGGTGCCGGCGGTGTCGAGGTCGATCAGCTGGTAGTGCAGGCGCAGGCCCTGGGCCGCGGCCTCGGCCTCGTGCATGGCGGGGGTGAGCGAGCCCTGGATGCCGGCGCCGACCAAGCCCAGCAGGTAGCGGCCCTGGCTCGCCGGGGGTGGGGCCACGGTGGTCGGCAAGGGGCTTTCGAGCACGGATCCCGTCATGGGCGCAGTATGTACTAAGTGGTTCAAAATTTGCAATACGGGCGAGAGCGCGTTCGGTCGCCGCTGCCGGGTATCTTTGCCTCTTTAGGGATTCCACTGAGGCCGATCAAGGGCGCGATCCATACACTGTGTACTAACCGGTACATACGTTGACGGGTCCGCGCCGGCCAAAGGGTCGGGGTTCGACCCGGCGTGGTTCCGGCGACCGACGCGTCCAGGACTGTCCCTGGCCCGTCCGACCGGGCCTGCATGCCCACTGCCTCTCCAGGAGACGACTCCATGACCATGAACCATGACCGCCGCCAGTTCCTCGTGAAGTCCTCGGTACTGGCCGCCGGCGCGATGGCGGGTGCCAGCCAGGCGCAAGCCAAGGTGTCGCTGTCGTACTCGGACATCGTGCCGGAGAACGACGCCCGCACGGCGATCCTGCGCAATGTCATGGGCGCGCTGGGTGCCGACTTCGACTTCAAGTCTCATCACGGCGGCACGCTGTACAAGCAGGGCACCGAGGCGGTGGCCATCCAGCGCGGCAACCTGGACATGGCCAACATCGCATCGCAGGATGTCATGAACCAGGTGCCCAGCATGAGCATGTTGATGGTGCCCTACCTGATCCGCGACCTGGCCCATCTGCGCAAGCTGTGGTCCAGCGACGTCGGGCAGGAACTGAACAAGCTGCTGGACGAGAAGATGGGGCTGCGAATCCTGTCCAACCCGTACATCGGCACCCGGCACGTGATGCTCAAGCCGAAGAAGAAGATCATGAAGCCGGCCGACCTGGCGGGCATCAAGCTGCGCATGCCGCCCGGCGAGGGCTGGCAGTTCGTGGGCACCGCGCTCGGCGCCAACCCGTCGCCGCTGCCCTTCACCGAGGTCTATACCGCGCTGCAGACGGGTGCCATCGACGCCCAGGACAACGCGCTGCCGGCCAACAAGAACATGAAGTTCTACGAAGTCTCCAGCCAGATCGCGCTGACCGGCCACCTGGTGGCGGCCAACCACTTCGTGATCGGCTCCAAGAAGTGGGCCAGCCTCAGCGCCGACCAGCAGCGGCGCGTACAGGCCGCAGCGACCAAGGTCGAGGACGAGATCTCGGCGATGGCGCAGAAGGAGGAGCGCGAGCTGGTGGACTTCTTCAGGGCCCAGGGTCTTGACGTCTACACGCCCGACCTGGCTGCCTTCCGCACCCATGTGCTGGACGTGTATGCCAAGTCCAAGTACGCCAAGGACTGGATCCCGGGCATGTTCGACCGCATCGCCCGGCTCTGATGCTGCGGCCGGCCCGGCGCTGGCGCTGGGTCTCGCGATCCCGATGGGAGTGTTGAGCGATGCTGTTGGACAACGTGCTGCCCCGCCTGCGCCGCCTGGCCGAGACGGTCCTGGTGCTGATGATGGGGGTGATGTTCGTCACCTTCATTGCCCAGGTCGTGTTCCGCTATGCCCTCAACCTGCCGCTGGCCTGGACCGAGGAGCTCAGCACGATGCTGTGGCTGTGGGGCATCCTTTGGGGCGCATCGTTCGTGATGCGCAATCAGGACGACATCCGCTTCGACATGCTCTACAACCTGCTGCCGCACGGCGCGCGCCGCTGGCTGACGGTGTGCGCCAGCAGCGCCATCGTGCTGATCCTGCTGGCCAGCCTTCCCGGCGCCTGGAGCTACATCAGCTTCATGAAGGTGGAGAAATCAGCCGCCATGGGCCTGCCGATGAACGCGGTGTTCTCGATCTACCTGGTGTTCATCGTGGCCATGTGCCTGCGGCATGCCTACATCGCCTGGCAGGCCATGCACAACCGGCTGGTCCAGGACGTGCTGAGCGTGGCAGCCGCTGACGACGGGACCCGGGCGCCATGACCACCTTCATGGGTTTGACCCCCTTCGTCTGGTGCGTC
>JBJXHB010000064.1:0-9080 GCA_046160725.1 Aquabacterium sp.
TCCCGGTGCTGTTCCATGTCGGCGGCGAGGACAAGCTGAACCCGGTCTACAAGCTCAACGGCGGGCCGCCGGTGCCGGACTTCCACGGTGGCGACGACAACTTCACGTCGGTCAGCTACATGCCGATTCCGCACGCTGTGATGCAGACCCTTGCCACGCTGATCTTTGACGGCGTGTTCGACCGCTTCCCGCGCCTGAAGTGGGGCGCGATCGAACTCGGCGCGGCCTGGCTGCCCGGCTGGATGCGGTCCATGGACTCGGCCGCCCATGCCTTCCACCGCAACGAGACGCGCCTGCAGCGCCTGTCGGCCAAACCCAGCGAGATCGTCCGCCGACAGTTGCGGGTGACGCCCTATCCGCACGAGGACGCCGGCTGGATCGTGTCGCAGGCCGGGCCGGAGGTGGCGCTGTTCTCGTCGGACTATCCCCACGTCGAGGGCGGCCGCGCGCCGCTGAAGCGCTTCGACGAGACCCTGCAAGGCGTGTCGCCCGAGGCGCGCCAGCGCTTCTACGCCGACAACTTCATCGACCTGATGGGCGACGGCCTGGCACCTGCCTTGCGCCGGCCGGCGCAGCCCAGAGAAACCTCGGCCCAGGGTGCCTGATCGAATCTGGCGCAAGGCCGAGGCGCGCGACAGCGTGGCGCAGGGGGTGCATTCGGACTCGCACTCAATCGCAGGAAACTGAAGGTCTGAGGCGGGCCCGTTGCGGTCGTAGACGTGCAACCGCAAAGCCGACCTTGACGGTGGGCGCGAGAGCGCAAGGGCGGGCTGGCGCGTTCTGCTGCGTGTCCCCCGCCGCCGGCCGGTCGGCCGACGGCGGGGGACACGTAGTCAGCCGGTTACCCGGCGGCCTCGGCCTCGCGCTGATGAGGCCGGGCATTCATGGCGCATCACCAGAGCAGCCTGTCGCAGCGACCGCAAAGAGCCCGAATTCGACCGTCAGACGCACATGCCCAGACGCCAACGGGCATCAGATGCCCCACTGCCGCGCCGCCAGGTCCTTCATGATCTCCTCGCTGCCGCCGCCGATCACCATCACCTTGACCTCGCGGTAGATGCGCTCGCTCCTGGTGCCGCGCATGAAGCCCATGCCGCCGAGGATCTGCACCGCCTCGTTGGCACAGAACTGCATGGTCTGCGTCGCGACGACCTTGGCCATGCAGGTCTGGGCCACCAGGTCCGGCATGCGGCCGGCCTGGTGCTGCACGCGCCACACCAGGTCATAGGTCATGGCGCGCGCGGCATGGATGCGCGCCGCCATGTCCACCAGCTTGTGGCGGATCACCTGCCGCGTGGCCAGGCTGCGGCCGAAGGTCTGGCGCTGCCGCGCCCAGTCCAGCGCCTCCTCGGTGCAGGCCTGGGCATGGCCGAGCGCGATCACCGACATCATCAGCCGCTCGCTGTTGAAGTTGTGCATGATGGCCCGGAAGCCCTCGTTCTCCGCGCCCACCAGGTTGGCGGCGGGCACCCGGCAGTTGTCGAAGCGCAGGTGCGCGGTGTCGCTGGCCCACCAGCCCATCTTGTCGAGCTTCGTTCGGGTCAGCCCCGGCGTGTCGCCCGGGATGACCAGCAGCGACACGCCACCGGCGCCCTTGTTGGACGGGTCGGTGCGCACGGCCACCGTCAGCCAGTCGGCCCGCATGCCGCTGGTGATGAAGGTCTTCTCGCCGTTGACGATGTAGTGAGCGCCGTCGTCGCTGCGCAAAGCCGTGGTCTTGAGCGACGCCACGTCCGAGCCACCGCCCGGCTCGGTGATGGCCAGCGCCGCGATCTTCTCGCCGCGCAGCACCGGCGGCACGACGCGCTGCTTCAACTCCTCGCTGCCGGCCACCACGATGGGCGGCAGGCCGATGCCGTGCGAGCCCAGGCTGGCCTGCAGGCCGCCGCAGCCGGCCCGGGCAATCTCCTCCGAGTTGATGACGCTGAAGAAGCCATCGGCCGGCGTGCCGCCCAGCGACTCCGGATAGCCCAGGCCGATGATGCCGACCTCGGCCGCCTTGCGGTACAGCTCGCGCGGGAAGGTCCCGGCCTCGTCCCAGGCGTTGACATGCGGCTGGATCTCGCGGTCGACGAAGGCGCGCACCGTGGCGCGCCAGGCCTCGTGGTCGGGGCTGAAGTATTCGGGTCGTGGCGGCAGGTTGAACATGGGATGGCCCGCGGTGGTGACGGCCGGGCCAGTGTCGCAGCGTCAAGCCGCCGGCCCGAGCGCGACGTCCCGACACATTGCCAGCGCCCGGCCGGCGCGCCTACAGTCGCGCCAGGGGATACCGCCATGTATGAACGGCAGTTCGGCATCACCGGGCCTCCGTTCCAGCTGAGCCCGGACCCGTCGTTCTATTTCGACGGACACCAGCACCGCGTCGCACTGGCTACGCTGCGCCTGCCGTTCTCGGCCGAGGCGCCGTTCATCCTGCTCAGCGGCGAGATCGGTGCCGGCAAGACCACGGTGCTGCACACCTGGACCGACGAGTGCCGCCATGCCGGCAATTGGGTGGCGCAGTTGGCCAACACGCAGCTGGACGCGCCGCAACTGCGCGACGCCATCGCCGTGGCCTTTGGCCTGGACCCGGCCCACTGGCCGGCGGGCGATGCGGACGACGCCTGGCGGGCGTTTTTTCGAACCCGGGCTGGCGGCGCGACGGTGCTGTCCATCGACGAGGCGCAGAACCTGGACGGCGCGGCCTTGCTGAGCCTGCTGCCGCTGGCCCGGGCCGCCACCGCCGAGGGCGTGTCGTTTCGCATCGTGCTGTCAGGCCAGCCCGAGCTGCGCTTGCGGGTCTCGGCACGTGAGCTGCCCGCCGTCCATGCACGCCTCCTGGCGTCCTGTCACCTGGCGCCTTTGGACGGCTCGCAAACCCGGCACTACATCGAGCATCGGCTGCGCAAGGTGGGCTGGCGCGGCCAGCCTTCCTTCGACGACGCGGCCTTTGCGGTCATCCACGACGTGACCGGCGGGCTGCCGCGACGCATCAACGTGATGGCCAACCGGCTGCTGCTGGGGCAGTTCCTCAACCACACGATGCGCATCGAGCCGCGCGATGTGCGGGCCACCGCCCAGGCGCTGGATGCCGAGTTCGGCGGAGTCACCGTCTCGGCCGACCTTCGGGGCGCGTCGCTGCGCGCTGCGCTCGCGCCCACGCCGCGCGGCGGCCTGCTGGTGCTGGCCCAGGGCCGCAGCGGCCACATCAAGGCCAGCGCACTGATGCATGCGGCCGCCCGGCAACCCGGTTTGCCCGTTTGCATCGCGATGGACGGACCGGACGGCGCGCCCTGGCAGCCGCAAGCCGATACACCGCATCCAGCGCAGCGGGTGGCGCTGGACGAGGGCCCGAGCGACGCGCCGGCGGGGCTGGACCCGCGCTTCACCCAGCTGCTGCGCGCGGTCGAGCCCAAGGCCGTGCTGGTCATCGACGGCAACCCGTTCCTGGCCCGCTGCGCGGGGCTGGCCGCCGGCCTGGGCCTGCCGGTGGTGCACATCGGTGCCGATGCACAGACGCTGGACGAACGCCGTGACCCTCAGGCGGCTCGCGCCACCATCCGACGGCTGGCCCGCCTGTGCTTCGGCAGCGCCACCATGCCGCCGCCGCAGGCGGGCACGGCCGGCCATGTCGAAGGCAGCCTGCTGGTCGATGCTGTGCGCCTGGCCTGGGACGCCGCAACGGCGCGTGCAGCCCGGTCGGGTAAGCCCCTGACCACCAGCACGGCAATCGACCAGCGGCTGGGTTACGGCGTGGTCGCGCTGCGGCCGCCATTGGACGGGACCGGCCTGCCGACCCTTCCGGGCATCGTGCCGCTGCTGCGCGAAGTGAGCCGCGACCTGCCGCTGGTGTGGCCGATGGGCCGGGACACGATGCGGTTGGCGCATGCCAGCGGACTGGCCCGCACCATCGAAGGCGACCGCATCGCCCGCATCGAGGAGCTGGGCTATGTGGACTATGTCCGGCTGTTGCGCGACGCCACCTGTGTATTGACCGACTCCGCCAACGTCGTCGAGGAGGCGGCCGCGCTGGCCGTGCCCTGCCTGAACCTGGGTGCGCCGCATGTCGCGCAGCGCGACGCGGGTGGCTGGATGCCCGTGTTTCAAGTCGGGGCCCATACCCCGGCGGCGACCCGGGCGGTGTGGCAGATCCTGTTCCGTGGCACCGACGACCTGGTCCTGCCGGCCGATTGGGACGGCCATGCCGGTAGCCGCATCGCCCGCCATCTGGCCTCCTGGCTCGCGACACTGGACCATGCGGCGGCGCCGGCTGCGGGCATGCACCGACCCGCCATGGCGCCGGCACCCGCTACCGTGCGCAACCCCACCCACCGATCCCCACCATGACCACCGCCCTGCCCGACACGCTGCCGCCGCCCCATGCGCTGGACGCCGACGCCAGCTGCCCCAGCCGCCACGGCTGGATGCAGGGCAGCCCGCCGCCCGCCGACAAGGTGGTGCGCTTCGCCAATGGCGACAGCCGCCGTTTCCCGCAGCTGCGCTGGACCTTCAGTCACATCCGCCAGCTGCACACGACGCTCGACATCCCGTGTGGCGACGGGCCGGTGTCCTCCTTGCCCGTTGCGCTGCGCGAGGACCTGGACGACATCCCACTGACACCAATGGGCGCCGGCCGGCCGATCACGCTGGCGCAGTCGTTCAAGGCCAACTACACCGACGGCATCGTGGTGCTGCACCGCGGCCGCATCGTGCTCGAGCGCTACTTCGGCGCGCTGGACGCGCAGCGTCCGCACATCGCCTTCTCGGTCACCAAGTCCTTCATCGGCACGTTGGGCGCCCTGCTGGTGGCCGAAGGCGTGCTGGACGAGTCGCGCCGCGTCCGCCACTGGGTGCCCGAGCTGGCCGGCAGCGGCTTCGGCGACGCGACCCTGGGCCAGGTGATGGACATGACCACCGGGCTGGACTTCAGCGAGGTCTACACCGACCCGTCGGCCGGCATCGCCGCCTATGCCCGCGCCGGCGGCTTCTCGCCGCGGCCGGAGGGCTACCAGGGCGTCGACGGCCTGTATGCCTTCCTGCAGACGGTGGGCCCAGCCGGCGCGCATGGCGAGGGTTTCACCTACCGCAGCGTCAACACCGACGTGCTGGCCTGGGTGGTGCAGCGCGCCACCGGGCAGTCCATCCCGGCCCTGCTGTCGCAGCGCCTGTGGGCGCCGCTGGGCGCCGAGCGCGATGCCCACATCACCTGCGACAGCCACGGCATGCCTTTTGCCGCCGGTGGCCTGAACACCACGCTGCGCGACCTGGCCCGGATGGGCGAGATGATGCGTTGCGACGGCACCTTCAACGGCCGCCAGCTGGTGCCGGCCGCGGCCGTGGCCGCCATTCGCGCGGGCGGCAGCCCGGCGCACTTCGCACGGGCCGGCTATGCGCTGCTGCCCGGCTGGAGCTATCGCCACCAGTGGTGGGTCAGCCACAACGCCGACGGCATGTTCATGGCGCGCGGCATCCACGGCCAGGCCATCGTGGTCAACCCGGCGGCCGAGATGGTGGTGGCGCGCTATGCCTCCCACCCGATGGCGGCCAATGCCAACCTGGACCCGACCTCGCTGCCGGCCTGGGCCGCCCTGGCGCAGCACCTGATGCGGCAGCCCGCCTGAGGGTCGGCCGGGCGCCAAGGCCCTGGCATCGCATGGGCACCGGGCAGCGCAGCCGCGCATCCGATTGCCGCACTGCAGCATTTCCGGCCGGCCTTGGGTATGCTTGCGCCCCCGCCATCCCACCAGTCGGCACACAGCCGGCACCGTGACCCATGCATCGCGCCATCAATTTCTCTGCCGGCCCAGCCGCCCTGCCCGAGTCCGTCCTGCGCCAGGCCGCGGCGGAAATGCTGGATTGGCAGGGCAGCGGCATGTCCGTGATGGAGATGAGCCACCGCGGCAAGGAATTCGTCGCCATCCATGCCCGGGCCGAGGCGCTGCTGCGTGAGCTGCTGGCGGTGCCGGCCGGCTACAAGGTGCTGTTCCTGCAGGGCGGCGCGATCGGCGAGAACGCCATCGTGCCGCTGAACCTGCTGGGCCAGGCGCGGTCCATCGACTTCGTCGACACCGGCGAGTGGAGCAAGAAGACCCTGAAGGAGGCGAAGAAGTACGCCGCCGCCCATGTGGTGGCCTCGTCGGCCGCCACCGGCTACGACCGTGTGCCGGCACGGGACAGCTGGCAGCTGGACCCGGACGCCGCCTATGTGCACATCTGCAGCAACGAGACCATCGGCGGCGTGGAATACCACTTCACGCCGGACGTGGGCAGCGTGCCGCTGGTGGCGGACATGTCCAGCAGCATCCTGTCGCGGCCGGTGGATGTGTCGAAGTACGGCCTGATCTACGGCGGCGCGCAGAAGAACATCGGCCCGGCCGGCCTGACCATCGTCATCGTGCGCCAGGACCTGCTGGGCCGGGCCCTGCCGATCTGCCCGTCGGCCTTCCACTTCAAGGAGCAGTCCGAGGCCGAATCCATGCTCAACACGCCGCCCACCTATGCGATCTACATCGCCGGGCTGGTGTTCGAGTGGATCCAGGCCCAGGGCGGCCTGGCCGCGATGGAGACCCGCAACCGGGCCAAGGCGGCCCTGTTGTACGACTACCTGGACAGCACCGCCTTCTACGTCAACCCGGTACAGCGCGACAGCCGCAGCCTGATGAACGTGCCGTTCAAGCTGAAGGACGATGCGCTGGACGCGCCCTTCCTCAAGGGCGCCGAGGCGCGCGGCATGGTGCAGCTCAAGGGCCACCGCTCGGTGGGCGGCATGCGCGCGTCGATCTACAACGCCATGCCGGTCGAGGGTGTGCAAGCCCTGGTGAGCTACATGAAGGAATTCGAGGCCAGCCATGGCTGAGCGTGCTGGCGACGGCGGCCGCGCCGGCATCCTGGTGCTGAACCAGATCTCCGCCACCGGGCTGTCGCGGTTTCCGGCGGACCGCTACCGGGTGGGCAAGGACACGGCCGAGCCGGCCGCCATCCTGCTGCGCTCGGCCGACCTGCACAAGGCCGACATCGCGGCCAGCGTGCGGGCCATCGGCCGTGCCGGGGCGGGCGTCAACAACATACCTGTGGCGGCCATGAGCGCACGCGGCGTGCCGGTGTTCAACGCACCGGGCGCCAATGCCAATGCGGTCAAGGAGCTGGTGCTGGCCGGGTTGCTGATGGCCGCGCGGCAGCTGCAGCCGGCGCTGGCATTCACGGCCGGGCTGGACAGCGGCGACGCGCAGCTGGACCGCAAGGTCGAGGACGGCAAGAAGTCCTTTGCCGGCGTCGAGCTGGCCGGCCGAACGCTGGGCGTGGTCGGCCTGGGCAAGATCGGCTGCCTGGTGGCCGACGCGGCCATCAAGCTGGGCATGAACGTGCTCGGATTCGACCCCGAGATCACTGTCGATGCGGCCTGGAGCCTGCCGTCGCAGGTGCGACGCGCTACCAGCATCAACGAGGTGCTGCGCACGGCGCAGTTCGTGACGTTGCATGTGCCGCTGGTGGAGGCGACGCGCGGGCTGGTCAACAGCGCCAACGTCGGCCTGATGCGCGAGGGCGCGGTGCTGCTGAACTTCAGCCGCGAGGGCATCGTCGACAACGCGGCCGTGACCGAGGCGCTGGACAGCGGCCGCCTGGGCAACTATGTGTGCGACTTTCCCGAAGACGGCCTGCTGCGCCATCCGCGCGTGGTGCTGCTGCCGCACCTGGGCGCCAGCACCGGCGAGGCCGAGGAGAACTGCGCCGTGATGGTGGTCGACCAGCTGCGCGACTTCCTCGAGAACGGCAACGTGGTCAACGCGGTGAACTTCCCGGCGGTGACCATGCCGCGCGAGAGCCGCTGGCGTGTGGCGATTGCCAATGCCAACGTGCCCAACATGCTGGGTCAGATCTCCACCACCATGGCCGGCGCCGGGCTGAACATCCACAACATGGTCAACAAGTCTCGCGGCGAAATGGCCTACACCCTGGTGGATGTGGACAGCGCGGTCACGCCGGCGACGCTGGCCGCCCTGGGCGGCATCGCGGCGTGCTGATGGTGCGCTACCTGCCACAGGCCTGATCCGACCCGACGCCAACCATGCAACCGCCGCGCCGCCGCCTGGTCCACACCGGTCTCGCGCTGGCGGCGCTGGCGGCTGCAGCTGCGCTGCGGCCCGCCGCGGCGCAGGTCATGGCGCCCCATGCCATCGACGTTCCGCGCTGGTTCTCGGACAGCTTTCTCGACTTCAAGGACGAGGCCGAGGTGGCCGCGCGCGAGGGCAAGCGCCTGCTGCTGTACTTCGGCCAGGACGGCTGCCCGTACTGCCGCGAGCTGATGGTCAACAGCTTCAGCCAGAAGGCCATCGTCGACAAGGCCCGGCCCCGCTTCATGGCCGTGGCGCTCAACATCTGGGGCGACCGCGAGGTGACCTGGGTCGACGGCCGCCGCTTCAGCGAGAAGGACTTCGCCCGGCACCTGGGCGTGCAGTTCACGCCAACGCTGCTGTTCCTGGACGAGCAGGGACGCGCGGTGGCCCGCCTGAACGGCTATCAGACGCCGGCACGGGTGTCGGCCACACTGGACTATGTGGCCGGCCGGCTGGAGGGTCGCCTGAGCCTGGCGGAGCACCTGGCCGCGCAGCCGTCGGATGCGGCGCGCCCCCGGCTGGCCGACCACCCGGCCTTCCGGCCGCTGTCCGACCTGCGGCGCAGTGCGGGCGCGCGGACCTTGGCCGTGCTGTTCGAAAGCCGGTCCTGCGCACCCTGCGACGAGTTGCACGACGAGGGATTCAAGCGACCGGCCGTCCGCGAATGGCTGCCGCGCCTGGACATCGTGCGGCTGGGCCTGGGCGAGAACCGCGAGATCACCACGCCGGCGGGACAGCGCACCACCGTGGCCGCCTGGGCACGCGAGCTGGGCGTGAACTACACGCCCAGCTGGGTCTTTTTCAGCGATGACGGGCAGGAGCGATTTCGCGTCGAGGGCTATCTGCGCCCGTTCCACCTGACCGGGTCGCTGGAGTACGCGGCCAACGCCGGCTGGCGGCGCGAGCCGCAGTTCCAGCGCTGGCTGCAAGCCAAGGCCGAGCGCGATCGGGCCGCAGGCCGGCCGGTCGAGTACTGGAAGTAAGATC
>JBJXHB010000065.1:0-14053 GCA_046160725.1 Aquabacterium sp.
TGGACGGTCGGTGGTCAGGGACGTATCGCTCATTGCAGCGGCCTTGGGGATGGCGGTCCAGGCCCGATCAACGGCCGTGAACCGCGCCTTTGTCTTTGCGTGGGTCAGATGCCTGCGGCCTCGACAAGGCTGGACTGCTGTCCCCGCTGGCGCCACTGCTGCCGCAGCACAAGGTGAAGCAGGACAAGGACCAATGCCGCCACCCCGAAAATTCCTGCGACCCGTACCCGCCGCGGACCGGAACGCACCTCCGGAGGCTGAGCGGGGTCCACGACCTGAATGAGTCCACCTTCCCGACTCTCGTCCAGGCGAGCCGACTCATACTGCCGCGCGAGAAGCTCGAACAGCGTCTCCTGATACTTGAACTCTCGGTACTTGCCGACATAGTCCGGCTTGTCCTTGACGTCAGACAGCACTTCCTGCTGCGCCAACTGGGCTCGCAGAGCCGACAGGGCAGCCAGGGCGTTCTGCACCTCTGGGGCCTGGTCGGAGAGGTTTCGTCGCATGGTCTGGAGGCGGACTTCTGCTGCGGTGGCCTCCGCTCTGAGCCTGGCATAGCCCTCCGCCATCGCCCTCGGCTCCGCCCTTAGGGTCGAGCCGCTGAATCCGCTGCCCAGCAATGCCTGCTGGGAGGCGGCCAATCGATCCCGGGTCTGCTGAAGTTGCTGACCGAAGAACTGGCGCCGTTGCTGTGCCTCGGTCAATGCCAGCTGCGACGTCAGGCGCCGCAATTCCTCGACGAAACGGTTGGCGATCGCTGCGGCACGCTCGGCGGACGTGTCATCGACTTCAATGCTGACCAGGCCATCCTTCCGTCCCACGGCAACTCGAACGCTGCGTTCGAGTGCCTCACGCGCCCGGGTTCGGTTCGGGCTGCCGTAGACCTCGACCAGCTTGAACGCATCAACCAGGCGATCCTCCACGGTCACGCTTTGCAGCAGCGCCACATACTGGTCTGCCGGTGTCCGGACAATGCCCGGCCCGGCCAGGGCCGACAAGGCGCCCAACTGGCTCAACGCCGCGATCGGCGACGGCTGTTGCTGGCTCGGTGGCAGGAACGTCGTGCGGGCGGTGTACACCGGCGGCACCAGGTGCATCAGCCCGTAGGTAACCAGCAGCACCAAGGCGGGCACGACGACCAGACGCCTCCAATGGGAGACGAGGAGTGGCAGCGTGCCATCAACACTGGCTGGGGCGCTCACCTGCTGTTGGCCCTGTACTTGAGTTGCGGCGCCATCTTCAGTTCCGGAACGTCTGGATTGCGGCCAGACCGAGGCCGAGTTGATAGAAGACCTGCGACCAATCCTTCATCGATTGCACCAGCGACGTCTTGTTGGTCTCTTCGGGCACGAAGACGGTATCGCCGGGCAATGCGGGGATGGCGTCCAGGTTGGCCGTGTTGAACCAGCTGCTGCCCTGCCGCGCGCTGATGACGGTGCCGTTCGCGCGGATCACAAAGGTGCTTGCGCTGTCCGCCGAACGCGTGGATCCACCCGCCAGACGGACGAAGTCGCCAAGCGTCCGGGCCTGTCCATGCAGGTAGCTGCCGGCATTGAAGACGCTGCCGAAGACGCCGACGGTCGTCGGCTTTGACGGCACAAACAGCCGGTCGCCATCCTCCAGCGCCAGGGCCGGCAGTTCCCCCCCCTCGATCGGGAGCTGCAACACAATTCGGCCGTCGGGTCGGATCGTCCGCATGCGTTCCAGCAGCCTGGCATTGGCAGCGCCTTGAGCCTGTGACTCTTCAGACGTGACGCCACGCTTGGACGCATCGGCACGGACCAGTTCAGCCTCAAGTTCGCGCAAGGCTCGATCGTAGTTTTCCTGCTGCGTGACGCGAACGCTCTGCCGGGTGAAGTGGGTGCCAAAGACAAAAGCCGCCTCGGTCAGTCCACCTGCCGCAGCGATCGCATCGGCCACCGTACTGTCCGCAGGCAGCACATAGTCCCCGGCCTTGCGCACCTCGCCCTCAACCCGAACGCGCTTGTTTTGCTGACGTGTGGAGAGTGCGCTGTCAACCGCGCTGAACACGCGCACCAAGTCGCCCTGCGCCAGGGCAGACGATGCTCCCTCGGGAAGCGCCACCTGGACAACGCGCTGCGCCTTGCGCTCGTCAAGCCGCTCAATCGACACCCTTGTCCGGTCGGCTACCGGGTTGAACCCGCCGGACCAACGCAACAGGTCGCTGAGCGTCTCGCCTGCGCGCATCTCGAAGATCGCTTGATGGTTGACGCTGCCGCGGAGCGCGACCTGGGGCCCCACCGGATGCACGTGGATGACGTCTTCCGGCTGAAGCATCACATCGCCCGACCGGGCGCCGTTGACGATGAAGTCATAAAGATCCATCCGCGTCACCGTTGCGCCGCCACGCCGTAGCTCAATTGCCCTGAAACTCCCGCTGGACGCTGGTCCACCGGCCCGGACCAGCGCGGACATCACGGTTGACAGCGCCGATACCGAATAGGCACCAGGACGCTGCACGAACCCGGTGACAAAGACCCGAATGCCCCGCAGGCGGCCGAGCGACGTGCTGACCTGAAAGTTCTTGAATGTCTGCGCCGCTCGGCGCTGGATGACGTCGGTCAGATCCGATAGCCGTACACCGGCCACCATGACCGGGCCGACGCGCGGAATGGTGATGCGGCCGGATCGGTCCACCACAAGAAACAGGTCAGCCTCGACAGCTCCCCACATCGTCACCTGGACTTCGTCCCCCTGCGCGACGAGGTAATCGGAGGGAACCACCGGGTTGTGGTCATTGGCCGATGCGGACAACTCGTTCATCAGGCCTGCACCGAAGCGCATCACCCCTGTGAACGTCTCGAACTCGGTCGCCGTCGGCAGCGGTAGGCGAGCGGCTGGCGAATCCGGCGGCCGCGCCGGGTTGGTGCTGGCGCTGCGCAGGAGTTCAGAGGAAGGATTGCGCAGGACGATGGGGCCCTGGCCAGCGGTGGCGCGATCCTGGATGTCGGCCGCCTGCCCCTGGGCTGCTGATTCGGCCATGAGACCCAGCACGCAGAGGACGGCAAAGGCCACACGATCGGGTAGGCGCATGAGCGAGCGGCGGTCAGGATCACGGTTGCGGGCCGCCTTCCGGCGGGTGGGCCGAACGCACCAACGTCGGCCCAGGCAGCTCGCGATTGTATGGGCGGCCCCTCTCGACTTAGGGCGCCTGACCGATCGAGGACGATAATGCCGGCCGCGTTCGACGCTTCGGCGCGGCAACCGGCCCCTCCATGCAGACTGACATTCCGTCCGACCCTTCGCGTTTCGACACACTCGCCCTAGACCCCAAGCTGCTGCGCGCGGTGGCCGAGTCCGGCTACACCGCCATGACCCCGATCCAGGCCCAGGCCATCCCGGTCGTGCTGGCCGGGCGGGACATCATGGGCGCGGCACAGACGGGTACTGGCAAGACCGCTGCCTTCACGTTGCCATTGCTTCAGCGCATGCTGCGCCACGAGAACGCCAGCGTGTCTCCGGCCCGGCATCCGGTGCGGGCGCTGGTGCTGGCTCCGACCCGTGAATTGGCGGACCAGGTGGCCGACAACGTGGCCAAGTACGCCAAGCACACCCAGTTGCGGTCGGTCGTGGTGTTTGGCGGCGTGGACATGAAGCCGCAGACGCAGGAACTGCGTCGTGGGGTGGAGGTGCTGATCGCCACGCCGGGCCGGCTGCTGGACCATATCGAGTCCAAGAACTGCGCGCTGCACCAGGTTGAGTACGTGGTGCTGGACGAGGCCGACCGCATGCTGGACATCGGCTTCCTACCGGACCTGCAGCGCATCCTGTCGTTCCTGCCCAAGCAGCGTCAGACCCTGCTGTTCTCTGCCACGTTCTCACCGGATATCAAGCGACTCGCCCAGAGCTACCTGCAGGACCCGGTGACCGTCGAGGTGGCGAGGGCCAACAGCACCGCCACCACGGTGGAGCAGCATTTCTATCGGGTCGCCGACGAGGACAAGCGCCGGGCGATCCGGGGCCTGTTGCGCAGCCGCCAGATCGGCCAGGCGCTGATCTTTGTCAACTCCAAGCTCGGCGCGGCCCGGCTGGCCCGAGCCTTTGAGCGCGACGGCCTGAACACGACCGCCCTGCACGGCGACAAGTCACAGGACGAGCGCCTGAAGGCCCTGGAGGCTTTCAAGCGTGGCGACGTGGACCTGATGGTGGCCACCGATGTCGCGGCCCGCGGACTGGACATCGCCGACCTGCCGGCGGTCTTCAATTTCAATGTGCCGTTCCATGCGGAGGACTACATCCATCGCATCGGCCGCACCGGGCGGGCCGGCGCCAGCGGCCTGGCCATCACGCTGGTCGACCGCGACGAGGTGCGGCAGGTCGGCGAGATCGAGCGCCTGATCAAGCGCAAGATCGAGATCGAGGCGCTGGAGCTGGACGACGAGCGGCCGATGCGTGCGCCGCGGCGCAGCCGCGACGAAGACGACGACCGGCCTGCCGACCCAGTGGTCGAGCGGCGTGACGAGCGCCCGGCGCGAGCGCCGCGTAGCGAGCCGGTGGCAGCCACTCGGCCGCAGCCGGCCAGGGCGCCCGCTGGTGACCCCTTCTTTGACCGGCCCTACGAGGCCATCACCGATGCGGCCGCGGCGCCGAGCTGGGAATCGGCCGCGCGTTCAACCGCGTCGACCCGTGTGCCCACGCCCAACATCCGGCCCAAGCGCAAGGTGGCTGCCCTGTTGGGCGGCAAGGCCTGACCTTTGTAGCGCCGTGTCCCGTGACGGGCCCGGCTGACGGTCAGGCCAGCCAGCAGAACACGGCCGGCAGCCTGGATGGCCATTGCGGTGGCGATCGCCGCCAGTGCGCAACCGATGCGCAGCGATTGAAGCCACCATCCATGGTCAGACCACAACTGACCGAAAGACGCGTGTCCGGCGCCAGTGTGGCGACCAGCGCGGCCATCAGCGCCGCATTGCGGTAGGGTGTCTCGATGCAGATCTGGGTGCAACCGTCTCGCCGGGACGCCGCTTCCAGGGACCGGATGCGGGCCACGCGTTCGTCCCCCTCTGTCGGCAGGTAGCCCACGAACATGAACCGCTGCCCCTGAAGGCCGCTGGCGGCCAGGGCCAGCAGCAGGGCGCTCGGGCCGGGCAGTGCCTCGACCAGGATGCCGGCCTCATGTGCGGCGCGCACCAGGGCCGCGCCCGGGTCTGCGACGGCTGGCAGGCCTGCCTCGCTGAGCAGCGCGATGTCCGCGCCCAGCGCGGCCGGCTCCAGAAGCCTTGCCCACTGGCTCGATTCAATCGCCCGGCCCGAGCCCTTGGGCGGCCGGGGCATTTCGACGATGGACAGAGACTGCAAGGGGCTCGACAAAGGCGTCGTCACCGACACCCGCGCCAGGAATGCCCGGGCGGATTTCGCGTCCTCCACCACCCAATGCCGGATGCGAGCGGCGCGTTGCAGCAAGGCCAGTGGCAGGACATCGGACAGGTCGCCTGGCGACGCGGCACCCAGGTCGAGGGCGTTCGGCATCAGCACCAGCGTACCGGTAGTACCAGGTCCGCTCATGGGGCGAGGCGGTGGCCCAGGACGTCGATGCCGGCCTGGCGCAGCATGTCGGCGGTGCGGATCAGTGGCAGCCCGATCAAGGCTGTCGGGTCGTCAGAGTGGATGGCCTGCAGCAAGGCGATGCCAAGGGACTCGCACTTGGCGCTGCCGGCGCAGTCATAGGGCTGTTCCTGCAACAGGTAGCTCTCGATTTCCGCGTCAGACAGGTGGCGAAAGTGCACACGGACCGACACCAGAAAATGCGCCTCGAAACTGCGGTCCCCTCGACAGACGGCGACCGCGGTCTGGAAGACCACCTCGCGCCCGCTCATGGAGCGCAGCTGTGCTGTGGCGCGCTCGTGGGTGTAGGGCTTGCCGATCGGCTCGCCGTTGAGATCGGCCACCTGGTCCGATCCAATCACCACCGCTTCCGGCTCCAGGCGGGCGACTGCGCGGGCCTTGGCCAGCGCCAGCCGTTGGGCAAGCGCCGCCGGTGTCTCGTCGGCCATAGGCGACTCATCGACCAACGGCGGCTGCACCTCGAAAGGCCAGCGCAAACGCTCCAGCAACTCGCGCCGGTAACGCGAGGTGGAGGCCAGGATCAACCGCGGTTGCGACACGGGGACGATTGTCCCATCGGCCAGGGCGCACCTTAAACTGACCGCATGACGAGCAAGACCTTCGACCCTCGACGCCTCGACGTGTTGGCATTTGCCGCCGCCGGTGCTCGTCTGCAGGGTGCCGAGCCCATGCTCCAGTTGGCTCGCCTGGCGGCCACGCAGGATGCAGCCGCCGATGCGGGGGGCAAGGTGTCATGGTCGGTGCAGGGCAGCAAGCGCGAGCGGGAGGGTTTGGAGGCCGAGCATTGGCTGCATATCCAGGCAGATGCCACGGTCCAGCCCACTTGCCAGCGCTGTCTGCAACCGCTGCCCATTGCATTGCGGGTGGATGTCCGCGTCCGCTTCGTGCGTGACGAGCGGCAGGCGGAGGAACTCGATGCGCAGAGCGATGACTACGATGTCCTGGCCGCGACGGGGCGCGAAGATCTGCTCGACCTGATCGAGGACGAGTTGTTGCTGCAGTTGCCCTTTGCGCCGCTCCACGACGTCTGCCCGCAGTCGCTGCGGCAGCCGTCGGCCGCCGCCTTGCCGCCCAGCGATGCAGCGCAGGCGCCCCATCCCTTCGCGGCCTTGAAGGGCTGGAAGCCCGGCTGAGCCTCGCTGCTACAATCTGCGCCTTTTGCCGGCCTGGGCTGCATCATGCGCCTGTCCGGCATGGCTGCCGCCGCAGCCCGTGGCCACCAGGGTCCGCGGGCGCGCACCCGGCGGCGCCCCAGGAGAATCCCCATGGCCGTTCAACAGAACAAGAAGTCGCCTTCCAAGCGCGGCATGCACCGCTCGCACAATGCGTTGACCACCCCGGGCACGGCTATCGAGCCAACCACCGGCGAGGTCCACCTGCGCCACCACATCAGCCCGACCGGCTTCTATCGGGGCCGCAAGGTCCTGAAGACCAAGTCTGACTCCTGATCGACTTTCCGCTGGGCGCGGTTCATCGGGTTGACGCCGCGGCGACGCGGCGACCCTGGTGGCAGCCCGGTTGCAGGCCGTACGCGGCCTGGGTCAAGATGCGCCCGTGCTGCACTCCATGCCTCTGGCACCGCTGACGCGGGTGCGTCTGGCTGTCGACGCCATGGGCGGCGACCACGGCGCGTCGGTGACGATTCCGGCGGTGCGGCGCTTTCTACAAAGCCATCCGGATGCCGAGGTGCTGCTGGTCGGGCTTCCGGACGCGCTGGGCGCCGCCTCAGGCATCGACCGGTGCCGCATCGTTTCAGCGACCGAAGTGGTGGCCATGGACGACCCGGTCGATGTCGCCCTGCGGCGCAAGAAGGACTCCTCCATGCGGGTGGCCATCACCCAACTGAAGGCTGATGAAGCCACGGCCGCAGCAGCGGATGCCTGCGTGTCGGCGGGCAACACCGGCGCGCTGATGGCGATCGCCCGCTATGTCCTCAAGACGCTGCCAGGGATTGATCGGCCGGCCATCGCCGCCGCTTTGCCTAACGTCACTGGCGGCATGACCACGATGCTGGACCTGGGCGCCAACGTCGACTGCAGTGCCGAGCACCTGTTGCAGTTTGCGGTGTTGGGCAGTGCCTTGGTCAGCGCGACGCAGGGTCGTGAGCAGCCAACGGTCGGCCTGCTGAACATCGGCGAGGAACTGATCAAAGGCAGCGAGACGATCAAGCGCGCGGGTGAGTTGCTGCGCCAGGCGGCTGCCGCCGGTCAGATCCAGTTTCTGGGCAACGTCGAGGGCAACGACATCTTCAAGGGCACGGCCGACATCGTCGTGTGCGATGGTTTTGTCGGCAACGTGGCGCTGAAGGCCTCGGAGGGTCTGGCCAGCATGATGTCCCAGATGATCCGTCAGGAGTTCAGTCGCTCGCTTCCGACCAGGTTGGCGGCGCTGCTGGCGATGCCCGTACTCAACCGCTTCAAGGCCCGCGTGGACCACCGGCGCTACGGCGGCGGCGCCCTGCTGGGCCTGCGGGGCGTGGTCTTCAAGGCCCATGGTTCGTCCGATGCGTTCGCCTTCGAGAATGCGATGGTGCGCGCCTATGATGCGGCCCGCAATCGACTGTTGGACCGGCTTCGCGATCGCGTCACCAGCGCTTTGGCGGCAACGGGCGCGGTGGCCGACGCCAAGACGAATGACGGCCTTGCCGCCAACCCCGCCGCCTGACCTCGCCCCGCCATGAACGCCCGCTTCGCCCGCATCACTGGCACCGGCAGCTGTCTGCCGCCCCGGCGCGTGACCAATGCGGACCTTGCAGCCCAGCTGGCGGGCAACGGCATTGAGACATCGGACACCTGGATCGTCGAGCGCACCGGCATCCGTGCGCGACACTTCGTGGAGGATGGCGTCAATGCCAGCGACTTGGCCGTCACGGCGGCGCAACAAGCCCTGCTGGCGGCTGGATGTGTGGCCGGTGATGTCGACCTGATCATCGTTGCGACGTCGACGCCGGACATGGTGTTCCCCAGCACCGCCTGCATTGTCCAGCGCAAGCTCGGTGTGGCCGGCTGTGCGGCATTCGATGTCCAGGCGGTCTGCTCGGGGTTCGTCTATGCGCTGACCGTTGCAGACGCCATGATCCGCACCGGCAGCGCGCGCTGCGCACTGGTGATCGGCACCGAAGTCTTCTCGCGGCTTCTGGATTTCAGCGACCGCGGCACCTGCGTGCTGTTTGGCGACGGTGCCGGCGCGGTGTTGCTGCAGGCCAGCGAGACACCGGGCATCTTGGCGACCGAGCTGCATGCCGACGGCCGTCATGTTGACATCCTGTGCGTGCCCGGTACGGTCAGCGGCGGCCAGGTGCTCGGCCAGCCCCTGCTGCGGATGGACGGGCAGGCGGTGTTCAAGCTGGCTGTCAACGTACTGGAAAGTGCGGCTCGTGCGGTACTGGCCAAGGCCGGTCGAACAGAGTCCGATATCGACTGGTTGATTCCGCATCAGGCCAACATCCGCATCATGCAGGGTACGGCCCGCAAGTTGCGTCTTCCCGCGGACAAGCTGATCGTCACCGTGGACCAGCACGGCAATACGTCCGCGGCATCGATTCCGCTGGCCCTGGACGCGGCGGTCCGCGACGGTCGCATCCGCCCCGGTCAGACGCTGATGCTGGAAGGTGTCGGCGGTGGCTTCACCTGGGGTGCGGTCCTGCTGGACCTCTAGCCTGCGTCCGATCCCATGTATCTTGCGGATTCCCTGACATGATCGATTTCGCATTCGTGTTCCCCGGCCAGGGCTCTCAGTCGGTGGGCATGCTGGACGCCTTTGGTGATCACCCCGCCGTCGTTGCAACAATTGCAGAGGCCTCGCAGGCCTTGGGCGAGGATGTCGGGCGGCTGATCCGGGAGGGCCCGAAGGAGCAGCTCGATCTCACAGCCAACACCCAACCGGTGATGTTGACCGCGGACATCGCCTGCTGGCGCGCCTGGCTCGCAGAGGGCGGCGCGCGGCCGGCTGCAGTGGCCGGGCACTCGCTGGGCGAGTATGCGGCGTTGGTCGCCGCGGGCGCACTGAGCCTGGCCGACGCCGTGCCGCTGGTGCGCCTGCGCGCACTGGCGATGCAGGACGCGGTGCCGGTGGGCAGCGGCGCCATGGCGGCCATCCTGGGTCTGGATGCGCAGCAGGTGCGCGACGGCTGCGCCACGGCGGCGGCCGAGACCGGCGAGGTGGTCGAGGCCGTGAACTTCAACGACCCGAAGCAGACCGTCATCGCCGGCAGCAAGGCCGGCGTCGAGGCCGCCTGTACGGTGCTCAAGGGCCTGGGTGCCAAGCGCGCCCTGCCGCTGCCGGTGTCGGCACCGTTCCACTGCAGTCTGATGCGCCCGGCCGCCGAGCGGCTGCGCGAGCGCCTGGCTGCGGTGCCGTTGGCGACACCGTCCATCCGGGTGGTCAACAACATCGACGTGCAGTCCCCCAGTGATCCGGCCGCCATCCGTGACGCCTTGTATCGCCAGGCTTTCGGCCCGGTGCGTTGGGTCGAGGTGGTGCAGTCGTTGCGCGGCAGCGGCATCCGACACTTCATCGAGTGCGGGCCGGGTAAGGCGCTGTCGGGCATGGTCAAGCGCATCGATGCCGACGCCCTGACAGGGTCGGTGGCGGACCCTGCGTCGCTGGCCTTGACCAAGGAGATGCTGTCATGAGCGAGACCGTCCAAACCGCCCGCCGCGTCGCGCTGGTCACGGGTGCCTCACGCGGTATCGGGCGGGCCATCGCGGCCGAGTTGGCAGCGCAGGGCTGCATCGTCATCGGCACTGCGACCACGGCGGCTGGTGCGCAGGCGATCGCGTCGACACTGACACCACATGGCGGCGAGGGTATCGCCCTGGATGTCAACGACGCAGCGGCGTCCGCTGCCGCTGTCGACGGCATCCTGGCGCGACATGGCGCCCTGCACGTGCTCGTCAACAATGCGGGCATCACGCGCGACACATTGGCGATGCGGATGAAGGATGACGACTGGGATGCAGTTCTGGACACCAACCTCAAGTCGGCGTTCCGGCTGTCACGGCTGGCGATGCGGCCGATGATGAAGCAGCGCCATGGCCGCATCGTCAACATCACATCGGTGGTCGGCGCCAGCGGCAATGCCGGGCAGGCCAACTATGCGGCGGCCAAAGCGGGGCTGGCTGGCATGACACGCGCGCTGGCGCGCGAACTCGGCAGCCGTGCCATCACCGTCAATTGCGTGGCGCCAGGGTTCATCGCCACCGACATGACCGATGCCCTGCCCGCCGCTCAGAAGGACGCCTTGCTCGCGCAGATCCCGCTGCAGCGATTGGGCGCGTCCGAGGAAGTCGCGCACGCCGTCGCCTTTCTGGCCAGCGAGCGTGCCGGCTACATCACGGGCATTGAGATGCACGTCAACGGCGGCATGTACATGTGTTGATCCGCGGTGCCTAGGCGGCCTGACCGCACCTGGGTACACGGGCTTTCCCTCACCCCCCTGGCCGTAGAATTGCGGCCGTTTGCGTTTACTCCCGGAGGAGTCATGAGCGACATAGAAGCACGCGTCAAGAAGATCATCGCCGAGCAACTCGGCGTCCCTGAGGCCGACGTCACCAACGAGAAGGCCTTCGTCGCCGATCTGGGCGCGGATTCGCTGGATACGGTTGAACTGGTGATGGCCCTGGAGGACGAGTTCAGCATCGAGATTCCCGACGAGGAAGCCGAGAAGATCACGACCGTACAGCTGGCCATCGACTACGCCAGCAAGCACCAGAAGGGCTGAGGCCCGGCGGCCGCACGCGCATGACACGCCGCAGAGTCGTTGTCACCGGCCTGGGGCTGATCAGCCCGGTCGGCAACACGGTGGCCGAGGGTTGGGCCAACCTGATTGCCGGGCGCGGTGGTATCGGCCCGGTGACGCGCTTTGATGCGTCTGCGCTGTCCTGCCGGTTTGCCGGAGAGGTGCGCGGCTTCAACGTCGAGGACTACATCCCCGGCAAGGAAGCGCGCCACATGGACACCTTCATCCACTTCGGCATGGCGGCGTCCCTGCAGGCAGTCCAGGATGCGGGCCTGCCAACCGGCGATGCGCTGACCGAGGCGCAGGCCGAGCGTGTAGGTTGCATCGTCGGCTCCGGCATCGGCGGCCTGCCGATGATCGAAGGCACCCACGAGGACTACCGGACGCGCGGCCCAAGGCGCATCTCGCCGTTCTTCGTGCCGGCCTCGATCATCAACATGATCTCGGGCCATGTCTCGATCCGTTGCGGCTTCAAGGGCCCCAACCTCGCCATCGTCACCGCTTGCACGACCGGCCTGCACTGCATTGGCGAGGCCGGCCGGCTGATCGAGTATGGTGATGCGGATGTGATGGTGGCCGGCGGCGCCGAGGCGACGGTCAGCCCGTTGGGTATCGGTGGGTTTGCGGCGGCGCGGGCGCTGTCCACGCGCAACGATGACCCGGCCACGGCGTCCCGCCCCTGGGACAAGGATCGAGACGGTTTCGTGCTGGGCGAGGGCGGCGGCGCCCTGGTGCTGGAGGAGTACGAGCATGCGCGGGCCCGCGGCGCGCGGATCTATGCGGAGCTGGCCGGCTTCGGCATGGGTGCGGATGCGTTCCACATGACGGCTCCCAATGTCGATGGCCCCAAGCGGTCGATGATGGCGGCGTTGCGCAATGCCGGCATGAACGCCTCGGATGTGCAGTACGTCAATGCCCACGGCACCTCGACGCCGCTGGGCGACGTGAACGAGACCAACGCGATCAAGCTGGCCTTTGGTGCCCATGCGCATGACCTGGTGGTCAGTTCCACCAAGTCGATGACCGGTCACCTGCTCGGCGGTGCGGGCGGCATCGAGTCGGTGTTCACAGTGCTGGCCCTGCATCATCAAGTGGCGCCGCCCACCATCAACATCTTCAACCAGGACCCGGAGTGCGATCTTGACTACTGTGCCAACGAGGCGCGGGCCATGCGCATTGACGCGGCGGTCAAGAACAACTTCGGCTTTGGCGGAACCAACGGCACATTGGTGTTCCGCCGCATCTAGGTCTGCCCTGCGCCGGCCATGCGTCCGGCTCCCCCTCTGGATGTTCCACTGCCCGATGGCAGGCGCGAGCGAGCGGTCTTTGCTGCGCTGACAAGCCTGGCGGCGGCCGCGGTGGCCGCTTGGGGCCTGGGCTGGGTTTGGGCCGCCATGGCGACGGCGGATCCGCCGGCTGTTTCGATTGCGGCCTGGGCCGTAGTGGTCGGCACGACAACGGGCCTTTGGGCAGGCCGACAGCCGTTGCCGCCACCCCGTCGTCTGCGACATGAGTCGGCGCGTTGGTGGCTGACCGAGGAGCCCTCGGGCGAGGGCATGCCCACGGGGCAGGTGGAGTTGATGATCGATCTGGACCGTTGGATGCTGCTGCGACTGCGCACGCCTCAGGTGCCGGCCCGCTGGTTCGCTGCGGATGCCACGTCTGCCGGCGAGCAGTGGCTGGCGCTGCGCGCCGTCCTGCATCTGGACAGCCGACGCGAGCAAGACCAGGACCCGCTGGAGCCGGGGCCATGACCGTGGATGCAGCCGACATCGCCTTGGTCCAGCGCGCGCAGACCGGAGATACAAAGGCCTTCGAGATGCTGGTTGTCAAGTACCAGCGACGTGTCGAGCGCCTGATTGGCCGCATGGTGCGCGACACCCACCTGGTCCAGGACCTGGCGCAGGAGACCTTTATCAAGGCCTATCGTGCGCTGCCCAATTTTCGCGGCGAAAGCGCCTTCTACACCTGGCTGTACCGCATTGCCGTCAACACCGCCAAGAAAGCGCTGCTGGAGTTGAAGCGCGACCCCGTCATGCTGGAGTCGGCGCTGCATGGTGACGAAGATGATGAAACTTACCGGCCTGAACGCGAACCAATCGACTCCGCGACCCCGGATGCCTTGCTGGCCAGCAAGCAAATCGCGGCGACGGTGAACAAGGCGATCGACGCCCTGTCCGAGGATCTTCGGCAGGCCGTGGTGCTGCGCGAAATTGAGGGGCTGAGCTATGAGGAGATTGCGGAAGTCATGGGTTGCCCCATCGGGACGGTGCGCTCGCGCATCTTCCGGGCGCGCGAGGCGATCGCGCAGCGCCTGCGGCCACTGCTGGATACTCAGCGCGGCGAGCGGTGGTGACGGTGTGGGCGGCGCTGGCCGGGCCGGGCCTGGCAGCAGGAGTGGACGATGATGGACCGATCTGAGAAGCCGGCGGACGGCCGTGACGCCAAGCGGCAGCGCATGTCCGACCTGATGGACGGACGGGTTGACGCCGACGCGCCTTCATCTGTCCAGGCCTGGGCCTCCGACGCCGACCTGCGCGCCAGCTGGCATGCCTACCACTTGGCGGCGGACGTCATGCGGTCGGACGACCTGGCCAGCCCGGCTGGCCAGGACGAGGCCTTTCTGCAGCGGCTGCGGCTTCGGTTGGCGCAGGAGCCAGTGCCCTTTGCACCGCAGGCGCTGGTGGCGGTTGCGGGTCCCGCTTCGCCGCGGCGCGCCGCGGCGCGGCG
>JBJXHB010000066.1:0-4815 GCA_046160725.1 Aquabacterium sp.
CGCACCTGCACCAGCACCACGGCCAGCAAGGCGCCCAGCAGCAGCAGGCCGGCCAGGACCAGCCAGAACGGCGCCACTGGCGGCGGGCGCGGCCGGCGGCGGTCGGCGAAGGGCGGCGCGGGCGCGGGCGACAGCGCGGGCGCCGTGCCGGTCACAGCACCTCCAGCGCCCGCAGCTGCCAGGCGCAGCGGCTGTAGTACAGCGGTGTGCGCAGCTCCGCATGCCGGTCGAACGGATACATGATGAACAGCGGGCCCTTGTCGCGCACGGTCATGGGCCGCTCGTCGATCAGGCGCGCGACGATCACGTCCCAGCGCCGGGCGTCGTCGACCGGGATGTCGACCCGGTAGTCGTTGAGGGCCAGCGCGCGCACCATCGGGCCTTGGGCACCCACGGCCGCCAGCACGTCGCGCAACAGCGGGCCGCTGAAGCGCCGGGCCTGCGCATACCAGGGCGTGCGCGTGCTGAAGCTGGTGGTCGGCAGCCGCTCCAGCATGCCCATGTCGAACTGTGCCAGGCGGGCACCCGGCGTACCGCCGTTGGCCAGGGTGATGCGGCCGGCGATGTTGAGCACCACCGGGCCGGTGGGTGCGTCCATCGCCAGCGCCGGGCCGGCCAGGCCGGCCGCTGCGGCCAGCAGCGTGCGCCGGCGCATCAGCTCTGTGGTTCCACTGCCGCGGGCAGCGCCCAGCCGCGGCGCTGCATGGCGGCACGGGCACGGTCGGGGTAGTCGGTGATCAGGCCATCGACCTGCCAGTCCAGCATGCGCTCGATGTCGGCCGGGGCATTGACCGTCCAGACCACCACCGGCAGGCCGAGGCGCCGGGCCTCGTCCCGCAGCGCCGGCGTCAGGTCACCGAAGAAGGGCGACCAGACGCGGGCGCCGGCCGCCCGCACCAGCGCCGGGAGCGAGCCGCCGTGGTCGGCCAGCGCCAGGCCGGCGGTCCAGCGGGTATCGGCGACGTTGTCCAGCCAGGACTGCCGCGCGGTCAGCGCCACCGTCGGCAGGTCCGGCGCCAGGCGCTGCGCCACCCGCAGCGTGCGCCAGTCGAAGCTCTGCAAGGTGCAGCGTTTGGCCATGCCGTGGGCCTGGATCACCCCCAGCACCGCCTGGGCAAAGGGCTCCGGTGCCAGGGTGGCGTCCGGCTCCAGCGGCGACAGCTTGGTCTCGATGTTGAACCGCACCCGGTCGGCGCGGCTGCTGCGGACGAGATCGAACACCGCCGCCAGTGTCGGCACGCGCACGCCGTCGGCACCCTGCTGCTCCGGATAGGTCTGGGCATAGCGTGTGCCGGGCTTCAGGCGGCCGACGTCGTAGGCCTGCAGCTGTGCCAGGGTCAGCTCACGCAGCAACGGGCCGGGCCCGGCCAGCCACTGGCCCGCACCATCGCGTGTCAGGTTGGGGTTGAGCCGCGGGTCGTGCATGACCACCACCTGGCCGTCGGCGGTGATGCCGGTGTCCAGCTCCAGCACGTCGACACCCAGTGCCAGCGCGCGCCGGAAGGCGGCCAGCGTGTTCTCGGGCGCCAGGCCACGCGTGCCGCGATGGCCCTGCAGCTCGGGGACACCGGTCGCCTGGGCGCGAGCCCACCGCGACGCGGCCGGTCCGCTGACCAGCGCGACCAAGGCGGCACGGCGCGAGAAAGGGATCACGGCCGGAAGTCGTGCAGGCTCACGCCTATGGAACCTGGGGAGGTACAACGCTGGCTCCTTGGATTAAGCTCTCCCGATCATGCCACCGGACAGCTACCCCGCCGACGCCCACAACGCCCTGGCCACCGGCGAGCAACTGCACGAGTTCGCGATCCGCGGCGTGCTCGGTGTCGGCGGCTTCGGCATCGTCTACACCGCCTTCGACACCGCGCTCGAGCGCGAGGTGGCGCTCAAGGAGTACATGCCGGCGTCGCTGGCCGCGCGCAGCAGCACGCGCCAGGTGTCGGTGCTGTCGCAGTCGCATGCCGAGACCTTCGCGCTGGGCCTGCGGTCCTTCGTCAACGAGGCCCGGTTGCTGGCGCGTTTCGACCACCCGGCGCTTGTCAAGGTGCATCGCTTCTGGGAGGCCAACGGCACCGCCTACATGGTGATGCCGCTGTACCGGGGCCGCACCCTGCGCGAGGCCCGCGCGGCGCTGGCCGGCCCGCCTGACGATGCCTGGCTGCGCGGCGTGCTGCTGCCGCTGCTGGGCGCGCTGGATGTGCTGCACAAGGAGGACGTCTACCACCGCGACATCGCGCCGGACAACATCCTGCTGCTCAACGACGGTGGCGCACCCTTGCTGCTGGACTTCGGCGCGGCACGGCGCGTGATCAGCGACAAGAGCCAGGCCCTGACCGCCATCCTGAAGCCGCATTACGCGCCGATCGAGCAGTACGGCGAGACGCCCGGCCTGCGCCAGGGCCCCTGGACCGACCTGTACGCGCTGGGCGCCACCCTGCACTACCTGGTCACCGGTGCGCCGCCGATGCCGTCCACGGCGCGCATGCTGTCCGACGACCAGGCCCTGCTGGCCGCCCAGCCACGCCCGGGTATCGGCACGGCGTTTCTGCAACTGGTGGACTGGATGTTGGCGCCGCGCCCGTCCGACCGACCGCAGTCGGTGGCCGAGGTGCGCCAGGCGCTGGCGGGCGAGCTGTCCATCCCGGTGCGGGTCGCCGCGCCCGTCACCACCAGTTGGGTTCGCACGCAGATGCAGCCGCCGTCGCCGGTGCAAACGGCGCCAGCGCCCACCACGGCTGCGGGCCTGGCCGGCCATGACGACGACGCAACGCAGGTCATGCCGCCGCGGCGCACCCCGGCACCGGATGTGGATCTGGACCTGGAGGCCGCGGCGCCAACCGTCGCCGTGCCCGGCACGCGCCCGCCGGTCACTCCACGCACCACACCGCCGACGGTCGCATCGGCGCCGGCATCCGGCAGCGGCGGTGGCCGGTGGGTGGCCATTGGCGCCATCGCCTTGGTGGCTGCCGCTGGCGGCGCCTGGTTGATGGCTCGGCAGGATACGCCGGCCAGCACCGCCAGCACGCCGTCGCCTCCGCCGGTGGTCGTCGTGGCGCCGCCGCCCACCCAGCCGACACCGACACCGACACCGACACCGACACCCTCAGCCGTCCCGACGGCGACGCCGGCGCCGGCGCCGGCACCGGCACCTACAGCCGCTGCCGCACGTGCCGTCGCGGCGGCGCCGACGCCGGCGGTCACGACCGCTGCACCGCCAGCTGTCAAGCCCCCACCGCTGGGAACGCCATCACCGATCGTGTCGAAACCCGCCGCCGGCACGGCAGTGTTGCCCGCAGCGCCACCCGCCGCCGCCACGCTGGCCCGCACGCCGACGGCTCCGCCGCCGCCTCCGGCCTCACGCACCGCGGAGCCGGCCTACGGCACCGCTGCCGCACCGCCACCGATGGCGACCCGTCCAGCACCACAAGCGGAACCAACCGCACACCCACCAGCAGCGGCACCCACGCCCGCAGCGGCGGTGGACAGCGCGGCCGCGGCCGGCCTGCGCGACCCGCGCGAGCAATGCGGCAACCGCATGTTGATCGCGCTGCACCGTTGCCTGCTGCGCACCTGCGAGGACCCCGCCTTCGCCAAGCACAAGGAGTGCGTGCGCGTGCAACGCATCGAGGAAGACAACCGCAACCGGCGGTTCTAGCCATGCAATTCCCATCTTTCAACCGTCGAGCCGCACTGGCCGCCGTTGCCGGTGCCACCGTGTCGGTCCGGGCCCAGGCGCCCCGCAAGTGGGCCGTGATGTCGCTGATCGGACGCGACCTGACGGTGGTCGGCTATCAGTCGTCCACCGGCAGCCGCATCAACCAGGACCAGCGATCGGTGCGCACCATGCCACCGCTGGTGCTGGACGACCCGGCCATGAAGCAGGTGTCGGACCTGATCCGGCGGCGCCAGCCCGGTGCGGTGGTGGGAACCATCAGCGCCAGCGACGCGGAGTACACGCAGCAGGACGCGCTGGTCCAGGACGGACGCTACCGCGCCGCCGCCGACCTGGCCGCGGATTTCAAGCGCGAGGGCTATACCCACCTGTTCCTGCTGACGCGGCACCGGGCCGCTGCTCAGCTGCGCATGTTCAACAAGTACCAGGGAACGGGCAACCTGGAGGGCGCCGGCTTCTACATCGACACCGAGATGCCGATCCGCAACCTGAACAATGGGATCGTGAGCATCGGCTACCTCGCGCCCTTCGTGTACTTTCAGCTGCACCTGGTCGACCTGGCGAGCGGCACGGTCGTCCTGCAGCGCGAGTTGCTGACCAACGACGTGGTCACCAACGAGAAGGGCGAGCGCAATTTCCATCCGGCCAATGCGCTGAACCCGGCGCAGCGCATCCAGGCGCTGCGCGACCTGGTCAGCGCCGCACTGGACGCCGCTGTGCCCGATATGCTGCAGCGCCTGGGCGACTGATCGCCAGGGCCCGCCGCAGCCGGTCAGAACGCCGAGCCCGGCTCCTGCAGGAAGGCCGCCTCCTCCGGCGTGCTGGCACGGCCCAGCGCCGCGTTGCGGTGCGGAAACCGCCCGAAGCGCTCGACGATGACGCGGTGCGCGTCGGCCCAGCGCCGCAACTCGCCGACCTCGGGGCAGTCGCGCTCCAGCTGCTCGAACAACTGCAACGAGGTGCGCTGGTGGGCCAGGTCCTCCGCATGCTCGAACGGCAGGTAGGCAAACTGCCGCTGCACGCCGATCAACGGGCGGTCCAGCCCACGCGACACCAGGCCTCGGGCCACCTGCAGCGCACGGGCGTCGCCGGCAAAGGCACGGGCCTGGCCGCGCAGCGTGTTGCGCGTGAACTGGTCCAGCACC
>JBJXHB010000067.1:0-8662 GCA_046160725.1 Aquabacterium sp.
CTATGTGCGGCCCAAAGCCTTGCAATACCTGGAGGAGGGCAAGGTGGTGGTGTTTGCCGCCGGCACCGGCAACCCCTTCTTCACCACCGATACCGCCGCCGCCTTGCGCGGCGCTGAGATCGGTGCCGAGGTGGTGCTCAAGGCCACCAAGGTTGACGGCGTCTATACCGCCGACCCCAAGAAGGATCTGACGGCCACGCGCTATGCCAGCATCACCTTCGACGAGGCCATCTCGAAGAACCTTCAGGTGATGGACGCCACCGCCTTTGCGCTGTGCCGTGACCAAAAGCTGCCGATCCGTGTGTTCTCGATCTTCAAGCCAGGCGCCCTCAAGCGGGTTGTGCTGGGCGAGGACGAGGGCACGCTCGTGCATGTCTAAGGAGTTGCCATGACCATCGCCGACACGCGTCGGAATGCCGAGGTCAAGATGGCCAAGACCATCGAGACCTTCAAGCAGGAGTTGTCCAAGGTTCGGACCGGACGGGCGCATCCCGGCCTGCTCGACCAGGTCCATGTCGAGTACTACGGCTCGATGCTGCCGATCTCGCAGGTGGCCAATGTCTCACTGCTGGACGCGCGCACCATCAGCGTCCAGCCCTGGGAAAAAGGCATGGGGCAGAAGATCGACAAGGCGATCCGGGAAAGCGATCTTGGGCTGAACCCGTCGGCCCAGGGCGACCTGATCCGCGTGCCGATGCCGGCCCTGACCGAGGAGCGCCGCCGCGACCTGACCAAGGTGGTCCGGCATGCCGGCGAGGACGCCAAGATCGCCGTCCGCAACCTGCGCCGGGACGCCAACGAGCATCTGAAGAAGTTGCTCAAGGACAAGTTGGTTGCCGAGGACGAGGAGCGCCGTGCGCAGGACGAGGTCCAGAAGCTGACCGACCGCATGGTGGCGGAGATCGACAAGCTGGTGCATGCCAAGGAAGCCGAGATCATGGCGGTGTGACGCCGCCGACGACGTTGCGCCTGCCGAATCTTGTCCAAGTCCGCTTCCGAGAACCGCCTGCCGCGCCATGTCGCCATCGTGATGGATGGCAATGGCCGTTGGGCTCGCAAGCGCCTTTTGCCTCGCGTGTTTGGCCACAAGCAGGGGATGGACGTACTGGTGCGCCTGGTGCGCGCCTGCCAGGACCGTGGCGTCGGATACCTGACCGTCTTTGCCTTCTCCTCCGAGAACTGGAAGCGGCCGCCAGGCGAGGTGTCGTTCCTGATGGAACTGGTGCTGGTCGGCGTCGCCCGATACCTGGCGCGCATGGCAGCCGATGGCGTGCGCATCGTGATTGCCGGGGATCGGTCGGCGGTGAACGAAAAGGTCCGCTCCGCCTGGGAACAGGCGGAGACCACCACCGCCGGCAACACCGGCATCGTGCTGACAGTGGCCTTCAACTATGGTGGCCGCTGGGACATCGTCCAGGCCTGCCAGCAGGCCCTGCGTGACGGCATCGACCCGGCTCAGCTGGACGAGGCAAAGCTGTCCTCGCTGATGGCGCTACGGCACGCGCCGGACCCGGACCTGTTCATCCGCACGGGCGGCGAGGTCCGCATCAGCAACTTCCTGCTGTGGCAGGTGGCCTACTCGGAGCTGTATTTCACCGACTGCCTGTGGCCCGACTTTGACGCCGGCGAGCTCGACCAGGCGCTGGCGTCCTTCGCGGCCCGCGACCGGCGATTCGGCGGGTTGAACCCTGACGCCGCAGCGCCGTCGCAAGCGGCGGCTGACTGATCGTCATGCTGGCCCAACGTGTCTTGACGGCCTTGGTGCTGCTGGCCCTACTGCTGCCGGCGCTCTTTGCCGACAGCCCACTGCCTTTCCTTCTGGTCACCCTGGTTCTGATGGTGCCGGCGGCCTGGGAATGGTCGCATCTGAATAGCGGTGGCGGCTGGCGGGCCTGGTTGTGTAGCGCCCTGATGCTGCTGGCCTGCGCTGCTTGGTTGATGCTCGGCATCCGGGTCGGCGGCGCGCAGCCGTTGTGGTGGGCTGCGCTGGCGGGGTGGGTGCTGCTGGGCGCGGCGGCTCTCAAGGGCGGCGTCGGCCAGTGGGCCGGTCTGCCGGCGTCGCTGCGCTGGCTGGCGGGCCTGGCCTTGCTGTGGACGGCCTGGTCCGCCATGGCGCACGCACGGGTCATCGGCATCAACTTCCTGCTGTCCGTGTTGTGCATCGTCTGGGCGGCGGACATCGCGGCCTACTTCGGCGGCCGACGATGGGGTTGCCGCAAGCTGGCGCCGGCCATCAGCCCAGGCAAGTCATGGGCGGGTGTCTACAGCGGCCTGGTGGGCACCTTGGTGCTGGCCCTGGTCTGGATGGCGGCGGAAGCCCGCCTGCCAGTGGACTCACCAAGCTTTTTCTTCGGCATGGTGCAGCGGCACGGATGGCTGCCGATGTTGCTGGCGGTGGTGCTGCTGGCCGCGCTCAGCGTGGTCGGTGATCTGTTCGAGTCGCTGGTCAAGCGGGCTGCTGGCGCCAAGGACAGCGGCCGGCTGTTACCCGGCCACGGTGGCGTCCTTGACCGGGTCGACGCCCTGCTGCCGACGCTGCCAGCCGCTCTGGCCTTGTGGTCCGTCTGAAAGGCCCACGATGAGTCGACGTCAGCGCCTGTGCATCCTCGGCTCAACCGGCTCGGTCGGTTGCAGCACGCTCGACGTGGTCGCCCTGCATCCCGAGCGGTTCGAAGTGCACGTCCTGACGGCGCAGCGGCGGGTCGATGCCTTGCGTGACCAGTGCCTGCAACATCGTCCGCAGTGGGCCGTGGTGGAGCGCGCGGAGGACGCCCGGACCTTGCAGGATGCCTTGCGCGATGCCGGACTGCGTACCGAAGTTCTGCATGGTCATCAGGCGCTGTCGCAGGTCGCGTCGTCGCCGGATACCGACATCGTGATGGCGGCCATCGTAGGCGCCGCCGGGCTCGAGCCCTGCCTGGCTGCGGCAAGGGCGGGCAAGCGCCTGCTGCTGGCCAACAAGGAGGCGCTGGTCCTGGGCGGCGCGTTCTTCATGCAGGCCGTGCGCGACGGCGGTGCCGAACTGCTGCCCATCGACAGCGAGCACTCCGCCATTTTCCAGTGCTTGCCCGAGGACCGCGGGCAGTGGGCGGCCCGCATCGACCACATCGTCCTGACCGCCTCTGGTGGGCCGTTTCGGACCCGTCCAGCCGATACCCTGGATCAGGTCACGCCGGACGAGGCCTGCGCGCATCCCAACTGGGTGATGGGTCGCAAGATCTCGGTCGATTCCGCGTCGATGATGAACAAGGCGCTCGAGATGATCGAGGCGCGCTGGCTGTTCGACCTGGCGCCCTCAGACATCCGGGTTGTCCTACATCCCCAGAGCATCGTGCACTCGATGGTGGTATGTCGGGACTCGTCCGTGATGGCGCAGCTGGGCACACCCGACATGCGGGTGCCGATCGCAGTGGGCCTGGCCTGGCCCCACCGCATCGCGTCTGGAGCCGCAACGCTGGACTTCACCGCACTCGCCGACCTGACGTTCGAGGCCGCTGACCTGCGGCGGTTTCCGGCCCTGCGCCTGGCCCGCGAGGCCCTGGATGGACCATCCGGGCTGGCTGCCGTGCTCAACGGCGCCAATGAGGTGGCCGTGGCGGCCTTCCTCGACCACCGGTTGCGTTTCACCGACATCCACAGGGTCAACGAGGCGGCCATGGATGCGTTGGCCGGCCATCTGGCGCCCCAGACGTCGCTGGAGGGGATTCTGGATGCCGATCTGCGTGCTCGGGCCTGGGCCGAGCAGAAGGTTCGGGAACTCTCGGCATGATCACGGCCCTGGCGCTGATCGCCACACTGGCGATCCTGATCGTGGTCCATGAATGGGGCCACTACCGGGTCGCCGTTGCCTGCGGTGTCAAGGTTCTGCGATTCTCCGTGGGCTTCGGGCGCGTGCTGTGGCGCTGGCAGAAGGACCCGCAGTCCACCGAGTTTGTGGTCTGCGCCCTGCCGCTGGGCGGCTATGTGCGCATGCTGGATGAACGCGAGGGTCCGGTGGCGCCACAGGATCTGGCCCGCAGTTTCGGCCGGCAGCCGCTTTCACGGCGGGTGGCCATCGTCGCGGCCGGGCCGTTGGCGAACCTGTTGTTGGCGGTCGGCCTCTATGCCGGACAGCACTGGATCGGCATCGAGGAGCCGAAGGCGTTGATGTCGACGCCTGTGGCCGGCAGCATCGCCGAGCGTGCAGGCATTGGCGCCGGCGACTGGGTCCAGGCGGTGCGCACGGAGGGTGGCGAATGGCAGCAGCTGCGGTCCATGACCGATCTGCGCTGGCAAGTGCTGCAGGCGGTCATCGAGAAGCGCCCGTTGACCGTGCAGATCAGCGACAACGAGGGGCGCGGCCGGCGCGAGAGGACCCTTCAGCTGGACGCTGTCGCCTCGTCGGAGATCGATGCCAGCCTGCTGCGGCGGGTCGGGCTGGGCGAGCCCATGCGGGAGCCCGTCCTGGGCACCATTGCGGCCGGGACGCCCGCAGCAGACGCCGGACTGCAGCGTGGTGACCGCGTGACGATGATCGACGGGCGCCCGCTGCTGGATGCGCAGGGCCTGCGTGAGCGCATCCGCGCTTCGCTGCAGGACGGTCGACCAAAGACGATGGAATGGCGCGTCGAGCGCGGCAGTCAGGTCCTCACGCTGACCGTGACGCCGCGCGTGTTCCGGGACGGTGAGCGCGATATTGGTCGCATCGACGCGCCGGTGGGCGTAAACCCGCCGGCCCTGGTCACCGTCCGCTACGGCCTATGGGACGGCCTGAGTCGCGGGGCTGAACGAACCTGGGAGGTGTCAGCGCTGACGCTGCGGATGCTGGGCCGCATGCTGATCGGCGAGGTGTCGGTGCGTAACCTCAGCGGGCCCATCGCCATCGCCGAGGGCGCGGGCCAACATGCGCAGCAGGGGTTGCCCTATTTTCTCGGGTTCCTGGCGTTCATCAGTGTCAGCCTGGGTGTCCTCAACCTGCTGCCGCTGCCCGTCCTGGACGGCGGGCACCTGATGTACTATCTTTTTGAAGCCGTGACCGGCCGCCCGGTTTCCGACCTCTGGCTGGCCCGGCTGCAACGCGGCGGCGTCGCCGTCTTGCTGCTGCTGATGTCGGTAGCCCTCTTCAACGACGTGGCCCGACTGCTGGGTCACCCCTGATTGCTGCGATGCATCCTCATTCCCCGTTGAGCCTGTGGCGGCCCGCGGCCGTCGCCGTTGCCGTGATGGCCGCGCTTGCGCCTGCCCATGCGGCCGAACCCTTCGTCGTCAAGGACATCCGTGTCGAGGGCCTGCAGCGCATCGACCCCGGCACCGTCTTCGCCGCGCTGCCCTTCCGCGTGGGCGACCAGTACACCGACGACAAGGGCGCTGCAGCGCTGCGCGCCTTGTTCGCGACCGGTTTGTTCAAGGATGTGCGCATCGACATTGACGGCCAGGTGACCGTCATCATCGTTGAGGAGCGCCCGACCGTGGCGACGGTCACGTTCGTCGGTCTCAGTGAGTTCGACAAGGATCAGCTGCTCAAGTCCTTGCGCGATGCCGGCATTGGTGAGGGCCTGCCCTTTGACCGGGCCTTGGTCGACCGCGCCGAGCAGGAGATCAAGCGGCAGTACCTGTCGCGCAGCCTGTACGGTGCCGAAGTCGTGACCACCGTGACGCCGCTGGAGCGCAACCGCGTCAACGTGACCTTCACGATGAACGAAGGTGACGCCGCGCGTATCAGCGAGATCCGCATCCTGGGCACCCGTGCGTTTTCGGAGTCGACGCTGCGCGGCCTGATGGAGCTGAATGCCGGCAACTGGCTCAGCTGGTACACCAAGAACGACCGCTATTCCCGGGCCAAGCTGAACGCCGACCTCGAGACGATCCGTTCCTACTACCTCAATCGCGGCTACCTCGAGTTCAACGTCGACAGCGCGCAGGTCACCATCTCCCCGGACAAGCAGCAGATCGCCATCAACATTGTCGTGACCGAGGGTCAGGCCTACACCGTCACTGCTGTGCGACTGCAGGGCGAGTACCTGGGCAAGGAAGATGAGTTCAAGGAGCTCGTCACGGTGCGCGTCGGCCAGTCCTATCGTGCGGGCGATGTGGCCGAGACCACCAAGGCCTTCACCGACCGCTTCGGTGTCTATGGCTATGCGTTCCCCCGCATCGAGGCGCGTCCGGAGATCGACCGCGTCAACGGTCGCGCCATCGTCATCCTGGTCGCCGATCCGGCACGCCGTGTCTATGTCCGTCGTATCGACGTGTCGGGCAACACGCGCACCCGCGACGAGGTGATCCGACGCGAGTTCCGGCAGTTCGAGTCGGCCTGGTACGACGGCCAGAAGATCAAGCTGTCGCGCGACCGCGTCGACCGCCTGGGCTATTTCAAGGACGTGGGTGTCGACACCAACGAGGTGGCCGGCTCGGCCGACCAGGTTGACCTGACCGTCAAGGTCGAGGAGAAGCCCACCGGCAACCTGTTGATCGGTGCCAGCTTCTCGAACGCAGAGAAGCTCGCCTTCACGGCCTCCATCAAGCAGGACAACGTCTTTGGTTCGGGCAACTACCTGGGCTTCGAGGTCAACACCAGCAAGACCAGCCGTAGCCTGCTTTTCAGCTCGGTTGACCCGTACTTCACGGTGGACGGGATTTCGCGCGGACTGGACTTCTTCTTCCGTACCAGTCGCCCCTTGAACGCGTTGGGCGATGAGTACCAGATCGAGAACCCCGGTTTCGCGGTTCGATTCGGTGTGCCGTTCTCGGAGTTCGACACGGTGTTCTTCGGTATCGGTGCCGAGCAGACCAATATCAAGGCCACGGTGGGTATCCCGAACCAGTACTTCCTGTATCGATTCCAGTACGGGCCGCGCAGCACATCCGTTCCGCTGACCATCGGCTGGGCCCGTGACGCGCGCGACAGCGTGTTGACGCCCACAGCGGGGCAGTACCAGCGCGTGAACCTGGAGTGGAGCGTGGCAGGCGACGTGAAGTACCTGCGCGCCAACCTGCAGTACCAGCGCTACTTTGCGCTGCCGGCCCGCATGACGCTCGGCTTGAACGGCGAGGTTGGCTGGGGCAAGGGTCTGGGTGGCCGCCCCTACCCGGTGTTCAAGAACTTTTACGGCGGCGGGCTGGGCTCGGTCCGGGTTTTTGACCAGAACTCCTTGGGCGTGGTCGACCCGACCGGTGCCTACATCGGTGGTGCTCGCAAGATCAATCTGAATGCCGAGTTGTACTTCCCGGTTCCCGGAACGGGCAATGACAAGTCCCTGCGTGTGTTCGCGTTCAGCGATGCGGGCAACGTCTGGCGCGAGGACGAGAAGATCACAGGCGCGAGCGTTCGCGCGTCGGCCGGCATCGGCATGTCCTGGGTTTCGCCGGTAGGCCCGTTGAAGCTGAGCTGGGGCGTGCCAGTCCGCAGCCTGCGCAACGATAGAATCCAACGCTTCCAGTTCCAGGTCGGTACCGCCTTCTGATCATGATGTCCCTTACCAAGAATTTGTCGCTGGCGTTGGCCGGGTTGGTGTTGGCAGCTGCCGCCCAGGCTCAGGAGCTGAAGATCGGCTATGTCAACAGCGAGCGCGTGCTGCGCGAGTCGACACCGGCCAAGACCGCGCTGACTCGCATGGAGTCCGACTTCGCCAAACGCCAGAAGGAGCTGACCGATCAGGCTGCCAGGCTCAAGACGGCGGCCGAGAAGCTCGACAAGGATGCGCCGACGCTGGCGGAGGCAGAGCGCAATCGCCGCCAGCGCGACCTGATCGAACAGGACCGCGACCTGCAGCGCAAACAGCGGGAGTTCCAGGAAGACCTGAACCAACGCCGCAATGAAGAGACCGCGGCGTTGGTCGAGCGGGCCAATCGGGTGATCAAGCAGATCTTCGACGGCGAGAAGTACGACCTGATCCTCCAGGATGTGGTCTTCGCCGGTCCTCGCGTGGACATCACCGATAAGGTCATCCGCGCGCTCAACGCGGCCCAGCCGGCCGCGAAGTAAGGCGCACCGCCAGCGCCGCCCCGCATGACGACGCTGGGCGATATCGTCGCAGCCTTGGGCGGCGAGTTGGTTGGTGATGCGTCGTTGCCGATTCTGCGTCTGGCGCCGCTGGACACCGCGGACCCATCGGCACTGTCGTTTCTTCACCAGCCGCGCTACCTGCTCCAGCTTGGCGCGACCCGTGCCGGCGCCGTCATCGTGGCGCCACCGCATCGTGAGGCCGCAGCGGCGCGTGGCGCGGCCATCGTCACCGATCAGCCTTACCTCTACTTTGCGCGACTGACGCAATGGTGGGCGGCACGCCACCGGCGGCGCCCCTCCCCTGGGGTCCATGCCATGGCTTCGGTTGAAGAAGGCGCGCGGGTCCACGCCAGTGCCTCGGTGGCGGCGTTTGCCGTCATTGAGTCCGGTGCCGTCATCGGCCCGGATGCGGTGGTCGGCGCCCACGTCTTCGTCGGGGCCGACGCGCGCATCGGTAGCCAAACGCGCCTGGCGGCGCACGTGGTGCTGGCTGAAGGCTGCAGCATTGGCAAACGGGGCATCGTCCATGGCGGCGCGGTGCTGGGCGCTGACGGTTTTGGTTTCGCACCGGTCGAAGGACGCTGGGAGAAGATCGAGCAACTGGGCGCTGTGGTCATCGGCGACGACGTCGAGATCGGCGCCAAAACCTGCATCGACCGCGGCGCGCTGGACGACACG
>JBJXHB010000068.1:0-3123 GCA_046160725.1 Aquabacterium sp.
GTCAAACCAGTCATCTAGATGACTTGGTTGATTCGCACAGCGGCCCGCTACACTGCGCTGCCATGCTCAAGCGCGCCGCCGCACCGCAGTTCAGCCCGATCGCACCCGAAGCGGCGGGCATGCCGCTGTACCGCGCGGTCAAGCGCGGCCTGCTGGCGGCGCTGGCCGACGGCCGCATCGCGCCCGGTGCGGCGCTGCCCAGCGAGACCGTGCTGGCCGGGCAGATGCAGGTGTCCATCGGCACGCTGCGCCGCGCCGTCGACGAACTGGTGGCCGAGAACCTGCTGACCCGCCACCAGGGCCGCGGCACCTATGCCGCGCAGCACAGCGCCGACGGCACGCTGTTCCAGTTCTTCCACGTCGAGCGGGCGGACGGCCTGCGCGAGGCGCCGACGGTGGAGCTGCTGTCCTTCGACCGCACACGGCTGGACGACGACACCGCCGCCGCGCTGCGCCGCCGCCCCGGCGAGGCGGCCTTCAGCATCGAGAATCGGCTGTCGCTGCAGGGCCGGCCGGTGGTGCACGACCGGCTGTGGCTGCCGGCGGCGCTGTTCAAGGGCCTGACCGAGAAGCGCCTGCGCGACCGGCCGAGCACGCTGTACCCGATGTACCAGGCCGAGTTCGGCATCACCGTGGTGCGGGCCCATGAGCGCGCCCGCGCCGTGCCCGCCGACCGGGCCGCGCAGCGGGTGCTGGGCCTGGCCACTGGCGCACCGGTGCTGCAGGTGCGGCGCACCGCACTGACCTTCGGCGACCGGCCGGTGGAGTTCCGGCTGTCGATGGTCAACACCGCGCAGCACGAGTATGTCCAGATGCTGGCCCGGCCCGGCTGAGCCAACGCCGCCGGCACCATCCACCACCCCTTGCCCAGCGAGACCGCCATGAGCCACATCTTCCACCGCCACCTGCGCCACGACTATCCCCTGGCCGTCGCGGCGGACGGCGCCTATCTGATCGACGACCAGGGCCGGCGCTATCTGGACGGATCCGGCGGCGCCGCGGTGTCCTGCCTGGGCCACGGCCATCCCGCCATCGTGGCCGCCGTCCAGCAGCAGGTGGCGCGCCTGGAGTTCGCGCACACCGGCTTCTTCAGCAGCCGGCCGGCCGAAGAGCTGGCCGACGACCTGATCGCCCATGCACCGGCCGGCCTGGAGCGGGTGTACTTCGTCAGCGGCGGCTCGGAGGGCGTGGAGGCGGCGCTGAAGCTGGCCATCCAGTACCACGCCGAGCGCGGACAGCCCGGGCGCCACCGCGTCATCGCGCGCTGGCAGAGCTACCACGGCAACACCCTGGGCGCGCTGTCAGCCGGCGGCAACCGCGGCCGGCGCGCGCAGTTCGCGCCATTGCTCATCGAGATGTCACATGTGCCGGAGTGCTACGCCTACCGCGGCCAGCGCCCCGGCGAGTCGGCGCAGGCCTATGGCCTGCGCGTGGCCGATGCGCTGGAGGCCGAGATCCTGCGGCTGGGCGCCGACAGCGTGGCTGCCTTCATCGCCGAGCCGGTGGTCGGTGCGACCCTGGGTGCGGTGCCGGCTGTGCCCGGCTACTTCAAGCGCGTCCGCGAGATCTGCGACCGCCATGGCGTGCTGCTGATCCTGGACGAGGTGATGTGCGGCATGGGCCGCACCGGCACCCTGCATGCCTGCGAGCAGGAGGGCGTCGCGCCGGACCTGCAGGTGGTGGCCAAGGGCCTGGGCGCCGGCTACCAGGCGATCGGCGCGGTGCTGGTGTCGGGCCGGGTGGTGCAGGCCATCCAGGCCGGCAGCGGGTTCTTCCAGCACGGCCATACCTACATCGGCCATCCGGTGGCCTGCGCGGCGGCGCTGGCGGTGCAGCGCACCATCCGCGACGAGGGCCTGCTGCAACAGGTGCGCCAGCGCACGCCGCACCTGCAGGCGCTGCTGCAGGGACGCCTGGGCGGCCATCCCAACGTTGGCGACATTCGCGGCCGCGGCTATTTCCAGGGCATCGAGCTGGTGGCCGACCGGGCCTCCAAGGCGCCGCTGGTGCCAGCGCTGGCCACCCATGCCCGCATCAAGGCCGCGGCGCTGCGCCATGGGCTGATCTGCTATCCCATGGGCGGCACGGTGGATGGCCTACAGGGCGACCACGTATTGCTGGCCCCGCCGTTCACCCTCACCATGGCACAGTTGGAGGAGATGGTGGACAAGCTGGCGCTCGCCCTGCACGAGGTGTTGCCGGCCTGAAACCACATCCATGCCCGAGTCCCTTTTCCCTACCGCTCCAGGAGCCCTGACATGCGTCTGATCCTTTCCGCAGCCGCCTTGGCCGCTGCCACGCTGGCCACGCCCGCTGCCTTTGCGCAGCAGAAGTTCATGACCATCGGCACCGGTGGCGTCACCGGCGTGTACTACGCCGCCGGCGGCGCGATCTGCCGGCTGGTCAACAAGGACCGCGCCAAGCACGGCATCCGTTGCTCGGTGGAGTCCACCGGCGGCTCGGTGTTCAACGTCAACACCATCAAGGCCGGCGAGCTGGACCTGGGCTTCGCGCAGAGCGACGTGCAGTTCAACGCCGCCAAGGGCCTGAACCAGTTCAAGGACGGCGCTTTCGCCGACCTTCGTGCGGTGTTCTCGGTCCACCCGGAGCCGTTCACCGTGGTGGCCCGCAAGGAGGCCAATGCCAAGAGCTTTGCCGATTTCAAGCGCAAGCGCTTCAACGTCGGCAACCCCGGCAGCGGCACCCGCGCATCGATGGAGGAGCTGCTGGTCGGCCTGGGCTGGAAGTTGGGTGACTTCTCGCTCGCCTCCGAGTTGAAGGCCGACGAGCACGGCCCGGCGCTGTGCGACGGCAAGATCGACGGCTTCTACTACGCCGTCGGCCACCCCAGCGCCAACATCCAGGACCCGACCACGTCCTGCGGTGCGCAACTGGTGCCGGTGACGGGGCCGGCCGTGGACAAGCTGGTGGCCGAGAAGCCGTACTACGCCAAGGTCACCATCCCGGCCGGTCTGTACCCGAACAACCCGCAGGCCACGCCGACCTATGGCGTGATGGCCACCGTGGTGGCATCGTCCAAGACACCGGCCGATTCGGTCTACCAGGTGGTCAAGGCGGTGTTCGACAACTTCGACGAGTTCAAGAAGCTGCACCCGGCGCTGG
>JBJXHB010000069.1:0-8907 GCA_046160725.1 Aquabacterium sp.
CGGGCCGGCGAGAACGATCTATGGGCTGCGCCGTTCAGGCGCAGCCCGGAGCGATCGCAGCCGCCCCGTTTCGCGAGGAGCGCAGGGCACCTGGCCCGCAGGGACAGGCGCCTCATTCTGGCCGCCCTGCCCGTCGGCCTCAGCCTTGCCGCACGCAAGCACAGGGAGCGGCGGCGTTCCAAAGACCGCAAAGGGCCCATCCCCGACCCACAGCCCCGTGCGAATGAACGCCACTCCGGCGGCAGCGGACCGACCTGCAGACCCATCAGCGCGCCGGCACCCAGTTGCCGTGGAAGCCCGAGGGGATGCGGTGCGGAATGGTGATGCGGGCCACCGGGGCACCGCTGAAGTCACGCGCGTCCAGGATCACCAGGTCGGTGGTGTCGGTCGCGGCATCGACCACATAGCCCATCAGCCAGCCATCGTCCTCGTCGGCGTCGGCTTGCCGCGGCACGAAGACAAACTCGCTGGCATGCCGGCGCGGGCCGAGGTCGTGCGCCAGGCGCTGGCCGGTGTGCAGGTCGTGGCGGTAGAGGTACTGGCTGGCCACGAACGAGCCGTCCGGGCCGTCGTCGCGCACCAGGCCGACGCTGTAGGCATAGCGGTAAGGCTGGCCCAGGCGGCGCTCGTCCGGCCGCGGGAACTCCTGCAGCGCGGCATCGACCACACGGCGCTCGACACGGCGCGCGGCAGGGTCGATGGTCCAGCGCTCGAATCCCACCGCCTTGGCGCTCGGGCCCATGGTGTCGCCGTCGAACATGGTCTCGTGCGCGACCACGTCCAGCGTGACGGTTCCGTCGTCGTTCTCGAAGGCATTGCACGGATGGAACACATAGCAGGGCGCCACGTCGCACCAGACGATGCTGTCGCCGGGCGCGTCCTTGCGCAGCAGGCCCACGCGCGCGCGATGCTGCGGATTCCACTTGTACGGGAAGGTATAGCCGGCCATCAGCAGCGGCATCGAGAAGGTCACCGGCAGGTCCAGCACGATCACGTACTGGCGCGTGATCATGCAGTCGTGGACGCTGGGGCCGTGCTGCACGGCGATCGGCTCCTCGCGCCGCACTCGGCCGTCGGCACCGATCACGACATGGCGGATGCGGTCCTGCACCGGGCCGTCGTAGCAGATGGCATGCCAGTCGCCGGTCAACGGGTCCTGGTGCGGGTGTGCGGTAAATGAGCCCGTCAGCGAGCCGTCGAACGGGTTGTGGGCCAGGGTCTGCAGGTCCTCGCCCAGCTCGACCGGGTTGCCGCCCGCCTCCACCAGCGCCCAGGTGCGCCCGCCCAGGCCCAGCACGTTGGTGTTGACGGTGTCGCTGCGCCGGCGCGGGCCCGGCGCTGGCGGCTCGCCCAGGGCCTGGCTGACGGCGTTGGAGCGGACCCAGCGGTTGCGGTACCAGAGCGCGCGACCGGCCTGCAGGCGCACGCCGTGCACCATGCCGTCGCCGACGAACCAGTGGTGCGCCGCGCCCTTGGGCGTGCCGATCGGGTTGGGGCCGATGCGCAGGTAGCGCCCGTCCAGCTGCGGCGGGATGGTGCCGGTGACGGACAGGTCGTGCAGCGTCACCTCCTTGTCCATCGGGGCGTTCAGGCCGGCGAGGAACGGGTTGGGCTTGTCGGCCATGCGCTGGCGGTTGAAGTCCGCCAGCTTCATCAGGCCCTGGGTCACCTTGTTGCGGATCGCGGTCTCGATCGGGCTGGGCATGGTGGGGTCCGCGCGCGGCGGCCATAATGTTGACAACACTCACATCATGTCGTCAAAAGATAACGCTGTCAACATGAAGCCGCGCCGGCGCAAGGCGGACCCGGTTGCGCCGCCGCGCCCCTATCACCACGGTGACCTGCGGCGCGCGCTGCTGGACGCCGGCCTGCAGCTGCTGGCCACGCGCTCGGCCGACGACCTGGCGCTGCGCGAGGTGGCGCGCACCGTCGGGGTCAGCCCGACCGCCATCTACCGCCACTTTCCGGACAAGCAGGCGCTGATGTCGGGGCTGGCAGCCGAGGGCCTGGCGCAACTGGCCCAGGTCCAGGCCGAGGCCCGCGCCGCCGCCGGCGATGCGGCGGCGGGTTTCCTGGCCTCCGGCCTGGCCTATGTGCGCTTTGCCGCCGAGCAGCCGGTGCTGTTCCAGCTGACCTTTACCCATGCGGCGGCGCTGGATGTGCTGGAGGCAAGACCATCCGAGGTATCGGCCGCCATGCGCGAGCTGCGCGCCGACGTGGACCGCCTGGTGCCCGCTGGCACCAGCCCGGCGGCCCGCAAGGCCCTGGCGCTGCATGCCTGGGCCCTGGTGCACGGCCTGGCGCAGCTGGTGCTGCAGCAGCAGATCGCGCCGGACTGGGCGCTGGTCGAGCGCGTGCTGCGCGGGGCCGAGGCGGTGGTGCGGGCGGCCGGGCCGGCCGGGCCGCCCACGCGCCGCAAGACCGCGGCGGTCTAGGGCCTGTTGACGCTACAGCACCCGCTCGCTGGCCACCCGCCGCACGTCCATCTCGAACTCAAGCTCCAGGATCGGCGGCGCGCAGACCTGCCAGGTCAGCCCCATGGCGGTCAGGCCGTCGCGCGCGAAGTGGCTGGCCAGCAGCGGATGGATGTCGTGCACGGTGTAGACCTGCGCCGCCGTCAGGGCCGACCAGTCGCCGCCCAGCACCGCGGTGCGGGCCCGCATGGTGTCCAGCACATAGCGCGCCTTGGCGGCCAGCCCGGCGGCCGAGACATCGCCACGGGCCACGATGCCCTGCGGGAAGGGCTGGTCCTCCGGCCATTCGCCGCTGCCGGCGACGACGAAGTCCGCCGCCGCGGAGGGCGCCACCGCATGGTCCAGCGGCACGGTGTAGCTGAAGGCATGGAAGCAGGGCTGCGCCGGCGCGTCATGCAGCGGACAGACGTTGCTGCGGGCCACCGGGTTGAGCCCGCCGCGCACGATGCCCCAGCGCTCCAGCACGTCCACATAGCCGCGGTTGAAGCCCTTGAAGCCGTCCATGGTGAAGGGCTGCGGCGAGCGCAGCTCCGCCGCGCACAGCGCCTGCAGCGGCCGGCCCGCGGACTCCAGCACCGCGGCGATGGCGTCGAAGCCCTCGGCCACCGACGGCCAGCGCGCAAAGCGGCAGCGCACGATGGCAAAGCCCGGCATGGCGATGACGCCGGCCGAGTAGGGAAAACCACCCTCGGCGAATCGATAGCCGCCGGGCTCGAAGGTATGTCGCATCGGTATCTCCGTCGTGGCGGTGGGTCAGCGCCTGACCATGGTGTCGGGCTTGGCTCGGGCGAGGTGCTTGCCGAAGTCACTGTGTGACCGGCCCCCAAGCGTAGCGCGCCGCCGCGGGGGCGCGCCGCAGCACGCAGCCGGCGCGGGTGCCGCGGTGCGCGCCGTTGGCCCAGGTCAGCCCGCCGTTGACCCACACCGCGTCGATGCCGGCCGCCGGCTGCACCGGGTCGGCATAGGTCGCCCGGTCGGCCACCGTGGCGGCGTCGAACAGCACGATGTCCGCTGCGGCCCCCTCGGCGATGCGGCCGCGGCCGGCCAGGCCATAGCGCTCGGCCGTCAGGCCGGTCATCTTCCAGACCGCGGTCTCCAGCGGAAACAGCCCCAGGTCGCGGCAGTAGTGGCCCAGCACGCGGGGGAAGGTGCCCCACAGCCGCGGATGCGGCCGCTCGCCCACCGGTATGCCGTCCGAGCCGATCATGGTCTGGTCGAAGGTCAGGATGGCCTGCACGTCGGCCTCGTCCATCATGAAGTAGACGGCGGTGCCCGGGCGCAGGCGCCGCGCGGCCTCCTCGCGCGGGACGCCCCATTCGGCGGCGATGTCGGCCAGGTCGCGGCCAGCGCACTCCGGGTGCGGCCCGCTGCTGCTGATGAGCACCTTGCCGGCCAGCATCTGCGGGTCGGTGTGGATCATGGTCGAGCCGGCGGTGTAGGGGTAGGCGTCCAGCGCCACGCACTGGCACTGCATGGCGGCGCGGATATGCCCCAGGGTCTGGGCCGAGCGGCCGAAGTTGGCCTCGCGCTGCACCTTGTGGTGCGAGACGATCACCGGCACCTCCAGCGCGCGGCCGATGGCAAAGGTCTCGTCCAGCGCGGCCATCACCGCGTCGCCCTCGTTGCGCATGTGGGTGGCATACAGCCCGCCGCGCTCGGTGAGGGCCGTGCCCACGGCGATGATCTCCTCGATCGTGGCGGCCTGCGCCGGCGGGTAGAAGGTGCCGGTGGACAGGCCGATGGCGCCGTCGTCCAGGCCCTGTTGCAGCAGGGCGCGCATGGCCGCGATCTCGTCCGGCGTCGCCGGGCGGTCCAGCTCGGCCATGGTGCAGGCGCGCAGCGTGGTGTGGCCCACCAGTGCCGCCAGGTTGATGGCCGGCGGCGACGCCTCCAGCGCCGCGAAATAGGCGCCCAGCGTGGGGAAGCGGGGGCTGCTGCGCGACTTGAGCAGGTCCAGCGGCGACGGCAGCGGCGTGCCCGGCAGCAGCGGCGCCAGGCTGATGCCGCAATTCCCTGTGACCACCGTGGTGACGCCCTGCGACACCTTGAAGCTCATGTCGCCCTGCGCCAGCAGGGCCAGGTCGTCATGGGTGTGGCTGTCGATGAAGCCGGGCGCGACGATGCGGCCGGCGGCGTCGACCACCGCATCGGCGCTGGCGCCGGCCAGGTCGCCGATGGCCGCGATGCGGCCGTCGCGCAGGCCGACGTCGGCATCGAAGCGCGGCGCGCGGCTGCCGTCGACGACCGTGCCGCCGCGGATCAGGGTGTCGAAGCGGGCCATGCCGCTCAACCCGCCCGCACGTAGGCCGGCGCCTGCGGATGCGCTGCGGCCGTGCCCCAGCGCACGCCGTCCGGGTAGTACTCCGCACCCAGCTGCACCTGGCCCGCCACCTCGGCGCCGGCCACGTCCGCGATGAAGGCCAGCGTCATGTCGATGCCCGCCGAAACGCCGGCCGATGTCCACACCCGGTCGTTGCGCACATAGCGCACCTCCTCCACCGCCACGCCAGCCTCGCGCAGCCGCGGCAGCGAGGCCCAGTAGGTGGTGGCGCGCCGGCCATCGAGCAGGCCGGCCTTGTGCAGGATGAACGAGCCGGTGCACACCGACAGCACCGCCCGCGCCTGCGCCGCCTGGCGCCGCACGAAATCCATCAGCACCGGGTTGTCGACCTCGGTGCGGGTGCCGCGGCCGCCCGGCACCAGCAGCACGTCCAGCGGCGGGCAGCTGTCGAAGTCGGCATGCGGCGTGATCGACATCCCCTTGGCGCAGGCCACCGGCTGCATCGACTGGGCGACGATCAGGCAGTCCTTCGGGCCGCCGGCCACCTGCTGCCACATGGTGACCATCTCCCAGGGCCCGACCAGGTCGAGCTCCTCGGTACCGGGAAACAGCAGGAAGCCGAAACGCTGGATGGCGGGCGACATGGGAGCCTTTCGAGTGCGCGCAATGGCGCTGGTACGACGCGTCATGCTAGCGGCGTCGGCAGGGCTAGCATCCTGCCTTTGCCCAGGAGCACCCCATGGACACCGCCGCCCTGAACACCCTGACCGAGGCCGAGATCCTGGGCGCCGTGCAGGCCCAGTCCGCCGCCTCCGTCGACCTGCTGCAGCGCCTGGTCGCACAGCCGTCCCTGCTGGGCGACGAGGCCGGCGCGCAGGCGCTGATGGCCGCCGAGTTCGGCGCCCTCGGGCTGGAGGTGCGCGAGCTGGCCATCGACGAGGACAAGCTGCGCGGCCACCCCGGCTATTCGCCGTCCCTCATCAGCTACCACGGCCGGCGCAACGTGCTGGGCCTGCACCGGCCCGCCGGGCCGGTGCGCGGCCGCTCGCTGATCCTCAACGGCCACATCGACGTGGTGCCGGTCGGCGCAGAGCGGCTGTGGAGCTGCCCGCCATTCGAGCCGCACATCGACGGCGACCGGCTGTACGGCCGTGGCGCGGCCGACATGAAGGCCGGCATCGTCGCCTACACCATGGCCATGCGGGCCTTGCGCCAGCTGGGCTGCGAGCCGGCCGCGGCGGTGACGCTGCAGTCGGTGATCGAGGAGGAATGCACCGGCAACGGCGCCCTGGCCTGCCTGGTCGAGGGCTACACCGCCGACGCGGCCCTCATCCCGGAGCCGGGCCAGGACGTGCTGTCGGCCCAGCTCGGCGTGATGTGGGTGACGCTGGATGTCTACGGCGTGCCGGTGCACGCGGCGGTGGCCCACACCGGCATCGGCGCCATCGAGTTCGCGCAGTACATGGTCGAGAAGCTGCGCGAGCTGGAGGCGAAGTGGAACGCCCCGGCGCATCGCCACAGCCTGTACTGCCAGCACGAGCATCCGATCAACTTCAACCTCGGCCGCATCGCCGGCGGCGAATGGTCGTCGTCGGTGTCCACCCATTGCCGGGTCGACATGCGGCTGGGCTTCTACCCCGGCGTCAGCCCGGCGCAGGTGCGCGCCGAGGTCGAGGCCCTGGTGCGCGCCGCACATGACGCGCACCCCCACCGCGCCGCGGTGACGGTGGACGTCAGCTACCACGGCTTCCAGGCCGAGGGCCTGGTGGTGGACCTGCAGCAGCCGGCGATGCGCGCCCTGATGCAGGCGCACCAGGACATCGCCGGCGCGGCGCCGGACACCCGGGCCTCCACCGCCACCACCGACGTGCGCTTCTTCCACCTCTACGGCCAGATCCCGTGCACCTGCTACGGCCCGGCCGGCGAGCGCATCCACGGCATCGACGAATGGGTGTCGATCGCGAGCCTGCACCAGGTGACGGCGGTGCTGGCGTTGTTCATCGCCCGCTGGTGCGGCGTGAACCGGCTGGCCGACCGGCCCGCGGCTTGAGCGGCGCCGCCGGCACGACGGCGCCTGCGCAGCCGGCCACACGGCCGGCCCTGGCCCTTGCCGCAGTGGCGCTGGCGGCGGCGCTGTTCATCGGCATGGATGCCTCGGTCAAGACGTTGGCCCACCGTTTCGATGCGCTGCAGCTGACCTTCCTGCGCTTTGCCGGCGGCGCGCTGTTCGCGCTGCCGCTGTGGCTGTGGTTTCGCACGCCGCTGCCACAGCGGCCGAGCTGGCGCCTGCATGCCCTGCGCAGCGCGCTGCTGCTGCTGGCACTGCTGGGCTGGTTCCACAGCCTGACCCTGCTGCCGCTGGTGCAGGCGGTGGCGGTAGGCTACACCGCGCCGCTGTTCATCGCGCTGCTGGCCATGCTGCTGCTGGGCGAGCGGCCGTCGCGCTGGATCTGGGCGGCACTGGCGCTGGGCGGCATCGGCACCGGCATCGGCCTGTGGCCCGAGCTGACCGCCGCCAGCAGCGCCGGCAGCGCCGCCCGCCTGGCCGGCATGGCCGCGGCCGGCGCCTCGGCCGTCTGCTATGCCGGCGTGGTGGTGCTGGCGCGCCACCAGGCCCAGCGCGATGCGCTGTGGACCATCCTGCTGGTGCAGAACCTGCTGCCGCTGGCCCTGCTGGCGCTGCCGGTGGGCCTGCGCTGGGCGCCGATGACCGCAGCCGACGTGCCGGTGGTGCTGCTGATCGGCGCCCTGGCCACCGGCGGCCTGTGGGCCATCACCTGGGCCTTCACCCACATCGAGGCCAGCCGGGCGGCGCCGATGGAATACACCGGCCTGGTCTGGGCCGCGGCGCTGGGCTACCTCCTCTTCGGCGAGGTGCCTGGCGGCTACACGCTGGCATCGGCCGGCTTCATCGTTGCGGGCGCGTTGCTGCTGGTGCGGCGGTAGAACCCTCGACCGACCACCCCGGGGCTTTCGCGGCAAGACGCCTTTCACAAGCGGCAGGGCGTCCATCCCTCAGTTGAGGGGTAGACGCGGCACCGGGCCTGGAATACGGTCCGCCTACTGGTGGCGTGGTGCCCCAGCCCACAACGGCCTTGGGTTCCAAGGCGCCTCCATCAGGACCCATCATGAAGAAATCCCTCATCGCACTGGCCGTCGTCGGCCTGACCGCCACCGGTGCGCAGGCGGACATCCTCGACTTCGAGTCGATTCCCAACGGCGTCACGAACAGCCCGCTGGTCCTGTCCAACGCCACGGTCACCAACCTGAGCGGCGGCAACCTGTTCAATCTGTCGGCCTTCTACGCCATCGGCCAGGGCGGGTCGATCTGTGCGCTGAGCAACACCAGCAACTGCAATGCCGATCTGCAGATCGACTTCAACAGCGCCGTCAGCAACCTCACCCTGCGGACCGACGGCTACAACCCTGGTGACTTCGTCGCCATCAGCGCCTATGCCGGCGCCACGCTGCTGGCCACGATCAACGTCGCTTCCGACACCGCCGTGAGCTTCGGCGCCCTGAGCGGCATCACCCGCCTGGTGATGGACGACTCCAGCACCGGCGCCGGCTTCGGCTACGGCGCGTTCAACTTCGACCCCGGCGTCGTGCCCGAGCCCGGCACCTACGCGCTGATGCTGGCCGGCCTGGTGGCCGTGGGCGCCGTGGCCCGCCGCCGCCGCGCTGCCTGAGCGTCCGCGACGCACCCCTAGGCGCCGGCTCTCGCGGCGCTCGTCGAACCGGGCCCATGTGGCCCGGTTTTCATTGGTGCCGTGCGTCCAGCCACTGCGCCTCGCGGCTGGTGCGCACGCTGGCGATACCGCGTGCGGCCAGTGCGTCCTGCAGTTGCCGCGCATCAGCCACCAGGCGCTGTTGCGTGGCCAGGCCGAGCTCGCCGCAGGCCGCCCAGGGCCCGCGCGCCAGGCGCACGGTGAGCTGCCAGCGGCGGTTCAGCTCCACGGCGTCGCTCGGGTCGCGCAGCGCGGCCATCGCCAGCAGGCGCTCCTGTGCCGCAGCCGCCGAGCGACCGGCGGCGTCCGCGTCGCCGAGTGCCGCGGCCACATGCGCGGCCGCGATCTCGATGTTGGCCTCCAGTTCGACGTCCAGCGTGCGCGGGTTGTCGCGCAGGCGCAGCCGGCCGGCGCCGAGCCAGCC
>JBJXHB010000070.1:0-6045 GCA_046160725.1 Aquabacterium sp.
CACGGCGGCGTGAGCGAGGCCAAGGTGCCGTTCATCCTGAACCGGCCGTTGAACGATGCCTACAAGGCGAAGGCGGCGGGCATGCCGCTCAAGTCGTACCAGATCTTCGACTACGCCATCAACGGTACGGTATGACGCCCACGCAAGGCCAGGTCGCCGTCTACGACAGGCCGAACGCGCCTTTCGAGCTGCGTTTGTTCCCCATCCGCGAGCCGCGGCCGGGCGAGGTGCTCGTGAAGGTGCGCATGTGCACCATCTGCCGCTCGGACATCCACAGCTACCTCGGCCACCGGCCCAACCCCACACCCGGCGTGCTGGGGCACGAGATCATCGGCACCATCATCGCGCTCGGCGCCGGCGTCACGAAGGACATGCGCGGCGACGCGCTGCGCGAGGGCGACCGCATCACATGGAGCGACTACTTCATCCCCGGGGACAACTACTACACCGAGGTGCTCGACCTGCCGCAGAAGAGCCCGGGCGTCGACAAGTACGGTCACATGGCCGTCACGACCGAGCCGCACCATCACGGTGGCTTCGGCCAGTATTGCTACATCCTGCCGAGGTCATGGATCCTGCGCCTGCCCGACGTGCTGAGCGACGAAGAGGCCACGCCCGTCAACTGCGGCGTGGCCACGGTCATGTGTGTCACCGAAAAGGCCGAGATCCGCATGGGCGACTCGGTGGTGGTGCAGGGCCTGGGCTTGCTCGGCCTGTATGCCAGCGCCATCGCCAAGGCCCGCGGGGCGCGGCTCGTCATCGGCATCGACACGGTGCCGGCGCGGCGCGAACTCGGCAAGCGCTTCGGCTGCGACGAGGTGCTCGACCCTTCGGCCATGAGCGAGGCCGAGATGGTCAAGCGCGTGAAGGCGCTGTGCAAACCCGAGGGCGCCGATGCGGTGATCGAGGTCTGCGGCTATCCCGAAGTCATCCCCGCCGGCATCCAGATGCTGCGCACCGGCGGCCACTACGTGCTGGGCGGCGTGGTCAACCCGGATTCCTTCGTCAACATCGACGTCAACCAGATCCTGCGCAAGCTCATCACGCTGCGTGGGGTGCACAACTACCACCCGCGCCACCTCATCGAGGCGCTGGACTTCGTCACCGTCAACCGCCAGCGTTTCCCGTTCAAGGACCTGGTGGACGGCAAGTACGGGCTTGATCAGGTCGGGCAGGCGATGAAGGATGCGGAGGACCGCAAGGTGCTGCGTGCGGCCATCGTGCCCTGACCGAGCCGCAACGCACGCCACGGGAGTCAGGTCAAGTAGGCGGGCCGCCAACGCGCCACAAGAGCGCGCCGCCCTGAAATCACATCGATCATGAAGGAGACCGTCATGCTGAACCGCTGGATTCCCCGTGTGCTGCTGGCCGTTGCTGCCAGCGTTTCGCTGGCGCTGCCGGCCTTCGCACAGCCCAAGTGCGAAGACCCCAAGGTGCTGAAGTTCTCGCTCGTGCCCACGCAGGATTCGCTGCGCGAACTGACCTACTACAAGCCCATCCTCGACCAGCTGGCCAAGAACACCGGCAAGAAGATCGAGTTCTACATGCCCACCTCCTACAGCTCGGTGGTGGAGGCGCTGATGGGCAAGTGGGTCGACGTGGCCGTGCTCGGCCCCGAATCCTATGTGCTGGCGCGCAAGCAGGACCCGACCGTCGAGGTCTTCGGCACCTACTCGCGCCTGAAGAACGGCATCCAGGACGCTGGCCCCGGCTACAAGGCCGTGCTCATCACCAAGAAGGGCAGCAAGTTCAACGATGTCGCCTCGCTCAAGGGCGGCGTGCTGGCGCTGGTGGACCCGGCCAGCACCAGCGGCGGGCTCGTGCCCGAGGTGGTGTTTCCCAAGCAGGCGAGCACCGGGCCACTGAAGAGCTACTTCTCCAAGGTGGTGTACTCCGGTGGCCACGACCTCTCGTCCATCTCGGTGGCCGAGGGCAAGGTCGACGCCGCCTTCGTGGCCACGCACCGCTTCATGGAGACGGTGAACGCCGGCAAGGTCAAGCTCGAGGACTTCAACTTCCTCTGGTACTCGCCGCTCATCCCGCAGGACCCGTTCGTCTACCGCAACACCATGTGCGACGACCTGAAGAAGAAGATCGCCGACACCTTCCTGCTCGTCGACCAGAACGAGGATGGCAAGAAGTACCTCGCCAACGTCAAGTCGGAGAAGGTCGTGCGCATGACCGACGCGGACTACAACATCGTTCGCGAAGCGGCGGCCAAGTAGCGGCGCGGAGGCGTTCGCAATGAGTGCCGTGCCGAGGCCGGCGGCGGAGGGTGCCGCTTCTGCCGATTCGTCTGCTGCCGCATCCGCCCCGGCGGTGTTGCAGGTGCGCGACCTGCGCGTGAGCTACGGCTCGGGCGGCGCGTCGAAGGAAGTGCTCAAGGGCCTGTCGTTCGACGTCGGGCCCGAGGAGTTCGTCGCCATCATCGGGCCGAGCGGCGCCGGCAAGAGCACGCTCATCCGCTGCGTCAACCGCCTCGTCGAACCCACGAGCGGGCAGGTGGTCTTCAATGGGCAGGACCTGCTGAAGCTGGACGAAGGCGCGATGCGCCGGCAGCGCCGCAACATCGGCATGATCTTCCAGGAGTTCAACCTGATCGACCGGCTGTCGGTCATCGACAACGTGCTCACCGGGCGCCTGGGCTACCTGGGCAACATGCGCAGCCTGTTCCGCCTGTATTCCAAGGACGACATCGCCAAGGCCGTGGCGCTGCTCGACCGCGTCGGCCTCATCGAGCACATGGACAAGCGCGCCGATGCGCTCAGCGGCGGCCAGCGTCAGCGCGTGGGCATCGCGCGCGCGCTCATCCAGGCGCCGCAGCTGATGCTGGTGGACGAGCCGACCTCGGCCCTGGACCCCAAGATCTCGCGCGAGGTGATGGGCATGATCCGCGGCATCGCACGCGAGTTCCAGGTGCCGGTGCTGTGCAACATCCACGACGTGGACCTGGCGCTGGAGTTCTGCGACCGCGTCATCGGCCTGCAAGACGGCATCAAGAAGTTCGACGGTCCGCCCTCCAGCGTCGACAAGCACGCACTGGCCGACATCTATGCCATGGAGGTCCTGTAGCCGTGGCGCTGGCGCTGGACACCGGCCGCCATGCCGCGCGCATCGCGGAGCTGGACGCGGCGCGGCGCCGCGCCCGGCTGTGGCGCTACGGCCGCTATGGCCTGATTGCGGCGCTGGTGGCCTGGAGCGTCGAGGCCATCGTGATTGGCGACACCGACTGGACCCGGATCACGCTGGCGGGTGTGGCGTCCGCGGCCTGGCGTTTCATCGACTTTGACGCCTCCATCCTGCTGTCGCTGTGGGAGCCGGCGCTGGAGACGGTTCTGATGGCCACGCTGGCCACCATCCTGGGCGCCTTCATGGCCATCCCCGTGGCCTGGCTGGGTGCCCACAACATCTCGCCGCTGGGGCGCTTCACCTATCTGCTGGGCCGGGTGTCGATGACGCTGTCGCGCTCGGTGCACGAGGTGGTGTGGGGCCTGGTCTTCGTCGCCGCGGTGGGCCTGGGCGCGCTCGCCGGCGTGCTGGCGATGGCGGTGCGCAGCATCGGCTTCATCAGCAAGACCGTGGCCGAGGCCATCGAGGACGTGAACAAGGGCCCGGTCGAGGCCATGCGCGCCGTGGGCGCGAACCGCTTCCAGGTGCTGATGTTCGGCATCGTGCCGCAGGTGCTGCCCACCATCATCGGCAACTGCATCTTCGAGTGGGACGTCAACATCCGCCGCTCCACCATCATGGGGCTCGTTGGTGCCGGCGGCCTGGGGCTGGCGCTGCACCGGCAGATGGCCAGCTACAACTACGGCGGCATCGCCACGGTGATCTTCGTGATCCTGCTGCTGATCATCATCGGTGAGCTGTTCAGTGCCTGGGCGCGCCGGAAAGTGATCTGAGATGGCTGCGACCGCTGAGACCCCAGCACGGCCGATGCCCCAGTGGCGGCGCTTCCGCTATCCACAGAGCCTGTACAAGTACGGCGCGCTGCTGGCCGCGCTCTATTTCGTCTGGTGGTCGCTGGACGTGCTGCGTATCGACGTCGACCGCCTGCCGGGGCTGTTCCAGCGCATCGGTGAGGTGCTGGCCCGCCGCTACTGGCCGCCGGAGTGGTCGCATGTCGTCAAGCCGGAGTTCATCGGCGCGGTCATCGACACCTTCCAGATGAGCTACGTGGCCACGGTGGTCGGCCTGCTTGTCGCCATCCCGCTGGCCTGGTTCGCGTCGTTCAACATGACGCCCGGCCGGCGCGTGCTCTACCCCTTAAGCCGGCTGTTCATCATGGGCAGCCGCTCGGTGCACGAGATGATCTGGACCATCGTGCTGGTGGCCATCGTCGGCTTCGGCATGCTGCCCGGCACGCTGGCGATGACGCTGTTCTGCATCGGCTTCGGCGGCAAGCTGATGACCGAGGCCATCGAGGCCATCCGCAAAGGCCCGGTGGAGGCCATCCGCGCCACCGGAGCCGGCCACCTGCAGACCTTCGTCTATGCCGTGCTGCCGCAGGTGCGCGTGGCCTGGGCGGGCATCGCCATCTACACCTGGGACGTGGTGTTCCGCGCGTCCACGGTGGTCGGCTTCTTCGGCGCCGGCGGCATGGGCCACTACCTGCGTGAAAGCGTGCAGAAGCTCGAAAGCCGGCAGGTCAGCGCCATCATCCTCACCATCGTGGGCATCGTCATCGTGGCCGAGCTGTTCTCGGCCTGGGTGTGCGGGCGCATTGCCAGGGCGGTGGCTTAAGCTTGCTGCATGAACAGCACCCCATCGAAGGCCGCCATTGTCACCGGCGGCGGCACCGGCATCGGCCTGGGCGCCGCCCTGCACCTGCACAGCCTGGGCTGGCGCGTGGTGTGCATGGGCATCGACCGCATCGATCCCTGGCCTGACGGCCTGGAATGGCAACAGGTCGACCTGACCGATGCCGATGCGCTGGCCGCCTGCGTGGCCGGCTTCGACCGCGTGGACGGCCTGGTCAACGCCGCGGGCATGTTGATCGGTGACCTGAAGGAATTCGACCCCGCCACCTTCGAGCGGGTGATGAACCTCAACGTGAATGTCGTCAACCGCATGACGATGGCCGCGCTGCCGGCGCTGAAGGCCGCCCGCGGCGCGGTGGTGAACGTGGCGTCGATGTGGAGCTACTTCGGGTCACCCCGCAACCCGGGTTATGCCACCAGCAAGGGTGCCATCGTGTCGCTGACGCGGTCGCACGCGGTGGCCTTTGCGGCCGACGGCGTGCGCGTCAATGCGGTGGCGCCGGGCTGGGTGGACACCCGGCTGTCGGCCGGCGCCCTGCGCAACCCCGAGCGCGCACCGGCGCTGCTGGCACGCATTCCCCTGGGGCGGTTTGCCCAACCCGAAGACGTGGCACCGGTGATCGGCTTCCTGCTGTCGGCCGATGCCGGCTACGTGACCGGCGCCGTCCTGCCGGTGGACGGCGGCTTCAGCGTGGCATGACGTGACCCACCCCCGTAGCGGCCTGCGGCCGCCTCCCCCTCAAGGGGGCGACGCCGATGGCCCGGCGAAGCCGGTTCCGTGGCGTCTGCTTGCCGAATGCGTGCGATGACCTCCAGCGCTGAGCCATCTCAGAGCGAAAGCGACGTCAACGGCACGCCGCTGCGTGCGGCCTGGCAGCGTGAGCACCTGGACGACGCCAGCCGCGCGCTGCTGGCGCGCGACAGCGCGGCCTTCCTGCACCAGTCGGTGTCCACGCCCTGCCTGGCGCCGATTGCCAAGGCTGAAGGGCTGTTCATCGAAGACCTGAGCGGCCGGCGCTACATGGACTTCCATGGCAACAACGTGCACCACGTCGGCCATGGGCACCCGGACGTCATTGCGGCCATCAAGCGTCAGCTTGACGAACTGAGCTTCGCGCCGCGCCGCTTCGCACCCGAACGCTCGGTGCAGCTGGCCGAGCGGCTGAACGAGCGTTTTCGCGCGTTGACGGGCCAGGCTGGCCGCGTGCTCTTCACCACCGGCGGCAGTGACGCGCTGGAGCTGGCGCTCAAGCTCGCGCGCGCGTCAACGGGCCGCTTCAAGACC
>JBJXHB010000071.1:0-10605 GCA_046160725.1 Aquabacterium sp.
GCCGCGTCCATGCCGCGGCCGCCGGCCTTCCGGCCGCTGGCGCCACCGATGGCCGCCCTGGCGGCCACGGCGGGAGCCTCGCGATGATCGCCTTCGAGCAACTGGCCAAGCGTTTCAGCAGCGGCCGCGGCCGCACCGCCCGGGTGGTGCAGGCCGTGGCTGATGTGAGCTTCAGCGCGGCCGACGGCCGGATCACCGGCCTGCTGGGCCCCAACGGTGCCGGCAAGACCACCTCGCTGCGCATGGCGGCCCATCTGGTGACGCCGGACAGTGGCCGGGTGCGGGTCGACGGCATCGAGGTGGCGCGCGAGCCCATGCAGGCCCTGTCCCGGCTGGGCATGCTGTCCGATGCGCGCGGCCTGTATCCGCGCCTGACCGCGCGCGAGAACATCGTCTACTACGGCCGGCTGCAGGGCATGCCCGCGGATGAGGCATCGGCGCGCGCAGGCGAACTGGCACGGGTGCTGGACATGCAGCCGCTGCTGGACCGCCGCACCGACGGCTTCAGCCAGGGCGAGCGCATGAAGACGGCCCTGGCCCGCGCGCTGGTGCACGACCCGCCGAACATCGTGCTGGACGAGCCCACCAACGGCCTGGACGTGATCGCCACGCGGGCCCTGCGCGACGCGCTGCTGCGCCTGGCGCGCGACCACGGCAAGTGCATCGTCTTCTCCACGCACATCATGCAGGAGGTGCAGCGCCTGTGCGACCGTGTCGTGGTCGTCGCCGGTGGCCGCACGGTGGCCGAGGGCACGGTCGACGAGCTGCTGGCGCGCACCGGCCACACCGATTTCGAGGCCTGCTTCGTCGCCCTGGCCTACGGCGAGGCGGCATCGGGAGACCGCACATGACCGCCGCCTGGATCGTCTTCATCAAGGAACTGGTCGACGCCCTTCGCGACCGACGCACGCTGCTGATGGTGGCGCTGTCGTCGGTGGCGATCGGGCCGATCATGATCATTGCGTTGTCGGCGTTTGTGGCCTCCATCGAGGAGCGGGCCGAGTCGCGCACTGTGCTGGCGGTGGGCATCGAGCATGCGCCGACGCTGGCCAACTACCTGCAGCGCCAGACGCTGACCATCGAGCCCGCGCCGGCCGACTACGAGGCGCGGCTGCGCGACCGCAAGCTGGGCGATCCGGTGCTGGTCGTACCAAAGGACTTCGAGGCCGCCTTGGTGGCGGGCCATCGGCCGCTGCTGGAGGTCGTCAGCGCCAGCGGCAACACCCGTGCCGCCGGGGGCCTGGCGCGCCTGACCCGGGCCCTGCGCGGCTTCAACCAGGAACAGGCGACGCTGCGCCTGGTGTGGCGAGGCGTCAGCCCGGCCACGCGCGAGGCGGTACAGGTGGAGGAGCGCGATCTGGCCGACCCGCGCGCGCGCGCAGCACAGTTCACCGGCATGCTGCCATTCTTCGTGCTGATGGCGGTGCTGTACGGCGCGCTCAATGCCGCGCTGGACACCACCGCCGGCGAGCGCGAGCGCGGCTCGCTGGAGCCGCTGCTGATGAACCCCGCGCCACATGGTGCCCTGGTGGTGGGCAAGTGGGCGGCGGTGGCCTGCGTCGGCATGCTCATCGCCTTGCTCAGCAGCTTCAGCTTCGTGCCGGCGCAGGCGCTGCTGCAAAGCGAGATGCTGGCCGCCATGTTCCAGTTCGGGCTGCGCGAGGCGGCCTTGTTCGTCGCCCTGCTGGCGCCCATGGCCGCCATGTTGTCAGCGCTGTTGATGGCGGTGGCCATCCGCTGCAAGACCTTCAAGGAGGCGCAGGCCAGCAACACGGTGGTCATCCTGGCGGTGTCGTTCCTGCCGATGGTGACCTTGTTCAACCAGGAGGGCGAGCAGCCCTGGCACCTGTGGGCGCCGGCGATCTCGCAGGTGACGCTGATGAACCGCGTCCTCAAGGGCGAGACCATGGGCGCGCTGGACCTGGCGCTGCCGCTGGTCGCGGTGGGCCTGGTGACCGTGCTGTGCCTGCTGTTCGTGGCCCGGCGACTGCGGGTGGCGGCGGTGCGATAGACCGGTACTGAAGCGTGACCAAGTTCTCAAACGGCGGAGTGCGACCGGTGCGGCACATCGACCCCAACATCTGATACACCCGATTACATGTAACAGCGGTCGGGAGCAGGCATAAACCGGAGGTCGTTCCTGCCCTCTCCGCCCTCCACATGCACACTCCCCTTCTGCGCGGCCTTGCCGCCCTGACCCTGGCTGCCCTTCTGGCGGCCTGCGGCGGCGGTCGCACCGACGACCCAGCGCCCGCAACCCCCAGCGCCGCCGCAGAGCCGGAAACCCGGGAGCGTGCCCTCGCCTACACCGGCCCCACGCAGCGCCTGACCGTCACGGCGCCCACCGGCGGCCGGGTCATCAGCATGCCGGCCGGCCTGGACTGCGGCAGCACCTGCGCGGCGGACTTTCCGCAGGGCTCGGTGGTCAGCCTGCGGGCCGTGCCGGCAAGCAACTTTGTCTTCAACGGCTGGTCCGGCAGCTGCAGCGACCCGACCGCCTGCAGCGTGACCATGAGCACGGCGCGCACCGTGACGGCGAGCTTTGCGTCGCTGAACCCGCTGGCGCAGTGCACGGTCACCCGCAGTACCGGCACGACGGCGCAGATTTCCAGCACCCATCCGCGCATCCTGCTGGCCAACAGCGAGCTCAAGACCTGCCTGCAGCGGCAGATAACCCATGCCGCGCCAGCCGCGCTGCGCATGAAGAGCTATGTCGATGCACAGATGGTCAGCAACAACATCTACGGCTTCGAGCCGTGGACCGCGGCGCTGGTCTACCAGGCCACCGGCGACCTGCGCTATGCCGACTACGCGGTGCAGCGCACCGACGCCTTTGTCGCCGCCGAGGAGGCGCTGATCGCCTCCGGCCAGCGACCCACCGTCGCCTATGACAGCTACCTGGAGGTCGGCGAGAAGATCGGCGGTCTGGCCACCGTCTACGACTGGGCCTGGGACCGCCTGACGCCGCAGCAGCGCGCACGCTGGATCGCCTATGCCAACCAGGCGGTGTGGAACGTCTGGAACCCGAGCCAGGCGCAATGGGGCGGTCGCCCCTTCACCTGGACCGGCTGGTCGATCGACAACCCGGCCAACAACTACTACTACTCGTTCCTGCGCGCCACGATGCTGCTGGGCCTGGCCACGCACGGCGAGAACGCGCAGGCCCCGACCTGGATCACGCGCTTTCGCACCGACAAGATCCAGAACCAGCTGTTGCCGATGTTCAACAGCCAGCTGCAAGGCGGCGGCTCGCGCGAGGGCACCGGCTACGGCACGGCCATGCGCGGCCTGTGGGAGCTGTACGACTGGTGGGAGCGCTCCACCGGCGAGCGCATCGCCTCGCTGACACCGCACACCCGCGACTCCATCGCGCACTTGCTGCACAACCTGGTGCCCACGCTGGACCGCCTGGCGCCGACAGGGGACCATGCCCGCGACTCGACCGCGGCCCTGTTCGACTACCACCGCCAGTACCTGCTCACGCTGATGAGCCTGTACCCGCAGGACCGCCTGTCGGCCATCGCCCGCAGCGCCCTGGAGCTGTCGTCGGTGCCCCGCACACGCTACAGCTACGACTACTACAGCGACTTCATGTATGCGCCGCCGATCATGCCGGCGGCGTCGTTGTCCGAGCTGTCCACCGCCTACTGGGGCCCGGGCACCGGCCAGCTCATGATGCGGTCGGGCTGGGACCCGGCGGCCACCTACTCGAACTTTATCTGCGGCCCCTACACCGAAAGCCATGCCCATCGCGACCAGGGCAGCTTCGTGCTGTTCAAGGGTGACTGGCTGGCCTGGGACAGCAACATCCGCTCCACCTCCGGCATCGAGCAAGGCGAGGAGAAGCACAACCTGGTGCGCATGGTCAAGGCTGACAACAGCGTGATCACGCAGCGGGCCGAGACCTCGCCCTGCCGCCTGCTGGCACTGGCCCACAACGACCTGTTCACCTATGCCGTCGCCGACGTGACCCCGGTCTACGGCGGTTCGCAATCCTCGGCCAACGGCGTCAGCCGCATCGAACGCGAGTACCTGTTCATCCGGCCGTCGACCGTGGTGGTCATGGACCGGGTGGTCACCACCAATGCCGGCACCCGCAAACTTTGGACGCTGAACCTGCCTGGCCAGCCGACGCTCTCCGCCGGCCGGATGCAGCTGGCGGTGGGTCAAAACCAGCTGGACGTCTATGGCCTGGCGCCCGCCGGCGCTACCGGTGTCTGGACCGCCGGCCAGCGGGTCGAGGTCGCCGACAGCGCCACGGGCCAGAGCACGTTCCTGCACGTGCTGGGCGCCAATGGGTCCGTGGCATCGGCCGTGCGCGACGACATCAGCGGGCAGACCGGTACGCGGGTCACCCTGGCCGACGGCCGCAGCCTGCTGGTGCGCTTCAACACCACCACCGGCACCGGCGGCACCACGGAGCTGCGCAGCACCACGGGGGCCCTGCTGTTCGGCGGCGCGCTGCCCAACACCGTGCAGCCGCCGGCGCTGTATGCCGGCGACCTTCCGCCGCCGCCCCCGCCGCCGACACCGGTCACCGTCAGTCTGACCAGCCCCGGCAACGGCACCAGCTATGTGGCGCCGGCCAGCTTCAACGTCACGGCCTCGGCCACACCGATCGACCAGGTGCTGCGGGTGGAACTGTGGCGAAACGGTGCCAAGGTGGCCGAGGACACCAGTTCGCCCTATGCGTTCGCGCAGTCCGCCCTGCCCGCCGGCAGCTACCAGTACGAGGCGCGGGCGGTGCGCACCGACGGCGGCACATCGGTCTCGACGGCCATCGGCATTACCGTCACCGCTCCGGCGCCGACACCGGCCACGGTGGCGCTGACCAGCCCGAGCTCGGGCAGCCAGGTCGCCTTCGGCCTGCCGGTGACGCTGAGCGCCGCGGTGCAGGGCCAGGTCACCACCACACGGGTGGACTTCGTGGCCAACGGCAACGTGGTTGCGTCGCGCACGGCGTCGCCCTGGTCGCAGAGCTGGACGCCGCCGACCGCCGGCACCTGGACCCTGCAGGCACGCGCCACCTTGAGCGACGGCCGGGTGCTCAACAGCGCCACCTCCACCTTGACCGTGGTGGCGCCGACGGCCATAGGCACGGTCAGCGTGGCCCTGACCAGCCCGACCGCGGGCGCCCAGTACACGCTGGGCACCGCCCTGACCTTCGCGGCCACGGTGCAGGGCAGCACCGCCATCGCGCGCATCGAGTTCCTGGCCAACAACAGCGTGGTGGGCTCGCGCACCGCGACGCCCTGGTCGTTGAGCTGGACGCCTCCGACCGCCGGCAGCTGGACCTTGATGGCGCGCGCCACCCTGAGCGACGGCCGCGTGCTCACCAGCCGCGACGTGGTGGTCGGCGTGGTCGCACCCCAGCCGCCGCCGGGGCCCGGCACCGTGATGTTCCGGCAGGGCAATTCCGGCTACAGCGGTGCGGTCGACAACGGCGTCAGCGACCAGTACGCGCAGTACAACAGCGGCCGGGGCACGGTCACCAACGACCCGGTCAGCGGCGTCTACCGCATCAGCGGCACCAGCGGCTACGAGGCGCGCAGCTTTGTCCGCTTTGCCGGCCTGGAGTCCCTGGCGGGTCGGCGCGTGACCCGGGCCGAGCTGGTACTGACCTTCAACTTCGGCGCGACCGGCTACAACCTGTCCGGCCGCTACCTGGCCAAGGCCTGGACGCCGTCCTCCTCCAGCTTCGGGTGGACCCGGCGCGACAGCAGCAACGCCTGGGCCGTCGGCGGCAGCGGAGGCACCGACTGGGTCGCCGACAAGACCTTCACGGTGACGGGCTTCACCGGCGCGCAGGCCGACGTGCGCACGGTTGCCATCGACGCGGCCGTGGTCCAGGGCTGGATCGACGCGCCCACCGGCAACCACGGCCTGGTGCTGGTGCCGACGGTGGCCGGCAAGGTGTCGTGGCTGCGCACCAGCGAGGACCCGACGGCGACCTATCGGCCGACGCTGAAGGTCTGGCTGGAGTAGGGGTTGTCGCCGTTATGGGAGGGCTGGCCCCAGCCCGTCCCCGGCGCCGTCAGGAGCGTGTGGTCTCGCCTACACCCCGGGGCTGCGACGCGGCACCCGGCCGTGCCGGCGCGGTCGGCGCGCGGCTGCGGCCCTGGCTGTAGTCGTCCGGCACCTTGAACAGGCTGGCATCCGGCTCGCCGCGCTTGATGTGGGTCAGTCGGTAGGACACCTCGCCGCTGCGCGGGTCGAAGTCGCGGCTCAGCACCGTCAGCATCAGCTCCGGCGCGGTCCAGACCTCACGTGTGATGACGATGGGCTTGTCGTTGCCGACCTTGCCGGCCTCGATGGTCCAGGTGGTGCGTTCGCCGTTGGCGCGCAGACCCTCGATGTCGCGGGCCGCCAGCGGCGTCACCGTCCCTGGGCCCCGGGGTGCCCAGCGCCGCACGCCCTCGAACAGGCTGTGGGTCATTGGCAGGTCGAACGACGGCACCGGGGGCTGGGGCGCACCGGCGGCCGAGCCTGTCGTGTTGCGGATCACATGGACCTCCACGTTGCGCACGCCGTCGCGCTCGACGTTGGAGATCACGACCGGTGCAGGCGGTGCCAATGGAGGGAGTGGCGCCAATGGCGAGACCGGCGCGACCGGTGCCAGTCCCGGCGCGGCGGCCGCCGGCGGCACCGGCGCCACCGGTGCCACCGGTGGCGTGGCACCGCTCTTGACCGCGTCGCGGTGGCTGCGGGACCAATCGCGCATGCGTTCGCCGAACTCCCGCATCCGTTCGCCGAAGTCGCGCCAGGCCTTGTCGTCGACCATCGGGAGGTCGGCCGGCAGCCGGGTGTTGGCCAGCAGCCGGCGGGCGGTCTTGCGCTCCGGGTCGAGCAGCCAGTTGACACCGGCCACCGGGTCGCGCAGATAGATGCGCTTGCGGCCGTCGTGGTCCTGCTCCTGGCGGGTGCGGCCCTCGCCGTCGCGGCACAGCCGAGTGGTCTGCTTGCGGCCGATGCGGTTGCCCGCCTTGCCGTCGGCGTCGGCCAGGGTCTGGCTGGTCTCGTGCACCGCATCGGCACAGTAGGGCGCGCCCTTGACCACCCGCCCGCCCATCTCGCCGGCGGCAAAACCGGCCAGGTCGCCCGAGCCCTGGTCGACGAAGCGGAACTCCATGGTGCGCTCCAGTGCCCGGTCGACCTCGATGCGCGCCTGGGCCAGCACCTGGTCGATCAGCGACGCCGCCGCGGGCGGCGTGGGTGTCACCTCGGTAGCGGCCGCAGAGGTCGCGAGACCGCACAGCGCCAGGGCGATGGCGGACAGTGCATTGGGTCTGGGTTTCATGGCAGGTCTCCTTCAGCGGGATAGGCGGGATGCTTCACAAGCTCTCGGGTCATTGCGCCAGCAGCCGCACCGCAAGCACGTCGCCCGAGGCATGGACCAGCAGTTCGGCGCGCACGGTCTCACCGGCACGGGCGGGGTCGTAGGGCAGCCCGAAGGCGGCCAGCCGCTCGCGCGGCCACTCGCCCGGCACCACCCAGGACGGGCCGACATCGGCCGCGGCCAGCTCGGCCAGGCGCTGCGCGCTGACCACCGGCAGGAAGCCCGAGGCCGGCGCCGCCGCGCCCGGCGGGGCGGGCAGCGGTGGCGCGCTGAGCATCAGCACCACCGACAGGGTCAGGGCCACCAGGCACAGCGCAGCGCCGGACCCGGCCAACCAGCGCTGCCACAGCGGCTGCAGCAGACTGGCCGCCCGGCCGGCGCCGGCAATCAGGGCCCGGCCGCCCGCTGCCAGGCCCGGAGGCGGCAGCGCCGCCGCATGCGGCACGGCCGACCAAGTGGGGCCTGCCAACGGGTCCGGCTGGCACAGCGCCCATTGCTGCAGCACGCGTGCGGCCAGGTCGTCGGGCAGCGGCTCGCGGGCAAGCGCGTCACGGGCATCGCGCAGCGCGACGGCCAGCGGCAGCACCGTGCCGGTGCGGGGTGACATGGTCATGGGGCATCTCCCGCGGCCGCGCCATTGAGCAGTGCGGCCAGGCGTTGGCGCGCCCGGTGCAGCCGGGTGCGCAGGGTGTTGAGTTCGCAGCCGGCGATGCGCGCGGCTTCGGTATAGGGGCGCTCCTGCAGGTCCACCAGCACCAGCGCCTCACGGAACAACGCCGGCAGCGCAGCCACCGCCTGCATCAGGGCGGCCTGGTCCTGGCGGCGCACCAGCACCGCCTCCGGCGACGGTGCACTGTCGGGCAGGTCGATCAACGCCGCCTCGTCCAGCACCTCGTGGCGCTGCTGGCCGCGCCAGTGGGCCAGCAGGGCATGGCGGCCGATGCCGGCGAGGTAGGCGCCCAGGCTGCCGCGGTCGGCGCTGTAATCCTGCGGCCGGCGCGCCAGCGCGACGAAAGCCTCCTGCGTGGCATCGGCGGCCGCGGCGGCATCGCCGGCCAACATCAGCAGATAGCGGTAGACCGGGCCGGACTCGCGCCGGTACAGGGGCTCCAGCGCCTGCCGGTCGCCCGCGGCCCAGGCGGCCAGCCGGTCACCGACCTCGTCGGCGTCGGGCGCGCCGTCCGGGCGTTGTGGCATGCGCATGGCCGGGATCATGTCGTGGCAGACCCGTCCGCCCGGTCGGGCGTGACCGGGCTGGCGTAGGCGGGTGAACGCGATGTCATGGACGTCATGGCACGGACCGGGCGCCGGAGTTCCCGCCGCCGCCCTGGGGTTTACCCGCGGCACAGTCATGGGCCGGCCGTCGTCCGACGCTGCAGCCTGTCGAGCCGATGCGGCGCTGCGTCGCAGCGCGGGCGCGGCGGCCATCGCCTCTGGCTACATTGGGCCACCTGATACCGGCGCCCCGCGACCACCGACCCCCACCATGAGCAGCCTGACCACGCCAAGTTGGACCGAACGCTGGCAGCGCCTGGCCGCCATTTTGCTGCGCGCATTCCACGCCTATGGCGGCTGGCTGGCCGGCATCACCTGGCTGCGCTTCATCATCCTGTCGATCCTGCTGGTGGCGGTGGCCGCCATCGTCAAGGAGCTGCCGCCGTTCCGCTGGACCATGAGCGAGACCTACACCCAGCATGCCAGCGAACGTCCCCGGGCGCCGCGCATCGCCGAGCCGCCGATTGCGCCGCGTGCGCCCGTGCCGCCGGCGGACCGCAAGGGAACGCCCGACGACCCGGTGATCCGCATCGAGCCCCCGGCCAAGGGCGAGGGCGTGGAGATCTCCATCGACGCCGGCGGCATCCGCGTGGTGCCCAAGAAACGCGCCGCCTCGGCGCCTGCCGACGCAGCATCGGCCGCCTCGGCGCCCGACGCCGCGCCCAAGGTTCATATCGACAAGAAGGGTGTGCACATCGTGGTGCCGCCCGGCACGCCCGGCGCGGACAGCGAGCGGGTGCGCGAAGCCACCGAGGAGGCGCGCCGCGCCATCGAGGAGGCGGTGCGCGAGGCCCGCCGGTCGGTTGAAGAGGCGCAGCGCGAGGCACGCAACGCCGCCGAGGAAGCCCGCCGCGATGCCCGCCGTGCCTATGAGGACGCGCGTGAGGCCGCGGTCGAGGCCGGCGTCGCCTTCGGCGAAGACACGCCGCGCCGGCGCACCCGCACCCATGTCTACGAGTACGGCGAATGGCTGCCGGAGCTGGCCGTTCTGTGGGTGCTGGCCAGCGCGATCCTGAAGTTCACCTACAAGCAGCAGATCCGGGCCGAGGCGCAGGCCGCCCAGGCGGTAGAGACGGCCGAGGCCGAGTCGCTGCGCCGCCAGGTGATCGAGGCGCGCATGGCGGCGATGCAGGCCCAGGTGGAGCCGCACTTCCTGTTCAACACGCTGGCCTCGATCGACCATCTGATCGAGGTCGACCCCAAGCGCGCCAGCCAGATGCAGCGCAACCTGATCGCGCTGCTGCGCGCCTCGATGCCGACCATGCGCGAGGCCAAGGGCGGCAGCGAGGGCCTGCGCGACCTGGGGCGCGAGGTGGCGGTGATCCGGCCCTACCTGGAGATCCTGAAGGTGCGCATGGAAGAGCGCCTGGAGGCCAGCATCGACGTGCCCGACGGCCTGCTGTCGGCGGAGTTCCCGCCGATGATGATGCAGACGCTGGTGGAGAACGCCATCAAGCACGGCCTGGAGCCCAAGCCCGAGGGCGGGCGGCTGGGCGTCAAGGCGGAGATCCAGCACGGCAAGCTGGCGGTGATCGTGACCGACACCGGCCTGGGTTTTGGCCGCGCCGCCACCGGCGGCACCGGCGTCGGCCTCGCCAATGTGCGCGAGCGGTTGCAGATGCTCTACGGTCCCAAGGCCATGCTGACCATCGCCGAGAACCCCGGTGGCGGCACCATCGCCACCATCACGGTGCCCTACAAGACGGTTGAGGAGCGGCCGGCATGAGCCCGCCGGGCCGCCCCAAGGGCGAATACCGGAGTGCGCAGCACGAAGGTACCCCAGTGAGCTCGCCGGCGGGCCCTAAGGGCGTGTTCGGGAACGCCCAGCCTGGCGGGACACCTGTGGCCGGCCTGCCCTTTCAACCCACACCGCGCCGCAGCGCCAGGGCGGCCACGCTGGTCCTGTTGGCGCTGTTGGCCATCGCGGCCGTGGCGGCCATCGCCCAGGCCCTGGGTACCTTGCCCAACCTGCCGGTCGATCTGGTCATCGATGG
>JBJXHB010000072.1:0-4507 GCA_046160725.1 Aquabacterium sp.
CTGCTGGCCGGCGCCGACGGCATCGCCGAGGGCCTGCCGGCCAGCCTGGCCGGGCGCCAGGTGCCGAAGTTCCGCCCCGGCGGCCTGCTGATCGTGCGCGCCGGCGGATCGGCCGGGCTGTTCTCGGCCATCATCGCCGGCTGGGCTGCATCGGGCCCGACCGGATCGATTCCCGTCTCGAAGGAGATCACCGCATGAGTGAAAGACCCATCCTGCTGGACCCCACGTCCGAGCGCACCCCGGTGGCGCGGGCGCTGGCGGCCCGGCCCGACAGCGCGCACGGCCTGACGGTCGGCGTACTGGACATTTCCAAGGCACGCGGCAATGTCTTCCTGGACCGCATCGCCGAGCGCCTGACCGAACAGGGCATCAGCGTGCGGCGCTACCGCAAGCCCACCTTCACCCGGCCCGCGCCGACGGCCCTGCGCCAGCAGATCGCCGCTGAATGCCAGCTGGTCGTGGAAGGCCTGGCCGACTGAGGGTCGTGCACGTCGTGCTGTATGCATGACATCGCAGACCTTGAGTCACGGGGCCTTCCGGGCGTCGGCGTTGCATCGACCGAGTTCGTCCAGGCCGCGGCTGCGCAGGCCAGGGCCTTGGGTATCGACCCGGCCATGGTCTTCGTCGCCCATCCGATCCAGGACCGCAGCGACGACGAACTGCGCGCGCTGGCCGACGCCGCGCTGGCCGACATCCTGCGCCGCCTCACCCGCGGCTGACGCCAGGACTGGCGTCAGCGCTGTTGGCGCGGCGGGCCGGGCTGCCGGCCGCGAGGTGCCCCGCACCACCGGCCGCGGACCGGGCGGGCCGTGATCGTCGCCACCGCCGGCCATGTCGACCATGGCAAGACCCGCCTGGTGCGGGCGCTGACCGGCATGGACACCGACCGCCTGCCCGAGGAGCGGCAGCGCGGCATGACCATCGACCTGGGCTTTGCCCATGCCGATGCCGGCGTGGCCGGGCGCATCGGCTTCATCGACGTGCCGGGGCACGTGCGCTTCGTGCGCAACATGCTGGCCGGCGTGGCCGGCATCGACCATGCGCTGCTGGTGGTGGCGGCCGACGACGGCCCGATGCCGCAGACGCGGGAGCACCTGGCCATCCTGGGCCTGCTGGGGGTGCCCGGCTGCAGCGTGGTGCTGACCAAGACCGACCGCGTGGCGCCGGCGCGTTGCGCGCAGGTGCTGGCCGAGCTGGCCGGCCTGCTGGACGCCGGACCCTACCGCGGCGCGCCGATGTTCCCGGTGGCCCTGGCGGGCACGGCAGGCGACGCCGCGAGCCCCGGCGTGGCCGCGCTGCAGGCGCACCTCCACGCGCTGCAGAGCCGGCTGGCGCCGCAGCAGGCGAGCGGACATTTCCGCCTGGCGGTGGACCGCAGCTTCACCAGCAGCGGCGCCGGGCGCGTGGTCACCGGCACGGTTCTGTCCGGCCGGGTGGCGGTGGGCGACCCGGTGGTGCTGTCCCCGCACGGCATCGCGCTGCGCGTGCGCGCGCTGCAGGTGCACGACCAGGCCAGCGACCAGGCCATGGCCGGCCAACGCTGCGCGCTGAACCTGGCCGGCAATAACCTCAAACGGGCCGAGCCGGCACGCGGCGACTGGGTGGTCGCGCCGCCGGCCCATGCGCCGACCGACCGCTTTGATGCCCGGATTCAACTGTTGCCCGCCGCGCCACAGCCGCTGGGCACGCGCCAGGCCCTGCAACTGCACATCGGTGCGGCCTGCGTGCCGGCCCGCGTGGCCATGTTGTCGGGCACGGCCATCGAGCCCGGCCGGGTCGGTGACGTGCAACTGGTGCTGGCAGCACCGGCCGCGGCCCTGCGCGGCGACCGTTTCATCCTGCGCGACCCGACCCAGGCCGCCACCCTGGCCGGCGGCTGGGTGCTGGACCCCTTTGCACCGGCCCGCGGCCGCGCAACCCCGGCACGCGCCCGGCTGCGCCAGGCCTGGGCCGAGCCGAGCCCGGCGCAGGCCCTGGCGGCGCTGCTGGCGGCGCAACCGCACGGCCTGTCCTGGCCGCGCTTCACGCAGGCCTGCAACCTGCGTGACGACGAGGCGGCCGCGGTGGCGCAGGGCCTGGACCTGCAAACCCTGCCCGGCGACGGCGGCCCCTGGGTCGTCGCCGGCCGGCACTGGCAGGCGCTGGGCGACCGGGTCGTCGACGCGCTGGCCCGCTGGCATGCGGACCAGCCCGGCAGCCTGGGGCTGGCCGAACCGGCGCTGACGCGGCAGCTCGGCGGGCATGCCGTCCAGCACCTGATGCGGCCGCTGTTGACACAGCTGGTGCAGCGCGGCCTGATCGCCCGCGACGGGCTGACGCACCGGCTGCCGGGCCACCAGCCGGCCCTGACCGGCACGGACCAGGCGTTGCTGCAGCGTGTGACCGACCTGCTGCGCCCGGCCGGCCTGCGCCCACCCATCGTCGGCGAGCTGGTCAGCGCGCTCGGCATCGACCCGGCCCTGCTGGGCACCTTCCTGCAGCGCATGGCCGCGCACGGCCATCTGGTGCGCGTGGCGCCCAACCGCTGCTACCTGCCGCAGGGCGCAGCCGACCTGGCCGACCTGGCGCGCCAGCTGGCGCAGGCGAGCCCCGACGCCGCCTTCGATGCGGCCGCCTACCGCGACCACACCGGCATCGGCCGCAACCTGACGGTGCAGGTGCTGGAGTTTCTGGATCGCGAAGGCTTGACCCGCTTCGACGGACAGCGCCGGCGCATGTTGCGGTAGCGGCGGCACCCGGGCTGATGAAGGCCAGTGGTCTGACGGTCCGGCGCGCGTGCCGGCATCAGCGGCCAGCCCCGGCCGCGCCACGCCGCCGGGCTGGTGGACAAGCCCACCATGCCCAGGCCACCAGCACCGCATAGGCGCTGTAGGCCGTGGTGAACACCCAGGTCGGCGCGCTGTAGAACAGGGCCCGCCCGACCCAATATTCGATGAAGCCGGTGCCATAGCCGGTGCCACCGCCGGTCTGGCGCAGCCAGGACTCCAGCGTGGTCAGCGGGCAGGTCACGCCCAACAGGGCCTGGCCCGCCACGACGGCGATGGCGGCCAGATGCGCCAGCCGGAACCCGAGGCCGTTGACCCAGGGCCAGCGCCGGAGGTTGCCGATGACGATCAGCGGCAACGCGGCCACCACGAAGGCCGCGATGGCGGCATGCAGCAACAGGATCAGGTCAGCCAGCAGCAGGCGCATGGCGGTCCGCGCGTACGACATCGTCCAGAAACCGCAGCAGCAGCGCATTGACCGCCCGCGGCTGCTCCTGCTGCACCCAGTGGCCGGCACCGGGGACCAGGTGGCTGCCGCGCCATTGCGTGCAGGCCCGGACCGGGATGGCCTCAAAGGCGCCGGGCTTCTGGTACGTGCCCCAGTCCTGGGCGCCGGCGATGTACAGCGCCGGCACGTCGATGGTGCGGCCGGCATGGGTCAACAGCTCGCGCTGGCAGTCCTCGTCGATGGCGCAGCGGTACCACTGCAGGCCGCCCTGGAAGCCGGTGCGCTGGTACTCCGCGGCATAGACCGCCAGCTCGGCATCGGGCAGCCAGGCGCAGGCCGCGATGGCCTCGGCCGTGGGCATGTGCGGCGCCACCGTGGCCGCCATGTCGGTGCCCAGCGCCATGATGTAGTAGGTCGGCATGCGGGCCAGTTGCTCGGCGCTGCCCGAGGCCAGGGGATGCGGCCGGTTGTGCGGCCAGTCCGCGCTCTTGTGGTGGTAGTAGGCGCGCAGGAAGGCATGCAGGCCCTGCGGGCAATGCCGCATGTCGGCATCGGCCTGCCGGGTCGCGTAGTACCACTGGTAGTGCTGGCGCGGCGGCACCAGCGCCTGCAGCGCCGCCTGTGGTGACGGCGGCAGCCTGGACGGCGGGCCGGCCCAGGGCGCACTCATCAGAACGACCGAGCGGAACACCTGCGGCCACAGCAGGGCGCACCAGGCCGCCACAGGTGAGCCGAAGTCATGGCCGACCACCGCCTGCACCGCGTCGCGCCCCAGCGCCTGCACCAGCGCCCGCATGTCCGCGGCCAGGGCCGGCATGCGGTAGGCGCCGATGTCGCCGTCATAGGCCGCATGGCCGCCGGCGGTGCGGCCGTAGCCGCGCTGGTCCGGCGCCACCGCGTGGTAGCCCGCCGCCGCCAGCGCCGGCAGCACGCGGCGCCAGCTGTAGGCCAGCTCCGGAAAGCCGTGCAGCAGCAGCACGCAGGGCCGGCCCGGCGTCTCGAAGCCGGCCTCCAACAGGTGCAGGTCCAGGCCGTTCACGCCCGGCAGCTGGCGGCTGCGCACGCCTGCGGGCAGCGGCAGACCGGGCATGGCCATGGTCACGGGCGGGTGGCGGGCGGCGCCAGCCACAGCTCGACCACGCCCTTGGTGGGCCGCAGGTGGCTCGGCAGCGGCTCCACCCGCGCCGGCGCCGCGGCGCCGGGCTGCGTGTCGAGCCAGGCGCCCAGTGCGCGCGCACAGGCTTCGTCCGCGCCGCTATGCCAGCGCAGCGTGTCGCGGCGCACCGGCGTGGGC
>JBJXHB010000073.1:0-8648 GCA_046160725.1 Aquabacterium sp.
GTCCATCAGCACCAGGTCGTAGGGCTGGCGCGCCACGCTGTCGACCGCCTCGCGGCCGTTGCCGGCCAGGTCGGCGCGGTAGCCCAACTGCTCGAGCATGCGCAGCGCCAGCTTCTGGTTCACGCCGTTGTCCTCGGCCAGCAGGATGCGCAGCGGGTGCCGCGCGCCCAGTTCCGGGTCGGGCGCGGCGTCGGCGGCGCCGGCACGCTGAGGCAGCGTCTCCAGCCCCGTGGCGGGCGCCGGGATGTCGAGGCTGATGGCGCTGCCCTGGCCTGGGCCGGCGCTGTCGGCGTGCAGGGTGCCACCCATCAGCTCGGCCAGCTGGCGGCTGATGGCCAGGCCCAGCCCGGTGCCGCCGTAGCGGCTGGCCACCTGCACATCGGCCTGGCTGAAGCGCTGGAACAGCCGCCCCCGGGCCTCGTCGGAAATGCCGATGCCGGTGTCGATGACCTCGAACTGCAGCCGCCCCGCGCTGGGCATGGACACCCGCAGCCGCACCGAACCCTGGTCGGTGAACTTGACCGCATTGCCCAGCAGGTTGAGCAGGACCTGGCGCAGCCGTGCCGCGTCGCCCGACACCACCGCCGGCACGTCGGCATCGAAGTGGCCGTCCAGCTGCAGGCCCTTCTCGCGGGCCCGCACGCTGACCAGGCCCAGCGCCAGGCGCACGCACTCGCGCAGGTCGAAGGGCTGATCTTCCAGCTCCATGCGACCGGCCTCGATCTTGGAGAAGTCGAGGATGTCGTTAATGATGCCCAGCAGCGACTCGGCTGAGTCGCGGATGGTCTGCGCATGGTCGCGCTGCTCGGCGTCCAGGCGCGAGCGCAGCAGCAGCCCGCTCATGCCGATGACGCCGTTCATCGGGGTGCGGATCTCGTGGCTCACGGTGGCCAGGAAGGCGCTCTTGGCCCGATTGGCGCCCTCGGCCTGATGTCTTGCCTCGGCCTCGGCCGCCAGCTTGTCCTCCAGCAGCTGCGCCTGGGTGCGTGCGGCATCGGCCTGCAGGTCCTGCTGCAGCATGGCGGTGGCATGGGCGACGGCCCGCACCTCGTCGGGCCGGTACGGTATCAGGCCCGGCTTGGGCGCCATCAGCACGAAGCCGGTGAGCTGCTCCCGGTGCGTCATGGGCGCGGCCAGTGCATCGCTGCCGGCCCAGGCGGCCAGGACATCGGGCAGGCGGCCGGCCCGGACCGCGCGCACGCCGGGCGGCATGAGCCGCAGTTGCGGCGGCGCCCCATCCAGTGTGGCGGCCAGCCGCGTGGCGTCGCCCTGGGTGCCATCGGCCCGGTACAGGGCCACGCCGGCGCCCTCGGCAAAGCGTCCCAGCGCGGCCAGGTAGTGGCCGAGCAGGGCCTGTTGACCGCGCACCGCCGCGGCCGCCTCGACGGCCTGCCGCAGCTCGTCCTCCTGCGTCTTCCAGCTGCGGTAGAACAGCCCCTGCACCGAGGCCTCCGCCAGGGCATGGGCGCGTGGCAGGACCAGTGCGGACAGCGCCGCCGACGTGACCGTGAAGCCCAGGCTGACCGGCAGGTCCGCCATGCTCAGCAGCGGCGCGGCCACGAGGTACAGCAGCCCGACGATGGCCAGCAGCAGCGCGATGACGATGCTCCACACCAACGCGCGGTTGAAGGCGAAGCCGAAGCCAAAGACACGGAAGCGCAGCACCGCATAGGCCAGGCCGGCCATCGAGGTGACGGCCATGACGATGTTGACCAGCGCGGTGATCAGCTCGCGGTTCGCAGTGCGCCCGGGCAGGTTGCCCGAAATGGTGAACACCAGGCCGCTGGCCAGCATGATCGCCAGGCAGGCCCCGATCCAGGCCGCGCGGTGGCGCTCCACCCCGGTGGCGCGCCGCCAGGCGAACCAGAGGAAGGCCAGGGTCGATGCATCGGCCGCGCCCTTGAACACGCCGCCAACGCGCTCGAACGTGATCTTCCAGTCAGCCGCATTGAAGGGCGTCAGGCGCAGGTGGAACACGGTCTCGAACACCCCCCAGCCGATGGCCAGGATGGCCAGGGCCACAAACCCCCAGCGCACCCAGGTGAGGTGAAAGCGGCTGCGATCCTCCGGATAGGCAATGGCGAAATACAGGTAGGCCATCGAGGATATCGACATCAAGGCCGACGACGAACTCAGGAACACCAACGCCTGCACCCAGCCTGGGGGCAGGTAGAACCCGACATCGGCGATGCTGTAGAGCGCCAGTGCCAGGGCCAGCCCGCGCATCGGCTTGCTGTCGGCGCGGCGCCAGCTCAGCACCGCGGCAATGGTCAGGGCCATCAGGCTCTCGACCAGCCCGCCGGCCTGCCGGATCAGGTGCAGCGGGGTGACGCGCTCGGGCTGCGGATACGTCAGCACGTTCAGCTGGCGCTGCACACCGTCGGACTCGACCGTGACCGGAATCGACTCGCCCACGCCCTTGAGTCGCCAGGCGTCGCCGACGCGGTCGAAGGACAGCCGGTCGCCGGGCATCACGCCTTGGCGCGCCAGGTCGGAGCGCGGCTCGACGACCATCACCTTGAGCATCCACTGCGGTCCGTCGAACGGCCCGCGCATGCGGGCCCCCATGCCGCCCGCCTCGGCCGGCACGATTGACGGCGCGATGAGGGTGACGGCCCAAAGGCGCATGCCGCCGCAGAACAGGCAGAACAGCAGCAGCCCGATGCGCCAGTGGCGCGCGGCCGCGGCCGCGGCAGAGGCCGCCGCCGTCATGTCCGGTCCAGCCGCGGTGCCAGGACCGACCTAAGGTGGACAGGCCGCAGCCGGCCATGGCTGACAAGGTGGGTCGGCGTGGCAGGGCGGGTCATGTCGTTCTCCAGCGCAGCGGGCAGACGGGCAACAGCCCCTTGCAGCTGCGGCATCGGGGCGGCCCATCCGGTACTGGGCGCCCGCGCAGTCTCGTCGATCCGCCGTGGCGCTGTCCTGAAGCCGCCTGAAGCCGGTGCTGAAACCAGTGCCTCAGGACCGGCCGCGCCGGCCTCAGCGCGGCGCCGCCCGGCGGCGCTCCAGCCCCTCGAACAGCGCCATGCCGGCCAGCATCGCCGCGACGAAGACCACGGCCTTGGGCAGCCCCATGCCCAGCGCCACCAGGGCCGGGCCGGGGCAGAAACCGGCCAGCCCCCAGCCGATGCCGAACAACACGCTGCCGCCCACCAGGCGCGCATCCAGCCCCTGGGTGGTGGGCAGGTGCATGGCCCCGCCCAGCAGCGCGGTGCTGCGGCGCCGCGCCAGCGCAAACGCCACCACGCCGACACCGATGGCGCCGCCCATCACGAAGGCCAGCGACGGGTCCCATGCACCGGCCAGGTCCAGGAAACCCAGCACCTTGGCCGGGTTGGCCATGCCGGAGACGATCAGGCCGATGCCGAACACCAGCCCGGCGACGAGCGCGGAGAGGATCTGCATGCTGCGCTCCCTCAGCCCGCCGCCAGCAGGTGGCGCACGACATACACCGCCGCGAACCCCGCGCCCATGAACACCAGCGTGGCCACCAGCGAGCGTGGCGACAGCCGCGACAGCCCGCACACGCCATGCCCGCTGGTGCAGCCACCCGCATAGCGCGTGCCCACGCCGACCAGCAGCCCGGCGGCCACCAGCGTGCCCCAGCCCGCGTCGATGCGCGACGCCGGCAACGCCGCCACCGCCGCATAGGCCAGCGGCGCCAGCAGCAGGCCGCCGATGAAGGCCAGCCGCCAGCCGCGACCGTCGGCATCGGTGCGCGCACGCAGCAGGCCGCCCAGCACGCTGCTGACACCGGCAACGCGGCCGTTCAGAAGCACCAGCAGCGCGGCGGACAGGCCGATCAGGATGCCGCCGGACAGGGCGGCCCAGGGGGTGAAATCGTTCCAGGCGATGGTCATCGGCGCTCCAGTGGCCCCGGGGTGGGTACGTCGCGGGCGGGCGGCGGATGCCCGACGGTCGGCGTTGGCCAGCGTCAGCCAGCGTGCGCGGCACTGTAGCGCCGGCCCCTTGAAGAGCCCCGCCACGGGCCCATCTGCCCCCGATGACATCGCCCCACACCCTGGTCGCCTGCCCGCACTGCGGCACGCCCAACCGCATACCCGCCGCCCGGCTGGCCGATGACCCGACCTGCGGGCGTTGCGGCCAGGCGTTGCTGGACGGCCGCGTGGCCGAGCTTGACGAGGCCCGCTTCGATGCCGTGACCGGCCGCACGGAGCTGCCGGTGCTGGTGGACTTCTGGGCACCGTGGTGCGGCCCGTGCCGCGCGATGGCGCCGCAGTTCGAGGCCGCCGCGCGCCAGCTCAAGGGTCGGGCGCTGCTGGTCAAGGTCAACAGCGACGAGGCCCCCGGCCTGGCGGCGCGTTTCGGCATCCGCAGCATTCCAACGCTGATCCGCCTGCAGCAGGGCCGCGAGGTGTCGCGCAGCAGCGGCGCGGTGGGGGCGGCGCAGGTGGTGGCCATGGCGGGCTGAGCGCCCACAGGGCGGGGCCGCGCCCCGCCCGCCCGGCCCGTGCCGCTCAGCCCAGCGGCGGCCGCCCGACGAAGGGTTGGGCCTGCTCCAGTGCGGCGGCCAGTTGCAGCAGCCAGTCCTCATGCGCCGGCGCGGCGGCCAGCTGCACGCCGATCGGCAGGCCGTTGCTGTGCAGCGCCAGCGGCAGCGATATCGCCGGCGTGCCCATCACGTTGTGCGGCAGCGTGTGCTGTGCCACCGGCGCCAGCACCTGCGGCGCGATGTCGTCATAGGCCACGTCGGTGCGCCCCAGGTTGTACCGGCCCCAGGTCTCGGCCGTGCGCGCTGTGGTGGGCGTCAGCCAGATGTCGTGCCGCGCGAACACCGCGCCGTACTGCCGCCGCACCGTGTTGAGCTGGGCCATGCCGGCTATGAAGTGCGCCGCCGTCATGCCCCGGGCATGGGCCAGCACCTGCTGGATCACCGGCTCCAGCGTGTCCGGCCCGACCGGGTGGCCCGAGCGCGCGCTGTAGCCCGCCAGCTTCAGGTCGAAGCCGAAAAACCACAGCTCCATCATCGCCCGCATCGCGGCCAGCCCGTCCACCTGCGGCGTCACCTCCTCCACCACGTGGCCCATGTCCTGCAGGCGTCGCGCCGTCGCCTGCACCGCCGCGGCGACCTCCGGGTCCACCGCCACGCCCATCAGCGCCGCCGTCGAGAAGCCGATGCGCAGCCGCGGCGCCGGGTGGCGCAGGGCATCCAGCCAGCTGCCGGCCGGCCGCGGTATCGCAAACGGGTCGCCCACCTGCGGCACCGCCAGCAGGTCCATCAGCAGCGCCGTGTCGCGCAGGCTGCGCGTCTGCGCGAAGTTCTGGCCCAGGCCGTAGCCGTTCTCGTCCAGCATGGGCGCATACGACACCCGCCCGCGCGAGGGTTTCAGGCCGATGCCGCCGCAATAGCTGGCCGGTATGCGGACCGAGCCCGCGATGTCGGTGCCCTGGGCCACCGGCACGATGCCCGCACCCACCGCCGCCGCCGCGCCGCCGCTGGAGCCGCCGGCGCTGTAGCCGTGGCGCCAGGGCGTGGAGGTGTTGCCGTACAGCGCGCCCTCGGTGGTGCCGGCCATCGAATACTCGGGCGCCGCGCTGCGGCCGATGATGTTCAGCCCGGCGGCGCGCACCAGTTTGCAGTAAACCGAGTCCTCCAGCGCCACCATGCCGCGGCACAGCCGGCTGCCGAACTCCACCCGCCGTCCGGCCTCGTGGCCGAACACGTCCTTCATCAGGAACGGCACGCCGCGCAGCGGGCCGGCCCCGAGCGTGGACTCGTCCAGGCCCTCGATGCGGTCGGCATAGGTCTCGACCACCGCGTTGAGGCGCGGGTTGACCGCCTCGATGGCCTGCATCGCCAACGCCGCCAGCTCGTGCGGCGTGACCTCGCGGCGGGCGACCAGGCCGGCCAGGCCGGTGGCGTCGTGGGTGGTGTATTCGTCGAGTCTCATGGGGTGGCTCCAGGTTGCGGGGCGGGTTGGTGGGGCAATCCGACGGCAAGTGGTCCCGCCTCAGCTGCCAGCGGTCGCCAGCAGGCGCCAGGACATCACCTGCACGCCACTGCGTTCGTAGCTCTCGTCGCCGCCATGGATCAGCCAGGGCGCGAGCGACTCCTCGCCGGCGATGCGGCCAGCCTTGCCGGCAGCGCGCAGGTAGTCGATGGTGACGGTGCGGCCCGACTTGATCTCCACGGGCTGGACCTGGCCGCCGACCTCGAACAGCAGGTCAGCCTCATTGCCATTGTTGTCGCGCCAGTAGTACAGCGCCGCGGGGCGACCGGCATTGAAGCGGTTCTTGACGAACTCGGCCACCACCCAGGTCTCGAACAAGGCGCCCCGCATGGGATGCAGCGCCAGCAGTTCCGGGGTGTCGATGCCCAGCAGCCAGCACGCCAGGCCGGTATCCAGGAAGTACAGCTTCGGCGACTTCACCAGCCGCTTGCCGAAGTTGCGGTGGTAGGGCGCCAGCCGGTGCACAAGGTAGCTGTTTTCCAGCACAGACAGCCATGCCCGCGCCGTGCCCTCCGAAACCCCCGTTTCGCCGGCCAGAGCCGACAGGTTCAGTTGCTGGCCGGTGCGCGCCGCGCAGAGGCGGACGAAGCGCTGGAAGGTAGCCAACTCCTGCACGCGCAACACCTGGCGCACGTCGCGCTCGACATAGGTGGCCACGTAGCTGGCGAACCAGTCCGCGCACTGCTCGGCCGTGGCGCTGCGGGCGCACAGCGCCGGGTAGCCGCCGCGCAGCATCAGGGCATCCAGCGCAGGTGTGGGCCATCCGGCCGCCGTGGTCTCGGCCAGCGAAAAAGGCAGCAACTGGGCCACCGCGGCCCGCCCCGCCAGCGACTGGGTCACGCCGGCCAGCAGGCCGAACTGCTGCGATCCGGTCAGGACGAACCGCCCGGGCGCGCCGTGTTCGTCCACCATGCCTTGTAGCCAGGAGAACAGATCCGGCCAACGCTGCGCCTCGTCGAACACGGCGCCACCTTCGAAGCGTGCGAGAAAGCCCCGCGGATCGTCGTGTGCAAACGCCAGCTCGGCCGGGTTCTCCAGGCTGACATAGGGCAAGTGCGCAAAGAGCTGGCGCGCCAGGGTGCTCTTGCCGGACTGACGCGGGCCGGTGAGCGTGATCACCGGGAACGACCCGGCCTGCCGGCGCAAGGTGGCGGCGAGCGCGCGAGGTGCGATGTGCGGGGCGGCCCAATTCATACGGATCCGCAATCATATTGCGAATCGGTATGAGCGAGTGGCCGGCAGCGGCACGGCGTCACGGGTGGGCACGCGCCTGACGGCCTCAGCGCCGCGCCCTTCTCATCTGCACGTCGACACCAGGTGCGTCGATCTGGGAATGCTGGCACCAGGCTGAGTTTGCTCGAACGACATGGCCTCAGCGAACAGGCGTTTGTGCCATCTAATCTCCTGAGACAGGACATGCGACCACGAAACTGCACACCGTCGCACAACTCCCCCCGATATTCAGCGTCGCAAACCGCCGCGCGCCCTCGACCTGATAGGCCCCGGCCCGCCCGGTAACCTGCTTCGCCGCATCCAGCAGCATGCGCGCGCCGGTGGCGCCGACGGGGTGGCCGCCGCCGATCAGGCCGCCGCTGGGGTTGATCGGGCAGCTGCCGCCGATCTCGATGCGGCCGTCCTCCACCGCCTGCCAGCTCTGGCCCGGCGGCGTGAGGCCGAAATGGTCGATGGCCATGTACTCGGTGGTGGTGAAGCAGTCGTGGGTCTCGATGCCGTCGATCTGCGACACGTCGGCCAGGCCGGCGCGGGCAAAGGCCTCCTGGATGGTCTGGCGCACATGCGGAAACACCACGTCGCTGTCGGCCGACCGCTCCAGTTTGTCCTTGAGCCGCAGCGACGCGTTGCGATGCCCCCAGCCGGCGATGCGCGGCAGCTGCGCCAGGGTCAGGCCCAGGCGGCGCGCATGGGCGGCGGCGACCTCGGCCCCGGCCAGCACCAGGCCAGCGGCGCCGTCGGTGATCTGGCCGCAGTCCTGGCGCCGCGTGCCGGGCTCGATCAGCGGGTTCAGCGTGTCGTCGTCGGTGAAGGCGGCGGGCTCGAACTGCCACTTCCGGGTCTGCGCCAGCGGGTTGCGCTTGGCGTTGGCGTAGTTGATCTCGCTGATGCGGTTGAGGTGGCGGCGGTCCAGCCCCCAACGGCGCTCGTATTCCTGCGCCATCAGGCCGAAGGCGGCCGGCCACATGAAGCGGCAGGCTATGTCCTCGCGGCCCTGCCAGGCGGCGGCGTTCTGGTTCGCGCTGCTTTCGTCGCCGGGCAGGTTCTTCAGCTCTTCGGCGCCGACCACGAGCACGCAGTCGTAGCGGCCGGCCTCGATCTCGGCCATCGCCGCCAGCACCGCCAGCGACGCCGACGCACACGCGCCTTCGTGGCGCATCGCCGGCACGCCCCACAGCTCGGGCACCACCTGGCTGACCATCGAGCCCAGGTGCGCCTGCTTGCGCTGGATCTCGCCGAAGGCATTGCCGACATGGATGGTGTCGATGGCATCGGGCTCCAGGCGCGCATCGGCCAGCGCGCCCAGCGTGGCCTCGCGGATCATGTCGGACAGGTCCTGGCCGTGGCGCGACCAGGCTTTCGCGAAGTCGGTCTGATGGCCGCCGAGGATGTAGATGGGTGCTGAGGGCATGGGGGCTCCAGAGTCTTGCGGTGGATCGATGG
>JBJXHB010000074.1:0-11595 GCA_046160725.1 Aquabacterium sp.
TCCTGTTCATCATGGCCGACCAGCTGGCGGCCAGCGCGCTGGCGGCCTATGGCCACCCGCTCGTCAAGACGCCCCACCTCGACCGCCTCGCCGAGCGCGGCACGGTGTTCGAGAACGCCTACAGCCCGAACCCGATCTGTGCCTCGTCGCGCTTCGCGATGATGTCCGGCCAGCGCTCCAGCCGCATCGGCGCGTTCGACAACGCGGCGGAGTTTCCGGCCTCGGTGCCCACCTTCGCGCACTACCTGCGCGCGCTCGGCTACGACACCTGCCTGGCGGGCAAGATGCACTTCGTCGGCCCGGACCAGCTGCACGGCTTCGAGGAGCGGGTGACGACCGACATCTACCCGGCGGATTTCGGCTGGACGGCCGACTGGGAGCGCCGCGTCGAGCCCTATGCGCCCAGCCAGATGAGCATGCGCGGCATCGTCGAGTCGGGGCTGTGCGTGCGCTCGCTGCAGATGGACTATGACGACGAGGTGGCCCACCAGTCGGTGCAGTGGCTGTACGACCATGCGCGGCGGCCTGAAGCCAACCCCTTCCTGCTGGTGGCGTCGTTCACCCATCCGCACAACCCCTTCACCATCTCGCGCGAGTACTGGGACCTCTACGACCATGCCGACATCGACATGCCGGCGGTGCCGTTCATCCCCTACGAGCAACGCGACCCCTGGAGCCAGCGCTACTATCGGCTGATCCGCCAGGACGAGCACCGCGTCACCGACGACATGATCCTGTCGGCGCGTCATGCCTACTACGGCATGGTCAGCTACATCGACCACAAGGTGGGCCTGTTGCTGGACGCACTGGACAAGACGGGCCGGGCCGACGACACCGTGATCGTCTTCACCGCCGACCATGGCGAGATGCTGGGCGAGCGCGGCATGTGGTTCAAGTTCAACCCCTACGAGCCGTCGATCAAGGTGCCGCTGATCATCCATGCCCCGGGGGCGCAGGCTGGGCAACGGGTGGGCGTGAACTGCTCGCTGGTGGACCTGCTGCCCACGCTCAACGACCTGGCCACCGACGGCAACCCGCCCGCGCTGGCGGACCATTGCGACGGCCGGTCACTGGCCGCGCTGCTGCACGGCCGCGACCCGGCCAGCGTCGGCTGGACCGACGAAGCCCTGATCGAGTTCACCGGCGAGGGCGTGTATGCGCCCGCGTTCATCCTGCGCCAGGGCCACCTCAAGTACGTGCACTGCGAGGGCGACCCGGGCATGCTGTTCGACCTGCAGCGCGACCCGCAGGAGCGACGCAACCTGTGCCAGGAGCCCGACTTTGCCGCCATGGCGCAGGGCTTCGCCGCGCAGGTCGAGCAACGCTGGCAGCCCGCCCTGGTCAAGCAGCAGGTGCTCGCCAGCCAGCGGCGGCGCCAGTTCCTGCACAGCACGCTGACCAAGGGTGTCCACGCCCCCTGGGACTACCAGGTCCGCAAGGACGCCGCCCGGCAGTACGTTCGCAGCGTGGCCACCACCAGCACCACGGCCACCAAGGCCAAGGCCCGATTCCCGTATGTGCCCAGCGCGCCGCCGGACACGCCGCGCCCACCGGACAAGACCTGAGCATGCCGGCGAGGCCATGCCCAGCGCCACCCACGCACCCCCTCGCCAACCCATCCATCGTTTCCATCCACGTCCATCACCGGAGCCTCACATGCAGACCCAGCTCTCTCGCCGAACCCTCCTCGGCCAAGGCGCCGCCGCCGCGGTTGCGCTGGCGGCGCCCGCCATCGTGCGCGCCCAGTCGCCCAGGGTGCTCAATCTCGGTTTCTCCACGCCGGTGGAGTCCGACTACGGGATCATGGCCACCAAGCTGGTGCAGCTGGTCAAGGAGCGCATGGGCGACGCCATCGACGTCAAGATCCGTTGCTGCGCCACCATCGCCACCGAGGACGACGCCTTCAAGGCGCTGCAGCTGGGCACGGTGGACGCCTACTTCATCAGCGGCAACAACGTGAGCCCGCATTTCCCGCTGATGGACATCCTCGTGCTGCCCTACGTCTTCCAGGGCGCGGCGCATGTGCGCAAGATCCGCGACGGCGGCATCGCCGACGAACTGGCCGACCGGCTGAAGAAGGCCACCGGCGTGCACCTGCTCAGCTGGGGCGCGCTGTCGCACCGCGACTTCTACAACTCCAAGCGCCCGATCAACGACGTCAAGGACATGGTCGGCCTCAAGGTCCGCGTGCCGAAGAACGAGGTCATGATCCAGACCTTCCGTGCCTTCGGATCCGAGCCCATCCCGCTGGCCTGGTCGGAGACGCCGGCGGCGCTGCAGACCGGCGCAGTGGACGGCTCGGACAACGGCACATCGGTCATCAAGTCGATGAAGTTCTACGAGTTCTCCAAGCACCTGGCGATCCTGGAGCACTTCGCCGGCTTCGCGCCGCTGCTGGCCAGCCCGCGTTTCATGGGCCGCCTGTCGCCCGAGCAGCAGAGGACCTTCCTGCAGTGCTGCAAGGAGGCCGGCGAGCACCAGCGCGTCACCGTCGAGTCCGAGGTGGAGAACGTCCGCAAGTTCCTGGCCGACAGCGGCATGAAGACCACGCGGCCCAACCAGCGCAGCTTCATCAATGCGGTGCTGCCGCTGCAGGACAAGTTCGTGGCCGAGCGAGGCCCCGAGTTCAAGGCCATGCTCGACAAGATCCGCGCCGCCGCATGATCCTGCGTCAGACCCTGTCGCTGCGCGGCCGCCCGTTCGAGGAATGGGCGGCCTGCGGCCTGGTGGCCGTGATCGCGGTGTGCGTGTGCCTGCAGGTCTTCTCGCGGTATGTGCTGAACATCGGCCTGGTCTGGACCGAGGACGTGGCCACCTTCGCGATGACCTGGGCGGTGTACTTCGGCGCCTCGATGGCGGTGCACGAGAAGTTCCACGTGCGCATGATGGCCGCGGTGATGGTGCTGCCCTATCGCGCGGCCTGGTTCATCACCTTCCTGGCCGATCTCGTGTGGGCGGCGTTCCTCATCTTCATGATGATCTACGGCTGGGAATACCTGGAATTGCTGTGGCGGCAGCAGACCGTCATCGCCTCGATGAAGATCGACGCGAAGTGGTTCCAGACCATCATCGTGATCGGCAACGGCCTGATGCTGTACCGGCTGCTCGAGGCCTACTTGGTCTGGTGGCGCGGAGACCGGCGGGGCTTCCCCACCGTTGAAGACGAGGCCGCGCCCGATCTATGAGCGACGTCGCCATCATCTGCCTCGTCTTCGTCGTGCTCATGGTCATGGGCGTGCCGATCTATGCCGTGGTCGGCTTCAGCGTCGCGGTGGCGCTGCACTATGCGGACATTCCGCAGACCATGCTGGCGCAGACGGCCTTCACGGCGCTGCAGCCCTTCCCGCTGCTGTCCATCCCGCTGTTCGTGCTGGCCGGCCGCCTGATGGAAAAGGGCGGCATGGCCAACCACCTGATCAAGATCGCGACCAGTCTGGTGGGTGCTTATCGCGGCAGCCTGGGCCTGGTGACGGTGATTGCGTGCGCCTTCTTCGCCGCGCTCAACGGTTCCGGTCCGGCCACCACCGCGGCGGTCGGCAGCGTCACCATCCCGACCATGCTGAAGGAGGGCTACAGCCGGCGCTACGCCGGTGCGGTGGCGGCCTCCGCCGGTGCGCTGGGCAGCCTGATCCCGCCCAGCAACCTGATGGTGATCTATGCGCTGGTGGCGGAGGTGTCGATCCCGCGCATGTTCTTCGCCGGCATCATCCCCGGCATCTTCGTCACGTCGCTGCTGCTGGTCACCGCCTGGTGGATCGCGGTGCGCAACGGCTTCGGCGGCCGCGGCGCGCCCTTCGCGATGGGCCCGCTGCTGCAGGCGATGTGGGCTGGCAAGTGGGCCATCGGCGCGCCGCTCGTGATCCTGGGCGGCATCTACACCGGCGTCTTCACGCCCACCGAGGCCGCCGGCGTGGCGGTGGCCTATGCGCTGTTCGTCGGCCTGTTCGTCTACCGGGAGCTGAACGCCGCGTCCATCCTGGAGGCGCTGCGCTTCACCGCGCTGATCGCCGGGCTGCTGGTGCTCATCACGCCGACCACCGCCTTCGGCCAGGTGCTGGCGCTGTACAACCTGCCCGAGCGCACCATCGAGCTGCTGGGCCCGATCGTGCAGAACAAGTGGCTGTTCCTGCTGGTGGTGGGCACCTTCCTGATCCTGATCGGCACCTTCATGGAGTCGCTGGCGCAGATCATCCTGTTCACGCCGGTGCTGCTGCCGGCGGCCATGAAGGCGGGCATCGACCCCATCACCTTTGGCATCTTCACCGTGCTCACCTGCGAGATCGGCTTCCTCACCCCGCCCGTGGGCGGCAACCTGTTCATCGGGGCGCGGCTGGCCAAGGCCAGCGTCGAGCAGATCTCGGTGGCGGTGATCCCGTTCTGCGTGGCCTACATCCTGGGCATGGCCTTCGTGGTGGCCCTGCCGGAGCTGGTGGTGTGGCTGCCGAACCTGGTGTTCGGCAAGGGCAGGTAGGGGCACGGCGCATGTTCGACACCATCCTCAGCGGCGGCATGGTCTGCGATGGCGATGGCGGCCCGCCGGAACGTCTGGACGTCGGCGTGCGCGACGGGCGCCTGGCGGCCATCGGCGACCTGGCCGGCGCCACGGCACGCCAGCGCCTGGACGTGGCCGGCCTGGCGGTGACGCCCGGCTTCATCGACCTGCACACCCACTCTGACTTCACGCTGGTGGTCGACGGCCGGGCCCAGAGCCAGGTGCACCAGGGCGTGACCACCGAGGTGATGGGCCAGTGCGGCGTCAGCTGCGCGCCGCTGCGCCGGCGCGGCGATGCGGTCGACCTGGCCGCCGGCCACGCGCCGGATGCCACCGGCGGCCGCCAGTGGCGCAGCTTTGGCGAGTACCTGGAGGTGCTGGCCGGCAGCCCGCTGGGCGTGAACGTGGCGGCCTTCGTCGGCCATGGCACGGTGCACCGCGCGGTGTTGGGCGACGCGCTGCATGCCGGCGAGCCGGAGGACATCGCGCAGATGAAGCGCCTGGTCGAGGAGGCGCTGGATGAAGGCGCGGCTGGCCTGTCCAGCGGCCTGGAGTACTGGCCCGGCATCCTCTCGTCGCCCGAGCACCTGGTGCCGCTGTGCCAGGCGGCGGCGCAGCGCGGCCGGCTGTATTCCAGCCATGTGCGCAACCGCGACCGCCACTACGACCTCGGCTTCGGCGAGGCCATCTCCGCGGCGCGGCAGTCCGGCGCGCGCTTGCAGATCTCCCACATCCAGACCAAGTACGGCGCGCCCGCCTATGCCGGCGAACACACGCTGGAGCTGATCGCCGCTGCGCGCAGGCACGGCGTGGACGTCGGCTTCGACGTCATCCCGCACGACTGGAACAACACCAGCATCATCGCCATCCTGCCCAAGTGGGTGCGCGAAGGCGGCACCCGGGCCACGCTGGAGCGGCTGAAGGACCCTGCCGTGCGGCAGAAGGTCAAGGACAACCCGGCGCCGATGCTGCTGATCGTCAAGGCCGGCCAGTGGCACAAGGTCAAGCTGCTGAACGCCCGCGCGAACCGCGCGCTGATCGGCACCGACTTCGCCGAGATCGGCCGCCAGCGGGGCGTGGACCCCTACGACGCGGCGATGGACATGCTGATCGAGGAGGGCGACGACGCACCGCGCCTGATGTGGGCCACGCAGAGCTTCAGCGAGCGCGAGATCGAGCTGTTCATGCGCGACAGCGCCTGCGCCGTGATCTCCGACACCGCCGCGCTGGCGCCCGACGGCGCGCTGGCCGACCAGTTGTTCTCGCTCAGCGGCTATGGCTGGGCCGCGCGCTTCCTGCAGCACTATGTTCGCGACCGGCAGGTGCTGACCCTGCCGGAGGCCATCCGCCGCATCACCGCGCTGCCGGCCTCGCGGCTGGGCCTGGCCGACCGCGGGCGCCTGAAGGTCGGCCACTGGGCCGATGTGACCGTGTTCGACCCGGCGCAGATCGAAAGCCGCTTCACCGTCAGCCAGCCGCGCGCCTATCCCGGCGGCATCGTCCATGTGATGGTCAATGGCGAGTTGGCCATGCGCGACGGCGCCCGCACCGACCGCCATGCCGGGCGCGTGCTGCGCGAGTTCAAGGCCTGAGTCTCGTCACACGGGGCGCGTCCACCACGCCGGCGGGGGGATGCCACGGCTTTTCGGCGGCCGAGCCTACGGTCAGGAAGGCGGCCGGTTCTTGTGGCGCGCGCCCCATGCAAGCCCGTCAACTTCTTGGCCCAGTCGCCCGGCGAGAAACTCAACCAGCGCCCGAATGCGCAGCAGCCGCCAACGCTCGGGCGTGGTCACCGCATGCACCAGCCGCCCGTACTTGGTTTGCGGCGTCCAGCCTGGCAACACCGCCTGCAGTCGGGCGTCAGCCAGGGCGCGCGCGCTGAGAAAGTCGGGCAGCAGGGCCACGCCCAGGCCGGCCAGCGCGGCTTCGGCGACCGCCTCAGGGTTGTCCACATGAAACCGGCTGGAGACCCGCACCTGCTGCAGCTCGCCAGCGGCTGCCAGGGTCCAGAGGTCGTCGGACGGTTCGCGCCAGTAGTACAGGCAGGTGTGTTGCGCCAGGTCCGCCGGACGCTGCGGCACCGCCGTGCCGGCGAGGTAGGTCGGTGTGGCGGCCAGTACCCAGTCCACCGCCGCCACCGGCTGGGCATGCAGCTCCGGCAGCGTCTGCGCCGACCAGCGCAGCGCGAGATCGATCCGCTCGAACGCCAGATCGTTCAGCCGGTCGCCCAGCTGCAGCTCGATCTCGATGCCCGGATGCTGGCGGAGGAATTCGGCCAACGCACCGGCCAGCACGCGCTGGCCCCAGGCTACCGAGGCGCTGACGCGGATGCGCCCGCTCAGCTCCGAGCGTTGGGCGCGCAGCCGCTCCTCGCCGGCCCCGAGTTCAAGCAGCGCCCGGCGCGCGAAATCCAGATAGGCCTCACCGGCCGGCGTGAGCGCGATGCGCCGCGTGCTGCGCGAGAACAGCGTGGTGCCCAACGCCTGCTCCAGCAGCGCAATGCGCTTGCTCAGCACGCTCTTGCCCACGCCGAGCTCTTCGGCCGCCCGGCTGACGCTCGAGTGTTCGGCCACGGCGACGAACGCGGCGAGCATGGTGCTGGAGACGATGACTGTTTCCAATCTGGAGACGACGTGTTCGCATTCCAGCAGCTGTACTGACGCAGGTCAATCCATAGACTGCCGCCCCACGCGGCCCATCCCGAGGCCACGAAGCCGAGGAGATGCGATGACGATGAAGATCCATGCCGACCCGATCACGGTGAACTGCCGCAAGGTGCTCGCCGGCCTGCAGCTGATCGGCGCCCCTTATGAGCTGGTTCATGTGGACTACTTCAAGGGCGAGCAGAAGGCCGAGCCCTATGTCTCGATCAACCCGATGGCCTCGGTGCCGGCGATGGTCGACGACGGCTTCGTGCTGTGGGAATCCAATGCCATCCTGCAGTACGCGGCCGACAAGGTCGGCAATGCCAAGGCCTATCCCACCGATCTGCATCGGCGCGCCGACGTCAACCGCTGGCTGCTGTGGGAATCGTCGAGCTGGTTCCCGAGCTGCTATGTCTTCCTGGTCGAGAACTGCGTGAAGCCGCTGCTCGGCGGCGCGGCGGATCCGGCGGTGCTGTCGGCCCAGGCGGCGCAGTTCCACAAGCTGGCCGGCATCCTGGACCAGCGCCTGGCGGGCAGCCGCTGGGTGGCCGGCAGTGACCCCACGATTGCCGACATTGCACTGGCCGCGCCGGCCCACCTGCACGGCTGGCAGCAGCTGCCGCTGAACGACCACCCGAACCTGAAGCGCTGGCTGACGGTCGACATGGAGAGCCTGCCGTGCTGGAAGGACACCTGGGTCGGCGAAGGATTCAAGACCCGATGAGCACGACACCATCTGTCCGCGCCACGATGCAGTACACGGTGGATAACGGCATTCCACCGGATTACTACTTCTACGAGCCGGAACCCGGTACCCGGCTCAATCCGCCGGGCACCGATCTGCGCGAGGTGGAGATCCACGACGGCTGGTCGCGGGTGAACGAGTTCCACCTCGACCGCGAAGGCTTTGAGCTGCATCCCTTCATCGGGCACTTCGACCAGTACGACGACGACCAGTCGGTCAAGGCGCGGTTCTACCCGCAGGTGGTCGAGCATGTGATCCGGCACACCGGCGCGCAGCGGGTGGTGGTGTTCGACCACACCATCCGCCGCCGCCTGCCGCCGGACCTAAAGGTGCAGACCACCGTGAAACGCCCGGCGGTGATGCTGGTGCACAGCGACTACACGCCCAGGAGCGGGCCGCAGCGGGTGCGCGACATCGTGCCCGACGATGCCGAGGAGCTGCTGAAGCGCCGGGTGGCCTTCTACAACGTGTGGAAGCCGCTGTACCGGCGGGTCGAGGAGCTGCCGCTGGCGATGTGCGACGCGCAGACCCAGGTCAAGGAAGACCTGCTGCTGATGGAGCTGAAGTACCGCGAGCGCACCGGCGAGATCTACGTGATGCGCTACTCGCCGCAGCACAAGTGGTGGTACTTCCCGCAGATGGAGGCGAACCAGGCCCTGCTGCTCAAGACCTACGACAGCGAGACCGACGGCCGCGCGCGCTTCATGGGCCACAGCGCCTTCGAGCATCCCGACACCCGGCCGGACGCGCCGCCGCGCGAGAGCATCGAAGTGCGCACGATGGCGTTCTTCTGATGACCGCGGCGGCCGCGCCCGTCCTCACCCAGCTGAACTATCTGGCGCCGCAGCGCGAGCCGCTGCACACCTATGGGTTCGATCCGCCGGACGGCGCGCCGCGCTTCAACGGCCAGCTGCAGGCGCATGCGGTGACGATCCACGATGCCCGGGCGCTGGGCGCCCGCGCCAGCCTGGCGGGCACCGGCTTCACGCTGGCCGCGCAGCGCAGCGCGGTGCGCGACTTCTGGAACGAGGACGAGCTGCTGCGCCTTGCCTATCCGGAGGCCGAGGCCCTGGTGCGAGAGCTGAGCGGCGCCGTGGGTGCGCGCTGCTTCGATCGCACGCGGCGCCGCCGCGCGGCGCACCGCCCACCGCTGGATGGCATGGGCGGCTCGTTCGCGGCGGTGCGCGAACCGGTGGGCCGGGTGCATGCGGACTACACGCCGCGCTCGGGCCCGCAGCGGGTGCGCCAGGTGCTGGGCGATGCCGCCGCCGAGCGCGTGCTGCGCGGCCGCTGGGCCATCTACGGCTTGTGGCGGCCGCTGCTGGACGAACCCTTGCGCGATGCCCCGCTGGCGCTTGCCGATGCCGCCAGCGTGCCGCGCGCGGATCTGGTGCCCAACGACCTCGTCTATCGCGAGCGCCGGGGCCAGACCTATGCGGTACTGCATCGTGCCGAGCACCGCTGGTACTGGTTTGCGCAGCAATGCCGCGATGAGGTGATCGTGTTCGTGCACTACGACAGTGAGCGCGGCGAGGCCGCGATCACCTGTGCCAGCCCGCATACGGCGTTCGAGGATCCGGCCGCGCCGGTCGATGCGCCGCCGCGGCAGAGCCTTGAGTTGCGCGTGCTGGCCTGGTTTGACGACTGATCGGCTCCGCAGTGGCGGCGGCGGCGCGGCCCTGTCACCTCGCCGGTCTACCCTGGTGCAGCTGCCCGCACCGGCACATCCACTATTCCCGGTTGCCGTGCCGGGTGCTAGAACGCGCCCACACCTCAGCCTGTGGAGACAAGGATGACCCTGCGCCGCCGACATGCCCTGGCCCTGACACTGGCCGCCCCGCTCGCCCCGCTGTGGTCGCCGGCGCGCGCCCAGAGCGCCTGGCCAAGCAAGCCGATCCGCTACATCGTGCCGTTCGCGGCCGGCGGCACCACCGACATCCTGGCCCGGGTCGTGGGCGAGCACCTGGCGCGTGCGCTGGGGCAGCCGCTGGTCATCGACAACAAGCCGGGGCAGGGCGGCTCCGCCGGCGCGGCCGAGCTGGCGCGCGCCGCGCCGGATGGCTACACCATCGGCGGCGGCACCATCAGCTCGCATGCCATCAATGCCACGCTGTACGAGGGCCGGCTGGGCTATGACCCGGTGGCCAGCTTCGCGCCCATCACCATGTACGCGACACAGCCCAATGTGCTGCTGCTGCACCCCGGCGTGCCGGCGCAGAACCTGCGGGAGTTCATCGCGCTGCTGAAGGCCAACCCCGACAAGTACAGCTTCGGCTCGGCCGGCAACGGCACCAGCCAGCACATCTCGGGCGAGCTGTTCAAGGCGATGGCGGGCGTGAAGATGCAGCACATCCCCTACCGCGGTAGCGGCCCGATGATCCCGGAGCTGCTGGGCGGTACGCTGCCGGTGGCGGTGGACAACATCGCCACCGCCATACCCCACATCAAGGCCAGCAAGCTGCGCGCCCTGGCCGTCACATCGGCCCAGCGCAGCGGCGTCGCGCCGGATGTGCCCACCATGGCCGAGCAAGGTCTGGCCGGCTTCGAGCTGAGCAGTTGGCAGGCGGTGTTCGCACCCGCGGGCACACCGGCACCGATCATCGAGCGGCTGCATGCCGAGATCGCCCGCATCCTGAAGATGCCGGACGTGGCCAAGCGGCTGACCGACCTCGGCCTGGACCTGTCCGGCATGACCCCGGCCGAGCTCGGCGCCGTGGTGCGCTCGGATGTGCCGCGGCTGGGCAAGGTGGTCAAGGACAGCGGCGCGCGGGTGGAGTAGCGGCGCGGCGGGCGGTCAGCGGTCGGGCTGATCGAGAAGCGACGGCTGCTTGACCAGGATGACCGTGCACGGTGCATCCATCGCAACCTTGATCGGGACGGTGGCCACCAGGCGCTGCATCTGCAGGCCATGCGTCGCGGCACCCATCACGATCATGCTGACATGATTGCCTTGGGCGTAGCGGGTCAGGGTCTGGGCCACGTCGTGGGACTCCAGCACGTGGTACGAAGTCTGATGCCCGTTCAGGTCCAGACTCCCGGCCCACTGCATCATCACGGCCAGGTGGCGCCGGTGGACCTGCGACTCGCTGCGGTCGGCGTCGGTGTAGCTGGTTTCGCTGGGCGAGATCACGGTCACACATGCCAGCCGCGCGCCCGGGCGCACGCCAAGTGAATGGGTCACCGCCTGGCGCAGCGCGTGCATCGTGCCGTCGCTCACCTCTTGGTGGGGTGGCAACGCCACCATCACGATGGGGATCTGCTCGATGTGGTGGGTGGGCATCAGGCTGGGCTGGTAGTGCTTGCCCGCCGCCCTGAGCCAGCGCTTGAGATGCTCCTTGAAGCTGGTGCCGCGGATGCGCTTGCCACGCGCCGTGACGGTGACGTGGTCTGGGTGCGACAAGTCGAACGCGAGATGGGCTGCCGATGGGTAGCGGTGCGCCGCTTCATGTTCCAGGCAGCGCAGGATCACCTCTTGCAGCCACTCGGGCAAGTCGCCGCGCCAGGCACGAGGTGGCTTGGGGTCCATCCACAAGCGCAGACGCAAGCCACTGTCGGTGGTGGGCGAGCCAAAGGGGAGCTCGCCGGTGGCCAGCTCATACAGCATGACGCCGATGGCGAAGATGTCGCTGCGCGGGTCGCCGCGCACACCCACCACCTGTTCGGGCGCAATCCAGACCGGCGAACCCACCGCCTTGCGCAGTTCTTCGGCCAAC
>JBJXHB010000075.1:0-2764 GCA_046160725.1 Aquabacterium sp.
GTGGGCGATCTCGGCCTCGCCGGGCGAGAACGCGTCGTTCAGCGGTGCCACCTGCACCGGATTGATGCAGGAGGCGCCTTCGAAGCCGAGCGCGCGCGAGCGCCGCGCCATCGCCGCAAAGGCCGGGATGTCGCCGAAGCCGGCCAGCGTGCCGGTCAGGCCCAGCGGCATCACCCCGGCGGCGCGGGCGGCATGCAGCACCATGCCCTTGGCCAGCGCCAACGCCTCCTCGCTGGGCTCGGCGCCCAGCGCGAGGGCGAAATCCTCGGCCCCCAGGCTGAGCGCGATGCAGCGCCGGCTGGCCCGCGCGATGGCCTCGGCGTGGGGCAAGGCTTCGGGGGTCTCGACCAGGATGAAGAACCAGGTGTGGCCGTCGGGCAGACCCGCCTTGGCCTCGCGCTCGCTGACCAGTTCGTCGATCAGCTTGATGTGGTCCGGCCCGCGCGCCTTGGTGATGATCAGCCCGTCGACATCCGGCCCCACCGCCGCCTCGACATCGGGCACCGCCAGGGACAGCGGGGCATTGATCCGCACCAGCACATCGTTCGGCCCGCGCCGGACGCGGCGGGCGGCATCGGCCAGGTTGGCGCGCGCCGCAGCCTTCTCCGAAGGCGGCACACTGTCCTCCAGGTCAAGCTGGATGCAGTCCGCCCCGCGGGTGTGGGCGCGATCGATGAAACGGTCGACATGCGCCGGCACATACATCAGCGAACGCCAGACAGGCAGCTTGCGGGGCATGGGCGGGGAGATCGTCATGCCCGCATTGAGGGCAGCGGCCCCGGCATCGTCAAGCGTGTATCAGACAACCAGCTCCGCCAGCGCCAGCGCCAGGGCCAGTCCAGCCGCGACGATGGGCAGCCAATGCGGCACGGCAAAACGCCCCGGTCCGGCCGCCGATACGCGCTGCACCCGCCACAGCGCGATATCCACCAGGGCAAAGATCACCAGCGTGATCAGGTTGGCCAGCGCCAGCAGCCGCTCGAACGGCAGGAACAGCGCCATCGCCAGCACCAGCCCACCTGCCAGCAGCGTGGCGGCCACCGGCGTGCGGGTGCGCGGATGAACCTGCGCCAGCACTGCCGGCAACTGCCCGCGCTTGGCCACGCCAAAGAACAGCCGCGCCAGCACCATGATCTGCACCAGTACGCCGTTGGCCACCGCCAGCGTGCCGACCAGCGCGAACACGCTGGCGCCCAGCCCGCCGAACAGCGCCGCCAGCGATGCCGGTTCGCGCCCGCCTGCAACCGCGGCGATCGAGACGGCGAGATAGAGCACCAGGCTCGCACCAATCGCGCTGATGATGCCGCGCGGCAGGGTGCGGTGCGGATCGCGGATCTCCTCGCCCATGTTGGCCAGGCTCTCGAAGCCGATGAAGGCAAAGAACGCGATGAAGCCGCCAGCCAACACACCGCTCCACCCGGCATGGTCGGCCGGCACCATGGCGGCAAGATCGATCGTGGGGGCGCTCGCCAGGCCGCTGACCGTCGCGGCCACCAGGCCCAGCAGCTCCAGCACCCCAATGCCGGCCGCCAGGAACACGCTTTCGCGCACCCCCACCGCCGCGACAACGGTGAACAACACCACCACCAGGACAATCAGCACCCACGCCGGCAGCGGCAGCAGCAATGCGAGATACTGCACCGCCCCGGCCGCGATCGAGGCCGCCGCCACGATGATGGCCAGCGCCAGCGCCAGGCCGGTGAGCAACGCCAGCCGGTCCGAGCCGAAGCCATGGCGCACATAGGCCGCCGCCCCGGCAGCTTCGGGAAACCGCCCGGCGAGTTCAGCATAGCAGAGCCCGGTGGCCGCCGCGACCAACCCGGCCAGCAGGAACGACAGCGGCGCCGCCGTGCCGGCCCGGTCGATCACCGCACCGATCGCCACATAGATCCCGGCGCCGACGATGACGCCCAGGCCGTAGAACACCAGCGGCCCGAGTGTCAGCGTGCGCCGAAGCTGCGGGCCTTCCGTCACGTCAGGTAACGCGCTCGGCGTCCCAGGGCAGGTCCCACAGCGCGGGGTTGCCCAGCTTGTCGGCCAGCGTCGTCGAGACGGCGTCGAACAGCCGCTGGCCCTTGGCCGGGCTGGCGGCATCAGGATTGCCGATCACGCCGGAGGAGGAGCGGGCCCCGATGGCGCGCCAGCGATACACGCCGCCGCCGACAACATCCTCGATATCGGGCGTGTAGTTCACCTTCGCCATGCCGATGCGGTCCTCAGCCACCAGCTCCGGACGCACCGCCATCATCATCGCGGTTTCCGCCTCGCAGGCGTGCTGCAAGCCCTTCTGCGTCTCCAGGATGGCCGCGATCGCCTCGGCGGCGGCGTACCAATAGGTGAACTCAACAATCGGCACGCCCAGCTTCGGCGTCAGCTCGTCGGTGATCACCCGCAGCCCGTTCTCGTTGCCGCCATGCCCGTTCAGCAGCACGATGCGGCGAAACCCGTGCCGCAGCACCGAGCGGCAGATATCCTCGATCACCGCCTGGTACGTCGCGTAGCCCAGGGTAATCGTGCCGCCAAAGCTCATGTGATGCTCGGACACGCCGGGCCACAGCATCGGCAGCACCAGCACCTTCTGGCCGCGCTCGGCCATCACCCGCGCGGTGCGCAGCGCCACCTCCTCGCCCAGCCGGGAGTCGACCTCCACCGGCAGATGCGGGCCGTGCTGCTCGACCGAGCCGAGCGGCAGGATCACCATGGCGTCCGCGCGCGCCAGCTCGCGCAGCTGGTCGGCGCGCAGCCGGCGCCACTCGATCTCGGG
>JBJXHB010000076.1:0-2653 GCA_046160725.1 Aquabacterium sp.
TGCATCTCCTATCTGACCATCGAGCATGACGGTGCCATCGACCCGGAACTGCGACCGCTGATGGGCAACCGCATCTATGGCTGCGACGATTGCCAGCTGGCCTGCCCCTGGAACAAGTACGCCCAACGCAGCGCACTGGTGGACTTCGACCCACGCCATGGCCTGGATGCCGCGACGCTGCTGGACCTGTGGTGCTGGGACGAGCCGACCTTCCTGCGGCATACCGAGGGCAGCGCCATCCGACGTGTCGGCTGGACCCGCTGGCGGCGCAACCTGGCGGTGGCGCTGGGCAACGCCCGGCGCACGGCCGACGCCACCGGGCGGGCGGCGCTGGGTGCGGCGCTGGCCAATGGCCGCGGCGCGGCCGACGCCCTGGTGACCGAGCACATCGACTGGGCACTGGCGCAATAGCAGGCCCCGCGCACGGGTCCGCTCAGCGCAGCGCCTGCAAGGCCGCCAGCGCCAGCGCCATGCCCGGTGCGGCCAGCAAGGTGGACAAGGTGATCAGGCCCGCCACATAGGCGCCGTCGCCGCCCATGCGCGTGGCCAGCACATAGGCGCTGGCCGCCGTCGGCGTGGCGGCAAAGGCGACGATCACCACCTGCTGCAATGGCGGCAGACCGGCGGCCAGCACCAGCGTGATGGCCACCGCCGGCAACACCAGGTGCCGGATGCCCATCAACACGGCCGCCAGGCGCGGCCCTTCGCGCAGGGCGCCCAGGCGCAGGCCCGCGCCCACCGCCATCAGGCCCAGGGGCAGGGCGGCCGACCCGATGCGCTGCAGCGTGGTGGCGCCCAGCTCGGGCAGGCGACCACCCAGCAGATGGAAGGCCAGCCCGCCCACCGTTGCCAGGATCAGCGGGTTGCGGGCCAGTTCGCGCCCATAGCCGTGGCCGCCCTGCCGGGCCAGCGGCCAGACCGCGGCTACGTTGCACAGCGGCACGCATACCGAGATCAGGACCGCGACCCAGGCCAGGCCCGCGGCGCCGCCCAGACGCTCGGCCAGGGCCAGCGCGAGATAGGTGTTGAAGCGAAAGGCCGTCTGCGCACCTGCAGCATGCTGGCGGGCATTCACGCCCGGCCAGCGCCCCAGCGGCAGGGCCAGCACGATGCCCGACGCGGTGATGGCCAGGCCGATGCCGGCCAGTTGCGCCATCTCCGTCCCAGGCAGGGGCTGGCGCACGATGGCCTGGAACAACAGGGCTGGAAACAGCACGAAGTACACCAGCCGCTCCACGCCGTCCCAGACCGTCCGGTCCAGCGGCGTGTAGCGGCACAGCGCCCAGCCCAGCGCGATCAGGCCGAAGTCCGGCAACAGCAACCAGGCGACATCCATCTGAGTCAGTGTGCCAGTGCCGCATACGGGCCTTGGCGATGGCCACATGCGATACCGGATTGCGGTTGCCACGTAGCGGGTTGACGAACCGTGATTGCACAATCACCGCCGTCACCCGCAACCCCCGGAGTCATTGCCATGCCCTCGTCCCCCCGCTTTCTGCCGTTGCGCCGCCTGACGCTGGTTGCCGCCCTGGCGGCGCCCATGCTGGCTATCGCCCAGGCCTACCCAACCAAGCCGATCAGGCTGGTGGTGCCTTTCGCCCCGGGCGGCACGACGGACATCGTCGCGCGCGTGGTGCAGGAGCGCATGGCCGCAGCCATCGGCCAGCAGGTGCTGATCGAGAACAAGGCCGGCGGCGGCGGCTCGATCGGTGCCCTGGAGGTCATCAAGTCACCGGCCGACGGCCATGTGCTGGGCATGGCGACGGTATCGACGACCGCCGCCAACCCGGCCATCAACCCGAAGATCGGCTACGACCCGCTCACCGACTACACCCCGGTCATCAACATCGCGGCCACGCCCAACGTGATCGCGGTGCATCCGTCATTCCCGGCCCGTGACTACAAAACCTTCATCGAGGTCCTGAAGAGGAACCCCGGCAAGTACAGCTATGCCAGCTCGGGCACCGGTGGCATCGGCCACCTGCAGACCGAGCTGTTCAAGAGCCTGGCCGGCGTCTTCATGACCCACATCCCGTACCGCGGCGCCGGGCCGGCGCTCAACGACACCGTGGCCGGCCAGGTGCTGGTGATCTTCGACAACATGCCGTCTGCGCTGCCGTTCATCCGGGACAACCGTCTGGTGCCGATCGTGGTCGCCGCGCCGCAGCGCCTGCCCCAGCTGCCGAATGTGCCGACCTTCAAGGAGGTTGGCCTGGAGCCGGTGAACCGCATGGCCTACTACGGCGTCCTCGGGCCCAAGGGTCTGCCGCGACCGGTGGTCGACAAGATCAGCGCGTCGGTGCGCAAGGCGCTGGAAGACCCGGTGGTGCGCAAGCGCATCGAAGACACCGGCTCGCTGATCGTGGGCAACACGCCGGAGCAGTTCGCCGAGCAGATCAAGGCCGAGTATGCGGTCTACAAGAAGGTCGTCGACGACCAGAAGCTCAAGCTCGACTGAGCACCGCCAGCTTGGCGCGCCGCGCTGCTGCAGCCCCACTGCGCCGGCCGGGCCCGGCCGCCGGTGCCGGCCGCAGTGACGTGCCGGGCACGGATGCGGCGCTCATCGATCGCTTTGCCGATGCGCTGTGGGTCGAGGACGGCCTGGCACCGCTGACCCTGGCCGCCTATCGGCGCGACCTGGCCCAGTTCTCGG